>PKXS01000057.1:0-9494 GCA_003132425.1 Gammaproteobacteria bacterium | reverse complement strand
GGACGTTTGATCGCCATTGCCGTCTCTCCGCTGATGCAACACGTGAAAGCCTACCGCGGCTGCGATGACTCTGCCAGCGCCGACAAAGGAGCCCGAAGGAAGCTCCTACTACGCCTCACCGGTTTCGATTGGCGCCCGCATCCCAAGTTAACGACTCTCGGAGACGACATGCTCGGGGATTCCGATGTTGACGAGGACGAAGACTAGTTTGCACCGGAATATTGGTCCATCGTTATTCTTTATACACGGTGTAATGGAGTACATTGGGTGCCAGTTCAACCAGGAACGCTCGATCAAAATCATAATACTTGGCGAGCTGAAAATCCTCCCCCGCCAACCGCATGATCGCGTCAACGTCGCCCCAAAACGTGAGCATCTCGAAATGTGCAATGTCGCCATCGATGCGGTGCAGACAGAAGGCGCCGCGGTTTCCCGATATTGATTTGTAATCCGGTAAAGCGACTTTCCTCATCCGACTCAAATATTCATCACTTTGGGCGGCCGGCACGGACCCGTGCTACATTCGCGCAATCATTCGCCCCTCCAGGTCATTGCGCCCCCGCGCCTCCACTGCTTAACTTCAATATTTCTGCCCTCGCATTCGAATCTTGTCTCTATGCAAAAGGAATAGGGCAATCATCCCGATCGGCCAGCCCCACTGCAGCGCGTTTTCCCATACCGTAAAATCTTCAAACTCTTTCTGCGTATGAGGTTGTCCTTGTTTTCCGCAATACCCATGTTCAGCACACACATGAAGTGGCGCGTCTGGGTATAGATACATCCCACCAAAGAACCAGACCCCCATCACTACCATAACGACTATGGACACCGAACGCCGCCAACCAGTGGTCACTTCAGTACCTCCGTCGCTTCATAATCCCACCCCCATCGCGCCCAACGTCGGCGCTGGAAGCTCCTGGATTCGACATCCTATACTAACCTCCCTAACACCTCTGCCTGTGAGGGTTCTATGCCTCTACCTAAGAAAGCGCGCGCCGTGGGTTTCAATCACGTTGCGCTTGAAGTGGGCGACATAAAGGAAGCACTGGTCTTCTACGCACGGATATTCGATTTCAAGCTTCGCTCGAAAAGCGAGAACATGGCCTTAATCGACCTGGGTGACCAGTTTCTCGCGCTTCAGAAGGGACGCAGCTCGCCATCAGACAACGGTCGTCATTTCGGGCTTGTGGTCGATGACAAGGACGCCGTTCGCCGAGCACTGGCCGAAGCAGGCGTCGAAGTACAGCCTGGACCGTTCCTTGATTTTTGGGACCCCTGGGGCAATCGCGTCGAGATCGTCGGCTACGACAACATCCAATTCTCAAAGGCACCGAACGTACTGCGCGGCATGGGGTTGACGCACCTTTCCAAAAACGCTCAGGCGATCAAGGAGCTCGCCGAAAAGGGAATGGCACCGGACTAAGACGCGCGAATAACACAAACCACCCTTAATACGCGACACGCGCCAATCGGCTGCACCGATCCCTTCCGCAGCCAATGCGCACATGAGAACACATTGAGATTTCGCAGCAACCCGCCGTCGCCGTCATCTGCAAGTGGGATCATCCATGATCCCGTGGCCAGTGCAGCCGAGGTGAGGTTGAGAGCGCCGGCATTGCGCTACCCTGCCAGCATCGCAAACTGGAAAACAAGAACCGAAGCGGTTGCAACGCCGACCGCAAGCAGTGCTTGCGCGACCCGTTCGGCGAGGATTTCGTTGTTCATGTGCCTTCTCCGTTGATTGAATTGCTCGAACAGTGTTGAGACTGCACCGCCCGCCCGCGCACAACAAACGCAGTTCCTGACTGTCTCTTAAGTGAAACTTAACGCTATTCCCGTCTGGCCGAGCCGTTCAAGCGGGAGCGCTCGGGCCTCCCGTCCAGAGATCAACGAACGTGGGGAGCCGACGAGCAACGCATGCGCGGCCTCACGTCGGCGCTCTCCGCCTGCACCGGTTGATTAGCTTCCGCCCCCTACTCCTTCTTCTTATACATGTCTGGCCTTCTCCCCGTCCGTCTACCTAAGCATCGGTTCGGTGATGATCGGCATCGCGGCGCCGAGCGCAATGCGTTTTCGCGGTATAAATCGCAGTTAATCGATCCGCAGATGACCGACACCGCGGGGGGACCCTTTCGCTCGTGTGATGGGGCGTGAAAAACAGGAAGTTTTTCCCGCACGCCCCATGGAGGGGTTTACGCCGGCCCGGAACGCGAGCGAGAGGATCCCCCTGTATATCTACATCAACTGACTATTTATTCCACGACCCATAGGCACCCGCCGCTTATACGCTGACCGACTTCCCTCCCATCGCTCGACCCTTCGGGCGACGAAAAAGGTCAATCATTTAAATCAGGAGTACACAGATGAACAATCGCAATCAACAAACCAACCGAACACCAGCCCCGGCAGTATCCTCCGATGGCCGGGCCGTTCGTGCATCCATGCACTCGCCCGGCACGGCGAGTCAGAGGCGCGACTCCGACTCGCCTCCCGGACGCGACGCGTCCGTTGCTACTTCCTGTAGCAATGCGCCAACGGCCAGCTACCTGAACGTTTTCACCGTCGAGGAATACGAACGCGACGGCAAAACGCAAAAGAAGTGGACCAAGATCGGTGCGGCATTTCCACACAAAGAAGGAATCGGCTTCAGTATCGAACTGAAGGCCTTCCCGGTGGATGGTCGGCTAGTCGTCCTCCCGCCCGACGGCGACGATAGCCGCAACAACAAATAGCCCACCGCGCCAACTTCTTAGGGGGCCCTCAAGGGCCCCCTCTTCTTTCTTCACCTCAGTGGATCGCTACTTGTTTTCCGGAGCGTGAAAAACAGGAGTTTTTCCCGCAGCCCCCACGGATGGGTTTACGGCGATCCGGACAACAAGTAACGATCCACCCCCTTACAGGCCCTTTTTTTACTCGCCTCGGTTACGACCTCCGTAGTAACGATGTCTAGCGCGACCGTGTCGCCGCCAAGTCGCCCTGTGCCTCAAGGGAGACGTCGTTCCACTTCTCCCAGGTCTCGATTCGTCTGGCATACTCTGCACGCGTCATTGATAATCCGCCGGAACCGAAGAAGATGCGCAGCGGCGGATCCTTTGCATCAACCACCTTCAGGATTGCCGGGCCTGTCGCATCCGGATCGCCGGGGACGTTGGTGCTGCGAAACCCAGCGATCACGGCGCGGGCGCCGTCGTAGGCCGGCATTTGCGTGGCACGCTTCGCCGAGGGTCCGCCCCAGTCGGTGGCGTAGCCGCCCGGCTCAACGATGGTCACCTTGATGCCGAAGCCGGCCACCTCGGCGGCGAGTGACTGGCTAAAGCCCTCAAGTCCCCATTTGGAAGCGTGATAGAGACCAACGGTCGGGAAGGCATTGACCCCGCCGATGGATGAAACCTGAATGACATGGCCCGACCCCTGGGCACGCATGATCGGCAGCGCCGCCTGCGTCACCCATAGCGCACCAAACAGGTTGGTCTCGAGTTGGGCCCGGGCTTCGGCCTCGCTGACTTCCTCGATCGTGCCGAAGAGGCCGTAGCCGGCGTTGTTAATCACCACGTCGAGGCGCCCGAATCGCGTGTGCGCCTCGCTGATCGCGGCGTCGACCGCAGCCTTGTCGGTGACATCGAGCGTGATCGGCGCGACTTGATTGCCGAAGCGCTCGACGAGCGGGGCAAGTGTCTTCACGCTCCGCGCCGTCGCGGCGACCCGATCGCCCCGCGCCAGCGCCGCTTCCGCCCACACGCGGCCAAAACCCTTGGACGTACCCGTGATGAACCATACCTTGCTCGCCATGTTGAATGTTCCTGCGCCGCGTGCGCGCCGTATATAACCGAGGGGATTGCCCCACTAATATAAGAGAAGATGCTCCGCTTTCAAATAGGACGCGGGCTGACGTTGGCAGAGATAGTTGGATTCACCGTCCAACTCTCTTAGCTACGAGCGCCGAGCCGCAACGCCGCTCACCCCTGCAAACACCCGGAGAACCGACAAGCAATCACATGCCCGGCCTCACGTCGGCACTCTCCGTCTACGCCGATGGCATCACTTCCGCCCGATCGACGGCGGCCTCGTCGTCCTGCCGCCCGACGGCAACGACGAGAGCCGATCCAACAAATAGGCCGTCGCGCCAATACTTCGGGGCCCTCGGGGGGCCCCTGTTTTCTTCCTAACCAGACCTGACGCGCTATGCGGCGCGACGCGCGTACGGTGAATGTCGATCTCTTACAGGAAGGGGTAGATCCAACAGTCGTGTCACCAAGTGCCATTTGGCTCTAAACCCAACAGTCATGCCACCAGCAGTCGCCGCCACTTGAGCATTTCGATTGTCTGCCAGCAGAGTGCCCAAAGCCGCCTTTCGCGAATGGACGCTATAGCGAACCCCCGCCGATGATCGGGAGTGCGCCTTTCCGCGTCAGTAATACAGCGCGCCCGCTTATCGAACATCACCATCCGCTAGCGCTTTGCGGGCTTTGAATGCCGCGACGCAGATTGGCAAGTTCCAGAACATTCTTGGGATCGTTCCGCCAGTGACGCCGCGCCTCGAATTGCCATAGTCTTTCCAGAATCGCTCGCAATATCCGGAATCATTGTTTTGATCCGCTTTGCATTTCGCTATCTCCACATCGCGCAACGGCTTGATCTTGGCTTCCCGCTCCGCCTCGCACTTAGCTTCAAGCGCCGCGACGTCGCTCGCTTGATCCGCAAAGACGACGGCTGGGTTCCCCCAGACGAGGAGCATGGCTGCGATAGCAAGCCTTTGGCGATTCCAAAAAACCTGAGATATGTGCAGCCGCATCCTTATCCTCCCGATTCAACACCCTCAAGGCACCACGATCCAATCAGTTCGGCTTCTTGCGACGCGAGATTCATCCGGTCACCTCACGTTGCAGTCACATTACGGTACAGAGTCGATCGATTCACTTTGAACTGCGCCGCAATATCCTGCACCGGCACTTCGTTTGAGCGCAGCAGCGTGCGTATCGTCTTCAGTTCCTTGGCGCTGAGTTTCTTCGGTCGGCCACCGTTGCGGCCGCGAGCTCGCGCCGCCTTGAGACCGGCGAGCGTGCGCTCGCGAATTAGGTTGCGTTCGAACTCGGCCAAGGCCGCAAACACGTGAAAGACCAGCTTGCCGGTCGTGGTAACGGTATCGATCTTCTCGGTCAAGGATTCCAGTCCGATACCGCGACCCTGCAGATCCTGGGTGAGCTGAATCAGGTCGCGCAGGCTGCGCCCCAACCGGTCGAGTCGCCACACGACCAGGGTATCGCCCTTGCGCAGGGCCTTTAGGCAGCCGTCCAACTCGGGCCGGGCGGTGTTCTTACCGCTGGCCTGTTCTTCGTACGTATGGCGACACTTGGCGCGCTTCAACGCATCGCGTTGCAGATCCAAGGTCTGATCGTCTGTCGAGACACGGGCATAGCCGATTCGCATGGTGCAAAACTCTTTCGATGGTACCGTTAGCGCATCATAGATTTCGCGATTCATTTTGCAACAGATTTAGGGTCGTTTGGGCCTCGATTTTCGTCTTTTGATAAGTGTCGCGAAAACCGAGGTAATTGCATCATGGTCGATCAGGGCCGGAGTGAAGCAACCCCACATTCGTTGGCCCCCAGCGATTTCAGCATGGTGATGGCCAAAAGCCGAGAGAACCGCCTCACCTTTGCAACGTGGTTGCTGTTCTTCCGCGAGAATGGACGGTTCCCACGCGGACCATCTGATCTGGAGACCGTGGATGTCTCTGGCTTGGCGCGACAGATCGAGGTCACTGTCCCTGCCGATGGCGGATTGCTCCTCGCTGAAAGAACGGCGAAGCGCCTTCGGACCGAGATTCGAGCACGCTTCGGCTTCCGCGAGGCCTCGGTCGCCGATGCCGAGATGCTGGCAGCCTGGCTGCGCGATCACGTTGCTGCAGAAGCCGGCGGGCAGCTCGAACCGCTGATCGAGCGATTGGAAGCGCGATGTCGGGAACTGGCGATCGAACCCCCCGCGGCCGACCGTGTAGAGCGCATCGCTCGCACCGCACTGCGTGCCCATGAGGAGCGCTTTTATGGCGATATCTACGCGCAGTTGTCGCCGGCGGTCCGTGGACGTCTTGACGAGCTGCTCGGCTCGGCCGAGGGTGAGAGCGCGACAGGCAGCGCACCTGCGGCTCTCCTGACGCTGCGTGGAAATCCAAGACACCCGAGCCTCGCCAGCATGCAGGAAGAATTGGCGAAGCTGGAACTGATCCGACGCATGGACCTTCCAGCTGATTTGTTCAATCACGCGTCGCCGCGCGATCTGGAGCGCTGCCGGCGGCGGGTAACGGTCGAGGCACCGTATGAACTGCGGCGGGACATCGATGCAGCGCGAATTACCTGGTTAGCCGCATTCGTCTATCTGCGAGCACGCAGCCTCGCCGACGACCTGGTCGATCTGTTGATCGAGACAGTCCATCGTATCGGTGCCCGTGCGGAGCGTAAGGTCGAACGGGAATTGCTCGCTGACATCAAGCGCGTCGGCCGCAAGCACAACCTGCTGTTCGAATTGGCCGATGCCACATTAGCTCATCCGGACGGCGTGGTACGCGACGTCGTCTTTCCGGTGGTTGGCGAGGAGACCTTGCGCGATCTGGTCAAGGAATGGAAAGCCACTGGGCCGACCTACCGCACGACGTTGCGCACGGTGATCCGCAATTCCTATGCCGGACACTACCGGCGGATGGTGCCCAAACTCCTGGCCGCCCTGGAGTTTAGGTCCAACAACGAGCGCCATCGCCCGGTCATGCAAGCGCTGGAACTGGTGAACCGTTTTGCCGACACGAAACTGCGCACTTTCCCGATCGGAGAAGAGGTTCCACTCGATGGCGTTGTACGTGGCCTGTGGCGCGACGCCGTCGTGGAGAAGGATGCTGCCGGCCGCGATCGTGTCAATCGTGTCACCTACGAGGTAGCGGTGCTCGAGGCCCTGCGCGAACAGCTGCGCTGCAAGCAAATATGGGTCGTCGGCGCCAATCGGTACCGCAATCCGGATGAGGATCTGCCCGCGGATTTTGAGGCGAACCGCGATGAACACTACAAAGCATTGAATTTGCCTCTGGATGCAGACCGGTTCATCACCCAGCTACAGAACGACATGCGCGAGGCGCTGGGCGCCTTAAACACTGACCTGAAGAAGAACCCGGCCGCGCGCATCAGCGCGAAGGGCGGTGGCTGGATTACGCTCTCGCCTCTAGATAAGCAGCCTGATCCGCCCACCCTCACGGCATTCAAGGCGGAACTCAATGCGACGTGGCCGATGACTAGTCTGCTCGACATGGTCAAGGAAACCGATCTTCGGCTGGGCTTCACCGACGCACTGAAAAGCCCGACCGCCTATGAAACGCTGGAGCGCTCGGTGCTGCAGCCGCGGCTGCTGCTGTGTCTGCATGGGATTGGTACCAATGCAGGGTTGCAACGCATGGCGGGTCTCGAGTCCGGCGTGACGGCCCAGGATTTGGCCTATGTTCGCCGACGCTATATCGGCGTCGACGCCCTGCGCCGTGCGATCGCGATGGTGGCCGACGGCACACTGCGGGCCAGAAATCCCGCCATTTGGGGTTCTGCCACCACGGCCTGCGCCTCCGATTCCAAACACTACGGCGCTTGGGATCAAAATCTCACCACGCAATGGCACGTGCGCTATGGCGGTCGCGGCATCATGATCTACTGGCACGTCGAGCGGAATTCGTTGTGCATCCACTCGCAGTTGAAGTCGCCGTCCTCCTCCGAGGTCGCCTCGATGATCGAGGGCGTCATCCATCACTGCACTGAAATGGAGGTCGATCGACAATACGTCGATTCGCACGGGCAGAGTACCATCGCCTTCGCTTTCTGCCGACTGCTCGGATTTCAGCTGTTGCCGCGGCTAAAGGCCATCCACTCGCAAACCCTGTATCGCCCGGAAGCCGGCAAGGCCGGCGCGTATGCGAACCTGCAGCTGATCTTAAGCAAGCCGATCGACTGGGAATCGTTGCGTCAACAGTACGATCAGATGGTGAAGTACACGACGGCCCTTCGCCTGGGAACGGCCGAAACCGAAGCCATCCTGCGCCGCTTTACCAAAAAGAACGTGCGACATCCCACCTACAAGGCCTTCGCCGAACTGGGAAAGGCCAATAAGACTATCTTCCTCTGCCGGTATCTGCATTCCGAGGCTTTGCGCCGCGAAATTCACGAAGGCCTGAACGTCGTCGAACAATGGAACGGGGCTACGGATTTCGTGTTCTTTGCCCGTCGCGGCGAGATGGCCAGCAACCGCCGCGAAGACCATGAGATCAGCATGCTCTCGCTGCACCTGATTCAAAACTGCATGGTCTACATCAACACGTTGATGATCCAGAAGCTGCTGGCTCAGCCGCATTGGCAGGGGAAGTTCACACCCCGCGACTACGCCGCCCTAACGCCGTTGATTTGGGAGCACGTGAATCCCTACGGCCGATTCGACCTCGATATGAACACGCGATTGGCGTTGGCGTAATTCAAATGGCACCTGGTGACACGACTGTTGGGTCTGGGCCAATTCGGCTTGGGATGCGGCGGCTCCGGGCGATGTTGTGGCGCTATTGGAAACTTGCCGGGTTCAAGGGAAGCTGCAAAACTCGCGTGACCTTAACCCGGTTTTCCGTTCCATTGATCCCCAACACCCACTTACGCCAAGAATGCCGCTGTCGCGGAAGGGGCGGCGGGGCGGCGGTTGAAGGCGGGGCCTATACGCGATGGCACGGAGGGCTTGGGCAATCGTCTCAAGGCCTGGTGAAACAAGTCCGGAATGCCGCTTCCGAAATCCCGGTCACTGCCCAATCAGAAATTTCTGGAAGTTGATGCCATCCTTGATCTGCACCGTGCGGCTGGCCTGCTTGCCGTCTTTCCATTCCACGCTGATCGAGTAGGAGCCGGGAGCTAACTGAAATTGCGCCGGAGTCACCTGCGGTTGGCGCTTGCCGTTTACCAGGACCGCGGCGCCGGGGGGGTTGCTCGAAAGCATCAGGGTGCCCTGCACCGGCCGCAACACCACCGCGGGAAAGTTCCACCTCGCCGAAACCCACGTCCACGTCGCGGCGCTCCACGTCGTATCCCGGCTTCTTGATTTCTGATAGGCAGCAAATATCCTGACCGAATCTTGTGGTTGAACATCAGCAGGTTTCGGGATGACGTTATCGATTAGCTCTCTGATCGAATCCCTCTTTTTCAACGCCTGAGCTTCACGATGGCTGTTCTGAAGCTGCTGTAGTTTCTCTAGTATTTGCTTATCAGACAAGTCTTTCATTCCAAACCAAACCGAGACGCGCGGGCCACCGAATCCCGGTTGAAATACGTCCCGCAGAAGATCACGCCGCGGGACGCGGCGGACAGGGAGGCCGCAAAAATTCAGGCGCGGGGAGTTCGCGGGCGCTTACACCAATTCCAACCGCTTTAGCTTCAGCCGGCCGCGGCAGACTTGTGCAAGGTCGTACTGCGCCTGTTGCACAAGCCAGCCTT
>PKXS01000014.1 GCA_003132425.1 Gammaproteobacteria bacterium | reverse complement strand
TTGAGCTTGCCGATGGTCGCGTCCTGCGCGGCAAGTTTCGCGTTCCGCTCGGCCAGTTGCCCGTTCAGTCGATCGTGTTCGGCGCGTAGCGTTTCAACGTTTGCAGTCGCGGCGCTGACTTGGCCGTCCAAGTCGCGATATAGATTCTGATCGACCCCACGGCGAAATTCGCGTGTCCGCAGGCGTTCCAGGTAGACCTCCGCCAGCCCTTTCGCGGTGCGCAATTCCAGCCGCGCCGCGTTTAATTCAGATTCACCGCGCGTGGTTTTCGCCGCCTGCGCCGCCAAGGATCGCTTGCCGGCCGTCAATTCGGCCGCAAACGCAGCCGTCTCCGCGCGAGCCGAGTGCAGTTCTGCTTCCAGTTGCCGGCTGGATTGCGAACGCGCCTCGAGCGCGGGCACGATTTTCGCGTGCTCCCGTTGCAGCGCAGTAAGCTGCGCATCGCGCTCTCCCAAAGAATGCAGTACCTGAACGATGGTCGCATCGCGCGTCGCCAGTGAATCTCGAAGGGTGCGCGATTCGCTACCGAGACGCTCCGACTGCTGCGCCGCCTCTTCGGCGCGCGCGCGCGCGGCCTGCGCGGCGGNNTCGGCCCCAACGGCTGCGGCAAATCCAACATCGTCGAGGCGCTGCGGTGGGCCATGGGCGAAAGCAGCGCGCGCGGCCTGCGCGGCGGCGTTGGCCTCCGACAGCCGCTGCTCCAGATCCCGCGACCGGTGTTGCTCCGCCTCGAGTGCCGTGCGCGCCGCCGCCAGATCTGCCGACAGCGCGCCGGCGCGCGCCGTACTTGCCGCCTCGGCATCGCGAGCGAACTCATGGGAGCGCGCCAAAGCCTCGTACTCGGTGCGCTGGCGGCCAATGCGTTCCTCTACGGATCGTATGCTTTGCGCGAGGGACGGCAGATCGACCCCCGTGGTCCGGGGAAACTCCGGGGCCGTGCGCTGGCTTCCGATTGCCGTAGATCCAGCAGTGCCCGGCGGAGTGTCGAGCGGGACGGCATCGTCCTCGACGTCAGGATCGACGAGGGTGCCCTCGATCATCGGCAGCCGATCGGTGCTGTCGAGGTCCATTTCCTGCGGTTGGATGAGATCTTTCTGCATAGCGCCCCCGCCTACCCTACCCGCTTGTCCGGAACACCGAAGGCAGTCCGTCGCAGTTTTTGTATCTCATCGCGCAAGCGAGCCGCCTGCTCGAACTCGAGGTTCCGCGCCAGCTTCATCATCTCCGCTTCCAGTTTCTTGATGCGCTTCAGCGCCTGCTCCGGCGGCAGCAGGCCATCATCGGCGCTCGAATCCCGGCCGTAGCTCTCTTGGACCGAGCGTGCGCCTTCCATCACGTCGCCGACCGCCTTGACGATGCTGCGCGGAGTAATGCCGTGCCGGGCGTTGAACTCGATTTGCTTGCCGCGGCGCCGGTCGGTCTCCGCGATTGCGCGCTCGATGGATCCGGTGCGCACGTCAGCGTACAAAATCGCCTTACCCCGGATATTACGCGCGGCCCGCCCGATGGTCTGAATCAAGGAGCCTTCCGAGCGCAAGAACCCTTCCTTGTCGGCGTCGAGTATCGCCACCAACGACACCTCCGGCATATCGAGCCCTTCTCGCAGCAAATTAATGCCGACGATCACGTCAAATTTCCCCAATCGTAGGTCGCGAATGATCTCCGAGCGCTCGACGGTTTCGATGTCCGAGTGAAGGTAGCGGACCTTCACGCCGTGCTCATTCAGGTAGTCGGTGAGATCCTCCGCCATTCGCTTCGTGAGGGTGGTGACCAGCACGCGTTCGTTGGCCTGCGCGCGCAACCGGATCTCCGACAGCAAGTCGTCCACTTGGGCGCGCACCGGGCGCAGCTCCACGACCGGGTCGACCAAGCCCGTGGGCCGCACTACCTGCTCGATGACTTGACCGGATACCCGCCTTTCATAGGCGGACGGCGTCGCGGAGACGTAAATGGCCTGCGGCGCCAGCTGATCGAACTCCTCGAAGCGCAGCGGCCGATTGTCGAGAGCTGACGGCAAGCGAAATCCATACTCGACCAGGGTTTCCTTGCGCGATCGATCGCCTTTGTACATCGCTCCTAACTGCGGAATCGTCTGATGACTCTCGTCGATGACCATCAAGGCATTTTTCGGCAAGTAATCGAACAAGCACGGCGGCGGCTCGCCCGGCTCCCGGCCCGACAGGTAGCGCGAATAATTTTCGATGCCGGCGCAGTAACCTACTTCATTCATCATTTCGAGATCGAACAACGTGCGCTGCTGCAGCCGCTGCGCCTCCACCAATTTGCCGGCGCCGTGCAGCTCCAGCAGCCGCGTGCGCAATTCACCGCGAATATCCTCGACCGCTGTCTGCACCCGCTCCCGCGGCGTCACGTAGTGCGTCGACGGATACACGGTGAGGCGCGGCACCTTGCGCAGTACCTCTCCGGTGAGGGGGTCGAAGTAACTCAAGGCCTCGACTTGATCGTCGAACAGCTCGACGCGCACCGCCTCGCGATCGGACTCGGCCGGGAATATGTCGATGACGTCGCCGCGCACCCGATATGTGCCCTGCTGCAGATCGATTTCATTGCGCGTGTACTGCATATCCGCCAGGCGCCGCAGGAGCTTGCGCTGCTCGAGGCGATCGCCCCGCGACATGTGCAGCACCATGCTGAGGTAGGCCTGTGGATCGCCCAAACCATAGATCGCGGAGACCGTCGCCACGATGATCGAATCGGGCCGCTCGAGCAGCGCCTTGGTCGCTGATAAGCGCATTTGCTCGATATGCTCGTTGATCGATGCATCCTTCTCGATGAAGGTGTCGGAGGCCGGCACATAGGCCTCGGGCTGATAGTAGTCGTAGTACGACACAAAGTACTCGACGGCATTCTTCGGAAAGAACACCTTGAATTCGCCATAGAGTTGCGCGGCCAGCGTCTTGTTGTGCACCAGCACGAGGGTCGGCCGCTGGACTTGCTGGATAACGTTGGCGATGGTGAATGTCTTGCCCGACCCGGTGACTCCAAGCAGAGTTTGATGAGCAAGGCCGCTCCCGAGCCCGTCCACCAGCTTCTCAATCGCTTGCGGCTGATCTCCCGCCGGGAGATAGTCGGAATAGAGCTCAAAACTCATGGCTGCATTGTCTCACGTTGCTCGCGCCGGGCGCACGTATTGATCCCGCCAGGCGCTCGCAAATCCTGGCGCCGGAAGGCTATTTTTCGTACACTCGACCGCTCTTTTTGACATAGGAGACCCCTTCACCGTGTCCCTTTCCAAGCGCGTACAAAAAGTGAAGCCCTCCCCCACCTTGGCGGTCACCGCCCGAGCCGCCGCGCTCAAGGCCGAAGGCAAGGACATCATCGGTCTCGGAGCCGGCGAACCGGACTTCGACACTCCTATCCATATTGCAGATGCGGGCGTCGAGGCGATTCGCAAGGGGGTCACTCGCTACACCGCCGTCGATGGAACGGCCGAACTGAAAGACGCAATCATCGCCAAATTCAAACGCGACAATGCCTTGACCTACGACCGCCGCCAAATCTTGGTCTCCTCAGGCGCAAAACAGACTTGCTTCAATGTCTGCGCCGCGCTCCTCGATCCAGGCGACGAATGCGTGATTCCCGCGCCGTACTGGGTGTCCTATCCGGACATGGTGCTGCTGTTCGACGGCGTCCCCGTGAGCGTTTACGCAGGCCCCGGCGAAGGATACAAAATCACAGCGGAGCAACTGGCGGGCGCCATCACCCCTCGCACCAAACTATTGATCATCAATAGCCCCAATAATCCGACCGGCTCCGCCTATACGAAAGCGGAACTGCAGGCCCTTGGGGCGGTGCTCGACAAGCATCCGCGGGTGATGATCGCCGCGGACGAAATGTACGAGCATATTTACTGGGGCGCCGAGCCCTACACCAGTTTCGCACAGGCGAATCCGCAGCTTTACGATCGCACCATCACCATCAACGGCGTGTCCAAGGCCTATGCGATGACGGGCTGGCGCATCGGTTATTGCGGCGGCCCGAAGGAAGTAGTGTCCGCGATGTCGACCGTCCAGGGACAGTCGACGTCGAACGCTTCAAGTATTTCGCAGCGCGCGGCCACCGTGGCCTTGAACAGCGACCAGAGCGGCGTCGCGGAAATGAACAAGGCGTTCAAAGAACGCCATGACTATGTCGTCGCCGCGCTGAATGCCATTCCCGGCATTTCCTGCAATCCCGGCGCCGGTACGTTCTACGCGTTTGCGCAAGTCGACGGCGCCATGCGCGCGCTCGGAATCAAGGACGACAATGCCTTTGCGGAATATCTGCTGGTGCACGCGGGCGTGGCAGTGGTGCCCGGATCAGGCTTTGGGGCTCCCGGTCATGTGCGCATCTCCTTCGCCAGCAGCATGAAGACCTTGGAGGACGCAATGAACCGTATTCGGCGGGGGGTCCTCGACGTCGCGGTGGCCAAACGCGCCTAGCGCGTTGGCGGGCCCCGGCGCACCGCTCGCAGTGTTTCCCCGAGACGCGACGTTTCCGCGGAAATGTTGACTTAGTCAACACTAATATTATTACCCGGGCGATATTGACGCACTATATTCATCCGGATATTATTTCCGCCCAGCCACTACTTAAGCCCGCCGCAATGAATGATCCACAATCCTCTGTATTCACAGCCTTTGTTGGCTCGTCTCGATTGGCATCGGGATCCATCAGCCAGGTGGCGCTGGCCGTGAAGAACGCCCTTGCCCACCACCCCACCGGGTCGGTACTGATCTACGACGATCGTTCCGGCCGTGCGATCGATATCGATACCCGTGGCAGCGAGGCTGAAGTTCTGGCGCGCCTCGCGGCCCCCACCCCGGAACCCCTGCCGCGAGGCAGAGGCCGCCCGAAACTCGGCGTCGTTGCACGCGAGGTCACCCTGCTGCCGCGCCACTGGGCCTGGCTTGGCTCCCAGCCCGGCGGCGCCTCGGTGGCGATCCGCAAGTTGGTGGAGGCTGCGCGGCGCACCAACCAAGAGCCGGACCAACGCCGAGAGCGGCGGGAGGCCGCCTTTCAATTCATCTGGGGAATGGCCGGCAATTTAGCGAACTTCGACGCAGCCAACCGCGCATTGTTTGCGAATGATCGCGCGCGATTCAGCGAGCTCATCCGCACATGGCCGGCCGATGTGCGCGATCACGCAATCGCGCTGGCTTTCGGCTGACGGATAATAGCGTCCAATATGGAATATCAGAACCTCGGCAGCACGGGCATGAAGGTCTCGCAGTTCGGCCTGGGCTGCATGACTTTTGGCGTGCCAGAGCGCGGCGATCATCCGTGGACTCTGCCCGAGGCGCAAAGCCGCCCGCTGATCCGTCAAGCGTTGGACTTGGGCGTCAACTTTTTCGACACTGCCAACAGCTATTCCGACGGCACTTCCGAGGAAATCCTCGGCCGGGCCTTGAAGGAATTCACGAAGCGCGACGAGGTCGTGATCGCCACCAAAGTGTTTTTCCCGATGCGCAAGGACCCCAACGGCCGCGGCCTGTCGCGCAAGGCGATCTTTAGCGCCATCGACGCAAGCCTGCGGCGCCTGGGCACCGATTACGTAGATCTGTATCAGATCCATCGATGGGACTACACCACGCCGATTCAGGAAACGCTCGAGGCCCTGGATGAAGTCGTGAAAAGCGGCAAGGCGCGTTATCTCGGCGCATCCTCCATGTACGCATGGCAATTCAGCAAGGCGCTGCATCTCGCAAGACAGAATGGCTGGACGCAATTCGTCACCATGCAGAACCACTACAATCTGCTATACCGCGAAGAAGAGCGCGAGATGATGCCGCTTTGCACCGATGAACGGATCGGAGTACTGCCGTGGAGCCCACTCGCTCGCGGCCGCCTAACGCGCGCCTGGGACACTCAAACCGCACGCACGCGGACCGACGAGTACGGCAATAAACTCTACGAATCCACTGTCGAAGCCGATCGACAAATCGTCGAGCAGGTCGCCGCCATCTCGGCCGTGCGAGGAGTATCGAAGGCACAGGTCGCCCTGGCCTGGATTACGCAAAAGCCCTTCGTGACCGCCCCCATCGTCGGCGCCTCGAAGCCCCTGCACCTTGACGATGCTGTCGCGGCCCTGGCCCTTAAGCTCGATGCCGCCGAGATCGCAAAGTTGGAAGCACCCTACGTCCCGCATGCCATCGTAGGACAATCTTGATTCCTTGACTTCGAGCGCGCGCTTCCCGACAATCCGCGCCTCCTCCGTATTCCCCGGTAGCTCAGTGGTAGAGCGACGGACTGTTAATCCGTTGGTCGGCGGTTCGAATCCGTCCCGGGGAGCCACATCATGAGGGCACATCAGTTCATTGCGGGTTGGCGGGAGGCTGCATCGGCTCCTCAAGACTCACGCGGCACTGAGGGCAGACGCTAAGCGTTTTGATTCCCCGCCCAGTAGAAACCTGGCTGACCAGCGACCCGAGGCTTCGTTTGCACCGCGGGCATTTTGTCAGAAAGCCGATCACTCCGGTGATCGAGAACACCAAGGCGACCCAGATGAGTATCCACGCTTTGCCGGCAGTCTTTTTCGAGAATGCGTTGAACAAAAGACTTGCAGCCAACAATGCGATCGCACAGAACAACGAGAGGCCCTGAACGAGTCTTCCTCGGCGAACGATGTATTCCCCGATGGTCATGGGTCGCCATCGTATCGCCTCCGTGTTACCGGAGCCACAGCTTGAGCCGGATGTATGCATCGGCTTACGAGACCCGCGCCAACCAGCACCGGCCGACTGACCCGCACGCTCTGGCAGACGCGATACGCGAGGGTCCGCTATGCAATTTCCGACGGCATTATAAGCACCATCATCCCGCGAGGGACCCGGGGTCCGCGCTTAAAGTCACATAGTTACCGCCCGTCAAATCATGAAACTCTCAAGGCTAGTCAGCAACCGGTCCAGGTAGGGAATCCTTGGTCGCAAATCGAAATAGACACTGCTGAAGTCCAGACTCTCAACGGTACTACCGCCCGCTCACTTTGAATACCTTTTGCCACCGATGCGAGAGCAGTTGTCCAAATCGTCGCATGGGTTTGGCCTCAAGCTCATGTCCGCTTCTGGATTAAACCCCAAGCGCGCCGAGATCACAGGTATCGTAATTGCTGCGTCAATTCTCGGGAAGTGAGAAGTCTCCGCGAGGAACCATGCTTCAATTTCCATGATCTCGAGAATGAATTCCACCGGGATGAGTGATGTTTTGATTCTTGTCTTTAGTCCCAATTCTAATTTCGGAATCTCGGACCACCGTTTATCGATTTGCCGGAATTCCTTTGACATCGGCAAATTCGGTACAAGCGGGAAACACTTCAGGCATCATCGTGCGTTTCTCGCTTGGTCGTCCTGCGCATAGTGCGCGTTATCATCGTCTGCTGTTGTAAATTCTCTCGAACCCACATCGCAGCGCCGACTCGACGATGTGCAGACCGGCCCCGCAGTGCTGCGACGGAATCGAATAATCGGCCCGTATAGACCTGCGGCGGTTTGCAGCCCCTGCCGCAATGGCCATTCGCTAGAAAGCAAAAAAGGCGATTGCGGTCGCGAACACGTGATGTCGACGATATTCGAACTTGCGGACAATCTCCCGATCATGGTGATTGACGTCGGCGCGAGCTTCAGTGACTAGGCGAATCAATGTTCATTTTGGCGCAAGAAAGCAGGCCCAACTCTCGCAGTGTGCGGTCCATCACAGTTTTAACACGCGGTATGTGGGTTTCCGAACAGCGAATCTGATCCGCTACGGCACACAGTAGATAGCTGCATAGGCAAAGGAACTCGATGCATCTATCAACGCTACCTTCTAACAGGAATGGGCGCTTCGGCCCACATTCTCAAGCGTGAGGTCGAATCGTCTCATCGCGCCACTGCCCCGCTATCACGGGGTACTTTATATCAATGTTCTAGCGGGGCTATCAGAGGACGGATTCTTCTATGTTGACCAACCAACTGACCGAAAATGGACGCCGCTGGGGCCAACGGATTGGGTTGGATATACCAGTGCAAGTAACAGCACATGCCTCACCGACAATTCACGGGCATTTGAAGAACCTAAGTCTGAGCGGCGCGCTCATAGAAGCAGACCATGAGTTGCGCCTGCACGCTTATATTGAGGTCAGCATTAAGCTTCCGGAAACGGGGCGCAGTGCTAGGGTTATGGCGCGTGTTACGCGTGAATTAGAAGGCGCTATTGGCCTCGAATGGTGCGAGTTCGCACCGAGTGCTATTAATGACTTACTACGATCGCCTTCGATTCGGCTACCTTTTTAGAACTCGGATGTACCCTTTCCGCCGACGAAACCGAGCACTGTGATATGACGACCATAATATTCGATTCTGCCGTTTTCACTCAAGGTTCCCGCAGCCCTGGTGACAGAGTCAGACACCAATCCGGGCCGATCGGGACCGGTGATAAGAGCGCTGACAAGCGCATCGATCACGCGCCAACCGCGCACGCTCCGCGAATTGCGGTGACCGGCATGGCGACGGGTACTTTACCAACGCCCGCGCAAGGCAAGGAACTTGCCGAGGGATCAGTCACCGCGAGCGTTCGGGTAAGTACTGGACGAATCGCTAATGCACTCGCACGCTCGAAACGCCAGCCGAGCGTTGGTGGTCGACACGCGATGGTCAGGATAAAAGACGCACTGCAAGCAACCTAAATCGCTGCGGAGACGACTCATGCTTCAGTGCTATTCGCCGATATGCGGGGATACACTGGTCTTGCCGAATGATTGCCGCCCGCATTTGCAGCCGCGCACTACCTGACGGCCTTTGGATCCGATCATCTGCATGCCCAGGTTTTGCTGCTGCTCAATTCGGTTCGCTACGATTGGTCCGTGGGTCTGGTGCTTTTTAGGATTCACCTTGTTCTGCTGGGCTGCTTGGTTTACCGATCGGGCTACATCCCGAGGATTCTCGGGATCTTGCTGGCAATCGATGGATCGGGCTGGATGATCAATAGCTTGAGGCCATACCTTTATCCGAGGGCCCATTTGGGATTTATCCTCCTCACCTCCGTCGGGGAACTGTTTTTCATGCTTTGGCTCTTGCTCAGGGGCTGGAAGATCCAGGAGCCGACGGCGCACTCTTGAGCCGACCGCTTCAAACTTCAGTCGACCGGATCTGACGACAGAGGCGCGTGAACTCGCGTTGGTCGGCTTGAGATTCAAGCTCGGCGGCCAGCTGAGTTACCAGTTCCTCAAGGCTCGAGGTCCGCGAGGCTGCCCGCTTCACCAACAGTTTGGCGACGGGACCTATGTACGAGGCCAGTTTTGTCTCGATTTTAAGCAACACTGGTGCTGTGAAGACATCTGCGTTGACACTGACGGCGGCGCGACCGGAAACAACCGGCTGGGCGGCCGGTGCCCCTCCCAACATCGTGTTCAGATAGGCGCCCAATCTCGCATAGTGCGGCTCGCGGGGCGGCGGAAACGCATCCATCCAATGCTGCGAGCTCAGGAAATACTCGAGGCTCTTTGAAGGCGTCACGTCTTGAATGCGAAACGGCAGAATACGCAATTTTTTGTGCACCGCGCGCTCCACTTCGCGGCGCACCTGCGGCGAATCATTACTGCTGGCGGAAAACACTAGAATCATTGCCCGCGCCGCCGAGATCGCGTCGATGATCTCCGCCGCCCAGTCCGCCGCCGGCGAGATGTCGCGCGGCGCGATCCAGCATTCGATTCCCTGCGATTCCAGCCGTGCGACCAACTCGTGAGCGCAGTCGTAATCCGGCTGCGAGTAGCTGATGAATATGTCTCTCGCCACGGCCTTAAGTCTCGAGCATCTTCAGCGCCTTCTCGATGCTCTTGCGCATGCGGTTGAAGGATCGGCCGAGGGAGGCAATTTCCCGGCCCCCGCTTACGGGAAACTCTCCCGCGGACATATCGCCCAGGCTCGAGCGATCCGCAATCCGCGCTATCTGTTTTACCGGCCGTGCCACCAGAAAGTAAAATACCGCGTTGACGACCGCAAACACCGCGGCAAACACCGCAATCAGGGAGATCATGAAGCCGCGAAATGCTCTCGCGGCACCCGCAGTGGCATTGGCGAAGGGCACCGACACCACCTGCGCTCCGACGACTTCACCGGCGCGCCATCCAAAGCCGTTATCGCTTCCGTATCGCGCGATAAGCGTGCGCGGCGCGGCGGCGGGCAGACTGTGACAGCCCAAGCACTCGGACTCGACATGAATTGGGCGTGCCAAATACAGCGACTCGCCCATCGGGGTATCGCGCATGCCGACAACCTCGGATACTTTCGAATCATTCCTGAACCGTTGGATGATGTCCGCTTCCCAATCGGCCGCCCGATCCCGCGGATTAGTCGGATTCAGCGTCGCTTCCTTGTAAGTATATTGCGGATGGCCCTGCCGGAGCCGCAAGAAATTCTGGGTTGCTGCGTAGAACGGCACGCTTTGCGGCGGGAATTCGCTTTTCAATCGCTCATCGAGCAGGGGCAGGATCTCATTCGCGGTGTACTCGCGGATGGCAAGGGCACTGTCCATCATCAACCCTGCCTCACTAAGGACTTGGTGCTGCGCGTTTTGCGCAAGAATCGTCCAACAAGCATAGGCTGCTATCGATGTGGCAACGATAAACAAGGCGCCAAGCGCCAAATTAATCCTGAGCATCAAACTCATAGGACGATCTCGAACGAAGCACTACTGCCAGTACAGACTGTCGGCGGCGCAGCGCAGTAGACGGATAGCATGCGATTTCAGCGTCTCTCACAGCCGCCGGAATGTCAACCGCCCGCGGGCCCCGAAGGAACTCGACCCCGAGCACGACAATTCCGAGGATCACTCAGAATGCGTGCATACCACCATCCTGCTGCTGATCTTTTTTGTACGCGAGTAGTATACCCTGGCGACATCACAGCCGGTCGCGACGGGCGGTGGCTATGGGGCGCAATCCGCCACTTCCTGAGCGCCGCGCCGTTCGTCCTCGTCACGTGGGTGTTGTTGTTCGCTAGCAAAGAATGGCCACCATACTTCGGGCAGTCCAAGCCGACATCACCACGCTGCAGGTGGAGGCAATCGTCAACGCCGCAAATACGTCGCTCCTCGGCGGCGGCGGCGTCGATGGCGCGATACACCGAGCAGCAGGTCCCGAACTGCTGCAGGAATGCCGGGCGCTGCGCGGCTGCAAAACCGGAGATGCCAAGCTCACGAGAGGTCATCGGCTGCCGGCGACGTACATCATTCACACGGTGGGCCCGGTCTGGGCGGGTGGCGACCAGCGCGAGGCATCGGACTTGGCCTCCTGCTACCGCCGCTCGCTCGAAATCGCCGCGGGGCGCAGCCTCAACAGCATCGCGTTCCCGAGTATCAGCACGGGCGTGTATGGCTACCCTAAGCAACTCGCGGCGCGAGTCGCGGTGGCCAGTGTAAAAGCGTTTGTGGCCACAGGAGCCGGCATTCAGGAAGTCATCTTCTGCTGCTACTCGAGCGACGATCCTGTGCTATATGAAATTCTACTAAAATAGATCCGATAATCAATAATATATAGAATATATATAATGTAAATACGAGGTGAAAGCGATCGTGCTTCACATCGCTTGAGCATTTGGTTTGACTCGATAACCCTTGCAGAGTCTACTCATCTTTTGAGTCCCGGAATCCCTCATGAGAGCGACCGTCGCCGTAGATCCTATTCAGATCGATAAGGCTCTATTCGATTTCGTCAATCAAGAAGCCATTCCTCAAACCGGCATCGACCAGCAGAGCTTTTGGAACGGCTTCGCCGCCCTGACAAATTGCTTGGCGCCGCGCAATGCGGAGCTCCTCAAACGCCGCGATCAATTGCAGACACAAATCGATGCCTGGCACCGCCAACATCCAGGCGCGAATTTCGACAAGCAGAGCTATCAAGCGTTTCTGACGCTAATCGGCTATCTCGCGCCCGAGGGGCGGCGTTTCGCCATCGGCACGAGCAACGTCGATCGCGAGATTTCCGACATTGCCGGGCCGCAATTGGTGGTGCCCGTCAACAATGCGCGCTACGCGCTCAATGCGGCGAACGCACGCTGGGGCAGCCTGTACGACGCGCTGTATGGCACGGATGTCATCGCGGAGGACGATGGCGCGGCCCGCGCGGACTCCTATAACCCGCGGCGCGGCGCCAAGGTCATTGCATTCGCGCGCGACTTCCTGGACGAACACTTTCCGCTTACTGAGGGTTCACACCATGGGGCAGCGGTGTATCGGATCGGGGCGCGGGGGCTCGAGATTCACCTGCAGAGCGGCATCGTAACTCAGTTGAAGGAATCGGCGGCATTTGTCGGATTTCAGGGAAACCGCGGCTCACCGCAGGTCGTGCTGCTGGTGCACCACGCGCTGCACGCGGAGCTGCACATCGATCGCACGCATTTTATCGGCCGCGACGATCCGGCGGGAATCAGCGATGTGGTACTCGAGTCCGCCATCAGCACCATCCAGGACTGCGAGGATTCCGTCGCAGCGGTCAGCACCGCCGACAAAATCCTCGTTTACCGTAATTGGCTCGGCTTGATGAAGGGCACCTTGGAAGCGCGCATCGACAAGGGAAGCAAGCCATCTATTCGGCGCTTGAACCCGGATCGGCGTTACAAGACCCTGGCCGGCGAGGAGGTCGTGCTGCCCGGCCGCAGTCTCATGTTGGTGCGCAACGTCGGTCATCACATGTTGTCGGACTCCGTGACCCTGGACGGTCATCCGATTCCGGAGACCTTCATCGATGCAGCCGTGACTTCGCTCATTGCGTTGCATGACTTGCGCGCCACCGGCACGCATCGCAATTCACGACGCGGCTCGATATACATCGTCAAACCGAAAATGCACGGACCGGCGGAGGTCGACTTCGCCGATGAGCTTTTCGCCGAAGTCGAAAAGCTGCTGGCGATCCCGCGCCACACGTTGAAGATCGGCATCATGGATGAAGAGCGGCGCACCAGCGTCAATCTGGCAGAATGCATCCGCGCCGCGCGGCAGCGCATTGTCTTCATCAATACCGGGTTTCTCGATCGCACGGGCGATGAAATCCACACCTCCATGGAGGCAGGGACGGTCTCGCGCAAGAGCGAGCTCAAGAAAGCCGTTTGGTTGGACGCCTACGAGCGGCACAACGTCGATGTCGGTCTTGCCTGCGGCCTGCGCGGCCGCGCGCAGATCGGCAAGGGTATGTGGGCCATGCCGGATCTCATGGCCGACATGCTCAAGGCCAAGATCGCGCACCCGCAAGCGGGTGCAAACACCGCGTGGGTGCCCTCGCCCACGGCGGCGACCTTACATGCCCTGCATTATCACCAGGTAGATGTGGCGCAGGTGCAGGCGCGGCTCGCCACGCGGACGCCCGCCTCTCTCGACGACGTGCTGACTCCGCCGCTCACGGCGCACCCGAACTGGAGTGCGGCAGAAATCGACGAGGAGCTCAACAACAACGCGCAGAGCATCTTAGGTTACGTGGTGCGCTGGATCGACGCCGGCGTTGGTTGCTCGAAAGTACCGGACTACTTCGATGTAGCCCTAATGGAAGATCGCGCGACTCTGCGCATTTCCAGCCAGCACGTCGCTAACTGGCTGCATCACCATATTTGTTCGCCCGATCAAGTCATGCAGGCGCTGCGCCGAATGGCGGCCGTGGTGGACCAACAGAATGGCGGTGACCCTGCGTACAGCCCCATGAGTGCCGACCTCGACAGCAGCATCGCCTTCGCTGCCGCGTGCGATCTGGTGTTCAAGGGCCGCGAACAACCCAACGGTTACACCGAGGCGATTCTGCACGCCCGGCGCAAGGAAAAGGCAGCCTCTCAAAATACCTAGAGAACCGGAGTATCGCCGCTCAGATTTTGTCGAAGCCGCCGCCGACCGCAACGAAGCCGCCGTTAACCCGGAGCGTTTCAATAGAGCCATGTTGCTCGATCGCGGCCACGCCGGAGCCGTGAGTCTTGATGCCGCCGGAAATGTCAATCTCCCGCGCCGAACCGCCGGGCTTGACGCTCAGGCCGATGGCGGACAGCTTTATGACCACTCCTTTGACCAAGGATGGACCGGTGCCCCCGAACGTCTCGATGCCGCGGCGCACGACAAGGCGGCCGGTCGTCGTCACGCCGCGCAGATCGATCCGCCCTAAACCCGCGACGGACGTATCGTTGAAGATCGCGCGCTTTTCCACGGCAGCGTTTAGACGAATATTCCCGACTTTGTTGTCCGAAGAAAGCTGCAGTCCGTCGGTCCCTGCAGCGAAGGAGATCGAGGATCCCTCCGCTTCACCGTGCAGCGACTGTCCCGGCGACAGTCGAACGGAGGGCGCGCCGGTTAGTTCACCGTGGACGAGAATCCTTTGGATACCCGAATCCTTAGTCGCTGCAATCAACTCCTCGACCAAAGCGACTGACTTAGTGGAATCTGATTTCTTGGCAACGGTCATCTGTGACCGCCCTAATTCGCGCTTGAATACCGCGTTAAGTATGCGCGACTGGACGCAATGGCCTCAACCCTGTACAGTGCGCCGCAGCTTGAACAGGTCGGTGCTCGGTCAGTGCCACCTTAAGCCCGCGGTCCGTCTTTTGGCGCACTTCGCTTTTTTACCCTCCTCGCTCCTGACCGCTGCAGAGCTAAAAGCCCTGTCGTGCGAGTCCAAATTCTCTTAAAGGATTGTTAATGTCATTTTCCGATCTCGGGCTATTGCCCGAATTGCTGCGTGCTGTTGCCGATAAAGGCTACGACTCGCCCTCGCCCATTCAAGTGCAAGCCATTCCCGCGGTCCTCGCCGGCCGCGATGTTCTGGCCAATGCCCAAACCGGCACCGGCAAAACCGCCGGCTTTGTGCTGCCCATTTTGCAGCGGCTCACGGCCGATTCGTCGCACGGCTCCGGCCGCGCCCCGCGTGCGCTCGTTCTAACGCCCACCCGCGAGCTTGCCGCGCAAGTCGCGCAGAGTGCGCGCGATTACGGCAAGCATCTGCAGCTGCGCACCTTCCAAGTGTTCGGCGGCGTGAGCATCAATCCGCAGATCAGCACCTTGCGCAGCGGCTGCGATATCTTGGTAGCAACCCCCGGGCGTCTGCTCGATCTTGCGCAGCAGCGCGCGCTGGATCTTTCCAAGGTGCAAGTGCTGGTGCTCGATGAGGCGGATCGAATGCTCGACATGGGCTTCATCCCCGATATTCGCCGCATCATCAAATTGTTGCCGCAGAAGCGGCAAAATCTCCTCTTCTCGGCCACCTATTCGGATGATATCCGCGCCCTGGCGGAGCGGCTGTTGCACGATCCGCTGTCGATTCAGGTCGCTCCGCGCAACGCGCCGATAGAACTCGTCGAGCAGCGCGCGTATCGCGTGCAAAAAGAACAGAAGCGGCATTTGCTGGTGCATTTGATTCAAGAGGGTCAATGGCAACAAGTGCTGATATTTACCCGCACCAAGCACGGCGCCAATCGTCTCACGCAGCAACTGGAAGGGGCCGGCATCAAAGCGGCTGCAATCCATGGCAACAAGAGTCAAGCGGCGCGCGTCAAGGCGCTCGACATGTTCAAGCGCGGGCAAGTGACCGCTTTGGTCGCCACCGAAGTCGCCGCGCGCGGACTCGACATCAAGGAGTTGCCGCAGGTCGTGAACTACGAATTGCCCAACGTGCCCGAGGACTATGTGCACCGCATCGGCCGCACGGGCCGCGCCGGATCCACGGGCGAAGCCATCTCCTTGGTTTCCTCGGACGAATCCGGATTGCTGCGCGACATCGAGCGCGTGCTTCGGCGCAGCATCCCGACGCTCGCTACCCCGGTCTTCAAGATCGTGGAATCAACCCCGCAACCCGAAGCGCAGCGCCCTCGCCCGCCGCAATCGCAAAACCGGCAAGGGCACCATTCGGGCAACTCCCACGGCAACCGCGGCTCCGATCGACGCGACGCGCGGCACGCACCCGGCTCACGGCACGCGCCCGGCGGGGGTTCGCGCAACCACGGCCAACAGCAGCGAAGCCGCTAGCGCTTAGGCATTCAGCTAGCGCTTAGGCATCCAGCTTGACGGCCAATTCCTTGAGGTAGCGCGCGAAATCGGTGCCGAGGCTCTTGTGCTTGAGGCCATATTCCACGGTGGCTTGTAGGTAACCGAGTTTGCTGCCGCAGTCATAGCGTTTGCCTTCGAATTCGAACGCATACACCGCTTGGCGCTGCATCAGGCGCGCGATGCCGTCCGTGAGTTGAACCTCGCCGCCCGCACCCTCGCCGATGTTCGCAAGATCATCGAAGATATCGGCCGTCAGCAAATACCGCCCGACCACGGCCAAATTGGACGCAGCCTTGTCGGGCTTCGGCTTTTCGACGATGTGCGCTATCTTGCCGATGCGGGGCGCGATTTTGCGCTCCAGCGAGACAATGCCGTATTTGTCGGTATCCTGTTTGGGTACCGTTTGCACGCCAAGCACGCTGCAGCCGTACTCGGCAAACACCTGCGCCATTTGCTTAAGACACGGCACCGGCGCATCGATCAAGTCGTCCGCGAGATGCACCATGAAGGGCGCATCGCCGACGACGGGCCGTGCGCACAGCACGGCGTGACCTAAGCCTAATGGCGCGGACTGGCGAATGTACACGCAGGAAGCCCAGCTCGGCAGGATCCCGCGCAGAGTAGCAAGCAATTCTTCCTTGCCCTGCGCCTGCAGCACCGACTCGAGCTCCGGATTGCTGTCGAAATGATCCTCGATCGCGCGTTTGGAACTGCCCGTGATAAATACCAGCGTGTCGGCGCCCGCGGACAGCGCCTCGTCGACGGCATATTGGATCAGCGGCTTGTCGACGATCGGCAACATTTCCTTGGGGCTTGCCTTGGTGACGGGCAAGAACCTCGTGCCCCGCCCGGCGACAGGAAATACGGCGGTCTTAACGGCTTTGTTTGGCATTGCGAAATAATAGCGGATTTTATTGCGTCAATGGCGCGCCGTTGCATGTCCCTCCAATCTTCGCAAAATTTACAATTTAGCGAAGCTTGACGATGGCGTAAGCCTCAAAGCTATCCCATGAATGGCAGGCCGGGCAGTGCCAATAGAAGCTGCGCCCGGCGAAGCCGCATTCATTGCAGCGATATTTCTCCGCCTGCGCGAGCAATGCGCCGATCTCGTGCGCAATGCGCTCGACTTGCGGGGATCGTGTCTCTTGGCAGACGGCGTGCAAGGTTGCGTCCTCGGCAAATACCCTCTCGATCGATGCGCGCAGAGGCTTGGCATCCGTCAAATCGGCGGCGATTGCCGCGAACACCAATCGTTTGAGCTCGCTAAAATCGCGCGCCGCAGCTTGCGCGACCAATTCCTCGAGAAGCTTATCCCGCCCTTCGGGTCCCACCAATCGGAGCAAATGCGGCAACTCATCCTGCAAAAGCTTGGGAGACTCGTACACCGCGTTTCTGAGCAGGCGCGCCGCCAGATCCGTCTGTCCCGCGCCCTCGGCAATTTGCCCGCGAAGTATCGCAGCACGCGGAAACGGTTTGGTCTCAGCGCGCGCCTCCCGCAATAGCTGGCGCGCATTATCGGTTTCGCCGCGCTCCATCGCCAGCGTCGCAAGCTCGCAGAGGTAGTGGGCGGCGACAAAGCGCGGCGGCGCCGCTTTGATGCGAGCCAGCTGCCGATACACGCCCAACGCCTGCTGCCAATCGTGTTGCCGTTCGTACACTCCGCGCAATGCATCGAGTGCGCTCGCGCGTAATCGCGGCACTTCACAGACCTGTTGAAACAAACCCTCTGCTCGGTCAAGAAGTCCGGCGCGCAGATAATCCTGCGCCAGCGCGAGCATTGCTTGCTCGCGATGCTCCGAGGCCAGCTCCTGGCGCGCCAGCAGGTTCTGATGAATGCGGATGGCGCGCTCGACCTCGCCTCGCCTGCGATACAGGGTACCCAGCGCGAAATGCGTCTCGATCGTATCGGCGTTGGCATCCATCAGCTTCAGGAACATGTCGAGCGCCCGATCGGGCTGCTCGCTCACGAGATAATCGAGTCCCGTAAGATAGTCAGGATGCAGCTTGGTGCGGGATCTCGGCCAGCGGCTGCCCCAGCCGAAGTGGCCTGCCAATATGCCTATGACGAGTGCCGCGACGACCAACACCCAAGCCAGCAACGGAAGTTCGGGCATGAGGCCTTAAGCCGGTTTGAGATCCGTAGCCTCAATCGCGGATTGGTTGATCCGCACCATCGTTGACGCGCTCGCGCAGGTCCTTACCCGGCTTGAAGTGCGGCACATGCTTACCGGCGAGCGCCACCGCCTCGCCCGTTTTTGGATTACGGCCCTGGCGCGGCGGACGAAAATGCAAGGAGAAGCTGCCGAAGCCGCGGATTTCTATCCGCTCGCCCGTTGCCAAAGCGTCGCTCATGATTTCCAGCAGCTGTTTCACGGCGAGTTCGACGTCCTTCGCCGGCAGGTGCTTTTGCTTGGCCGAAATGATCTCAATGAGTTCGGATTTCGTCATTATCGATCCATGGGCATCACTAGACATACTGGAGTGGGCAAGCGCAGCGGCACCAGCCGCTGCACGCACCTTTAGTCCCTCAATCCTGGCCGGAGATTTGTTCCTTCAGGAGATCTCCCAGGCTGGTTCCGGTAGGTGAATCGGTCCGGTAATTCTGCATGGCTTCCTGTTCCTCGTGAATATCCTTCGCCTTGATCGACAGCGAAATGCTGCGGCCCTTGCGATCCACGCCGGTGAACTTCGCCTCGATTTCCTCACCTACTTTCAGCAGCAGGCGAGCATCTTCAACGCGATCGCGGGACAGCTCGGACGCCCGCAACTGACCATCGACACCATTGCCGAGATCGATGATTGCGCCTTTCGCGTCCACTTCTCGCACCACGCCCTTTACGACACTGCCCTTCGGGTGTTCTGCAATATAAGCGGAGAACGGATCTTTGGCGAGTTGCTTGATCCCTAAACTGATGCGTTCGCGCTCCGGATCGATCGACAACACCATGGCATCGACCTGTTGGGCCTTCTGATAGCTGCGCACGGCTTCCTCGCCGGGCATGTCCCAGGAGATGTCGGACAAATGCACCAGGCCGTCGATACCGCCCGCGAGCCCGATGAAGATGCCGAAATCCGTGATCGACTTGATCTGGCCGCTGACCTTGTCCCCGCGATTGTAGTTCTCCGCAAACTCCTTCCATGGATTCGTCTTGCATTGTTTGACGCCGAGACTGATGCGGCGCCGCTCCTCGTCGATATCGAGCACCATGACCTCGACTTCTTGACCGACGTGTACCACCTTGGCGGGGTTCACGTTCTTATTGGTCCAGTCCATNNCCATTTCCGAGACATGCACCAGCCCCTCGACTCCTTCTTCAATTTCCACGAAACAGCCGTAGTCGGCAATGTTCGTCACCTTGCCGAAGAGTCGGGTGTTGGCCGGATAGCGCCGCGCGATGTTCTGCCACGGATCGGCGCCCAATTGCTTCAGGCCCAAGGATACGCGCTGGCGTTCCCGATCGAACTTGAGAATCCGAACGTCGATTTCCTCGCCGACCTTNNCGATGCCGCCCAAGTCGACGAATGCGCCGTAATCGGTGAGGTTTTTCACGACGCCTTTGACCGCCGCGCCTTCTTGCAGATTATCGAGTAGAGCGGAACGCTCCGCACTGTATTCCTGTTCGACCACGGCACGGCGTGATACCACGACGTTGTTGCGCTTTTGGTCGAGCTTGATGACTTTGAATTCGAGCGGCTTGTTCTCAAGGTATGAGGGATCGCGGACCGGGCGTACATCGACCAATGAACCGGGCAGAAATGCCCTCACATTGTCGATCTCGACGGTGAATCCGCCTTTGACGCGGCCGGTAATGATTCCAATGACGACCTCTTGCTTCTCGAACGCCTGCTCGAGGCGAGTCCATGTTCTCGCGCGCTTCGCCTTTTCGCGCGACAGCCGCGTTTCACCCGAACCGTCCTCCACGCTGTCCAAAGCGACTTCGACGGTTTCGCCGACGGCAACCTCAATTTCACCTTTTTCGTTCTTGAATTGGTCGGAAGGAATGACCGCCTCGGACTTCAGTCCGACATTGACGATGACGTAGTCTTGGCCGACTTCGACGATCAACCCGTTGAGGATGGTGCCAGGACGGATACGCTGGCTCGCGATGCTCTGTTCGAACAGTTCCGCAAAACTTTCTGTCATGTTTTCTCTTGCTATGCCCTGGCACTGATCCCGCGTGCCTCAGGGGTTACCATAAAATGACGGCGATCGATCCTTGAATGCCGCAACCTAAAATCCTACAAACGCCCGCGCAATCGCCCGCGGGCCACTTCCAAAACGCGTCTTACCACTGCATCGACGGGCATACCCGTTGTATCCAGCAGGACTGCGTCCGCGCCTGCGACGAGAGGGGAGGCCGCGCGATTGATATCGCGCTGATCACGCTCCGCTATCTCCAGCGAAAGGGCGGCAAGGTTAGCAGTAACCCCCTTTTCTTTCAACTGCTTATGACGTCTAGCCGCCCGCTCAGAGAGGCTTGCGGTAAGGAAAATTTTAACCTCCGCCGCCGGAAATACCACCGTGCCCATATCCCGGCCGTCGGCGACCAATCCCGGCGGCACGGCAAAGCGCCGCTGACGGTCCAAGAGCGCGGCTCGTACCAGGGGGAGCGCGGCCACCTTGGAGGCGTCGTTCCCCGCTTCCTCGGTGCGAATGTCGCCGGTCACCTCCTGGCCGCCCATCCAGATGATTTCCCCGCCGGATTCGTCGGAGCCGAAGCGTATGTCAAATTGCTCCGCCAGCTGCGCCAGAGCGCGTCCATCCTCAAGGCTCACCTGGGCCCGCCGTCCCGCCAGGGCGACCAAACGGTACAGCGCGCCGCTATCCAGCAATCGCCAGTTCAGGGCCCGCGCAGCGGCGCGGCTGATCGTGCCCTTGCCGGAGCCCGAGGGACCATCGATGGTCATGACGGGCACTGTGCCGCTGCTGTTGGATTCAGGCACCGGAGGCCACCAAATCAAGGCCGGCGGCTCGCGCAAGCTCTACGAATCCCGGAAACGAGGTCGCGACATTCGCCACATCGCGAATCACGATGGGCCCGGCGGCTCTTAAGCTGGCGATACTGAAAGACATCGCTATGCGGTGATCTGCGAGACTATCGACGACCCCGCCGCTGAATGCCGGACCGTCGCCGCGGCCTTGGATGCGCATGCCGTCGGGCAACTCGTCGTGAATCACGCCTAGGGCTCGAAAGCCGGCGCTCATCGCCGCAATCCGGTCGCTTTCCTTCACCCGCANNGGCCGCGCATGCGGCCGCGATGCACAGCACCGGAATCTCGTCGATCGCCAACGGCACCAGCGCCGCAGGGACCTCGATGCCGCGCAATGCGGAGGCCCACACCCGCAAATCCGCGACCGGTTCAGCACCGCTCACGCGCGCATCGCTCACTTCGATGTCTCCCCCCATGCTGCGCAGAATATCAAGCAAACCGGTGCGGGTCGGATTCAATCCCACGTTGCGAATCAACAAGCCATCCGCGCCTGCCCCCAAAAGACCTGCGACGATAAAGAAGGCGGCGGAGGAAAAATCCCCGGGCACAGTCAGCTGCAGACTCGAGAGCCGCTGCGGCGGATGCAGCCGCACGCGCAACTCGTCGATTTCGACGCGAACGCCGCAGCCGGCGAGCATTCGCTCGCTATGGTCCCTGCTCGCGGCCGGCGAAATCACCGTCGTGGGCCCCTCCGCATAGAGGCCCGCGAGCAGAATCGCCGACTTCACCTGCGCGCTGGCCACCGGCTGGCGGTATTCGATCCCCCGCAAGGGATGTCCGCCGCGGATGTCGACGGGAGGTATTCCCCGATTCGTGCGCACATCGGCGCCCATCTCGCGCAGCGGCTTGGCGACCCGCTCCATGGGCCGCTTCATGAGAGATGCGTCGCCGATCAGCTGCGAGTCGAACCCTTGGGCTGAGAGCAGGCCGGCGAACAATCGCATGGCCGTGCCGGCATTGCCCATGTCCAGAGCCTGCGCCGCAGCCTTCAATCCCCGCAAACCCACGCCGCGCACCACGACATGCGCCGGCCCGGTCTGATCGACGCGTACGCCCAACGCGCGCATCGCGCCAAGGGTCGCCAGGCAGTCCTCGCTGGCAAGGAAGCCGCGCACTTCGCTCTTGCCCTCGGCGATGCCGGAGAGCATCAGGGAGCGATGCGAAATGGATTTGTCGCCGGGGACCACCACCGCGCCCGACACCCGGCGCGCCGGCCGCGCCTCAAACTTAAGCATCAGAGAACAGCACGCGGATAGGAACCTAAGATCTTGAACAGCGAGGCGCGCTTTTCCAGCGCGGCAAGCGCCTGCGCGACCGGCGGATCGCTCACATGTCCCGCAATGTCGATGAAGAACACATAATCCCATTTCTTTTTGCGCGAAGGACGCGATTCGATGCGGGTCATGTTGACCTGATGTTCGGCCAGCGGTTCCAACAATCTGAACAGCGCGCCTGCCCCGTCGGTGTCGCTCGCCGAAACCAGCAGGGTCGTCCTGTCGGCGCCGCTCGCCCCGCTCGCGCGGAATAACCTCCTGCCGACGACGAGAAAGCGCGTGGTGTTGTCCTGCCGGTCCTCGATTTCATTGGCAAGCAAGTTCAGTCCGTAGATTTCCGCGGCAGCGCGGCTGGCAATCGCCGCCGTGCCGCGCTCGTCGCGCGCGCGCCGCGCACCCTCCGCATTGCTGTGCACCGGCACCCTCTCGACGTCGGGCAACTGATCATCCAGCCAACCGCGGCACTGCGCCAGGGCCTGCGCATGCGCGCAGACGCGCTTGACGCCTTCGGTGCCGGTCATTCGCCCCATCAAATGATGATTGATTCGCAGCTCCACCTCGCCGCAGATCTTGAGCGCGGATGAGAGGAACATGTCCAGCGTGTGGTTGACGGTACCTTCGCTGGAGTTTTCGATGGGCACGACGCCGAAGTCGGCGATGCCGCCCTCGACCTCGTGAAATACCTCGTCGATGGCCGCCAGCGGCAGAGCGCGCACCGACGAGCCAAAATGCTTGAACACTGCCGCCTGTGTAAAAGTACCCTCGGGGCCCAGGAATGCCACCTTCAGCGGCTCCTGTTGCGCCAGACACGCGGACATGATCTCGCGAAACAGGCGCGCGATTTCTTCGTCGCGCAGCGGCCCTTGATTGCGCTGCAGGGCCTTTCTCAGGACCTGCGCCTCGCGTTCTGGACGATAGAAATCGACCGCTTTGCCGGCGGCGGTCTTGGAAATGCCGGCGAGCTGCGCAAAGCGCGCGCGTTCGTTGAGCAGTGCGTGAATTCGCGCATCGATCGCATCGATACTGTCGCGAATTTTCCCTACCTCGGCGCCGGTCGGCGAAAGTCCCGGCGCCGAACCTGGGCCGGCGGCTTTTGCCGCCCCTTTTCCGATCGATTTGCGTTTTCGGCCTGGCATATCGCTACTCTAACTGTGCGTGCGCTCGAACTCGCGCATGAATTCGATCAACGCCTCGACGCCGGCGAGCGGCATGGCGTTGTATAGGCTGGCGCGCATGCCGCCGGCCACGCGATGGCCATTTAAATTCTTGAGGCCCGCCCGCGCGGCTTGCTCCAGAAAGCTTAAGTCCCATTCGGGTTTTCTTAACGTGAACGTGACGTTCATCCGCGAGCGCGAGTCCTTGGCCACCGGATTGCGGTAGATTTGCGAATTATCGATCGCCGCGTAGAGCTTTTCGGCCTTGAGCCGATTGCGCTCCTCGGCGGCGGCCACCCCGCCGCTTCTCTTCAGCCACTTGAACACCAGTCCCGCCGCGTACCAGGCGAAGGTCGGCGGTGTATTCAACATCGAACCATGCTCGGCGATCTGTTCGTAATCGAACACCCGCGGAGTATCGGCGCGCGCGCGGCCGATCAAGTCTTCGCGCACGATCACGATCGTCAGGCCGGCCGGGCCGATATTTTTCTGCGCGCCCGCGTAGATGAGCCCGAATTTGGCGACATCGACGGCCCGAGACAAAATGCTCGAGGACATATCCGCGACCAGCGGCGCGCCGCGCGGCATCGGAATGTATCCGAACTCCACGCCGCCGATGGTTTCGTTCGGCGTGTAGTGAGCGTAGGCCGCGCCGTCGCTGAACTTCAATTCGCTCATGGCAGGGACCCGCGAATAGCCGCCGCCTGCATCTGCGGCCACGTGGACCCGGCAATAGCGCTTGGCCTCGGCCATGGCTCTATTGGACCAGTGGCCGGTGTTGACGTAGTCGACCGTCGATGAGGCCGTCGTGAGATTCATCGGCACGAGGGCAAATTGGGCCGAGGCGCCGCCCTGCAAGAACAGCACTTTATAGTTGGCCGGTATCGACATCAGTTCGCGCAAATCGGCCTCGGCCTCGGCGGCTACCCGCATGAAGGCCTCGCCGCGATGACTGATCTCCATGACCGACGTGCCGCCCTGCTGCCAATCCACNNCTCCAGCACCTCGAGGGGCAATGCGGCCGGACCAGGGGCGAAATTATAAGCGCGCATCGCGGCTATTCAGGATCGCTGTCGCCCGGGTCGCCGCCTTCGTCGGAACTCGGCCCTTCGGTATCGTTCGCCAGACCTTCGATGCGTTCGAGCCCGGAGAGCTCATCGCCCGCCTCCAGTCGAATCAAGCGCACGCCCTGGGTATTTCGGCCCACCACGGAAATGTCTCTGACCGGCGTTCGCACCAAGGCTCCGCTCTGGCTCATGAGCATCACTTCATCGTCAACGCTTACTTGAAGCGCGCCCACCATTCGCCCGTTGCGATCGGTGACTTGCAATGCGATGACGCCTTGGCCGCCGCGGCCATGAGTAGGAAAGTCCTCGAGCGGCGTCAGCTTGCCGAATCCGTTTTCCGAGGCCGTGAGTATGTATCCCGCATCCGCCACGATCAGCGCATTGACTCTTTGATCTTGGCTCAAACGCACGCCCCGCACGCCCGCAGCCTCGCGGCCCATGGGCCTGACCTCGTCCTCGATGAATCGAATCGCCTTACCGCCCGTCGTGAACAGCAAGATGTCCTTGGTGCCGTCGGTGATCGCCACCCCCACCAATTTGTCGCCCGGATCCAGATCGACGGCGATGATGCCGTTGGCGCGAGGCCGCGAGAACAGCGCCAGCGAAGTCTTCTTGACCGTGCCGAAGCTGGTGGCCATGAACACGAACTTGCCTTCCACGAATTCCTTGATCGAGAGCATCGCGCTGATGCGCTCGCCCTCCTGAAGGGGCAGAAGATTGACGATCGGCTTGCCCCGCGAACCACGGCTGGCTTGCGGCAGCTGGTAAACCTTGAGCCAGTAGAGCTTGCCGCGGTCCGAAAAGCACAACAGCGTGTCGTGCGTATTCGCCACGAACAATTTATCGACGAAATCCTCGTCCTTGACGCTGGTAGCAGCCTTGCCGCGACCGCCGCGGCGCTGCGCCTGGTAGGCAGAAACCGGTTGCGCTTTGGCGTACCCGCCATGCGACAGCGTGACCACCACATCCTCAGGGGAAATCAAATCCTCGATGGTGAGGTCTTCATGGTTGGTGATGATCTCGGTGCGCCGCTTGTCCGCGAAGCTTTCCCGGACGTACTCCAGTTCCTTGCGGATGACATCGAGAAGACGCACGGGTCGTGCCAAAATATCGCTCAAATCGCGTATTTGAACCAACAGCTCTTGGAATTCGGCGATGATTTTATCCTGCTCGAGCCCGGTCAACCGATTCAGGCGCATCTCCAAAATCGCTTGTGCCTGCGTTTCCGTGAGCCGGTACCCGCCATCGACGATCCCAAGCGCCGTGACTTCGCCTTCGGGGCGGGTGCTGATGGCTCCCGCGCGCTCCAGCATCTGCGGAACGGCGCCGGAGGTCCACGGCCTGGACATCAGGGCGATCTTCGCTTCGGCCGGCGACGGCGAGGCCTTGATCGCCGCGATGATGTCGTCGATGTTGGCGAGCGCGATTGCAAGGCCTTCCAGGACATGGCCGCGTTCGCGCGCCTTGCGCAGCTCATACACGGTGCGGCGGGTAACGACTTCACGGCGATGACGCAGGAAGGCGTCCAGCATCTCCTTCAAGCTGAGCAAGCGCGGCTGGCCGTCGACGAGAGCCACCATGTTGATGCCGAACACGGTCTCCATGGTCGTTTGCGCGAATAGATTATTCAGCAGGATCTCGGGCACCTCGCCGCGCTTCAATTCGATGACGACGCGCATGCCGTCCTTGTCGGACTCGTCGCGCAGGCCGTCCGAAGCGATGCCTTCAATCAGTTTGTCGCGCACCAGATCGGCGATACGTTCGATCAACCTGGCCTTATTCACCTGGTAAGGCAGCTCGGTAATGATGATCGCCTGCCGGTCACCCTTACCCACATCTTCGATGTGAGTGCGCGCGCGCACATGCAGCCGGCCGCGGCCCGTTTTGTACGCGGCGACTATTTCCTGGGCGCCGTTGATCAGGCCGGCCGTCGGGAAATCCGGCCCCGGGACGATCTGCATCAACTGTGCGAGCGTAATCTCGGGGTTCTCGATGAGCGCAATGCAGGCGGTAACGATTTCGGACAGATTGTGCGGCGGGATGTTGGTCGCCATGCCGACCGCGATGCCCGAGGAGCCGTTGATAAGGAGGTTCGGAATGCGCGTCGGCAATACCGTGGGTTCGCTTTCCGATTCGTCATAGTTCGGTGCGAAGTCGACAGTTTCTTTGTCGATATCGGCGAGCAATTCCGCCGCCAGTTTCGACATGCGCACTTCCGTGTAACGCATTGCGGCCGGTGGATCGCCGTCCACGGAGCCGAAATTTCCCTGGCCGTCGACCAGCAAGTAGCGCATCGAAAACGGCTGCGCCATGCGGACGATGGCGTCATACACCGACGCGTCGCCGTGCGGATGATATTTGCCGATCACATCGCCCACGACGCGCGCGGACTTCTTGTACGCCTTGTTGAAGTCGTTGCCCAACTCGCGCATCGCGTGCAGCACCCGCCGGTGCACCGGCTTCAGCCCGTCGCGCACGTCGGGCAATGCGCGTCCCACGATCACGCTCATCGCGTAATCCAGGTAGGACTTGCGCATCTCGTCCTCGAGATTTACGGGCAATATTTCGCGTGCGATCTCGGCCATTTGCGAGAGTCCGGGTTAGCCGTCGGGGCTGCTATTAAGCGGGTTTAAAGGAGACGAGACATGGTCTCAACATGGCGGAATTCTAGCACATATCGTCATACCCGATATACTCGAGTGATGCCCGCTGCTCTCGCCGATTTAAGCATCAACGCCCGTTGGATTGCGCCTATGACGAAGCGCGATTGGATACTCGAAGATCACTCTTTGGTGGTGCGCAACGGCCGCATCCTGGCCATTTTACCCCGCGCCGAGGCAGCCGCGACCTATGCCGCGGGCCTCGTTATCGACCGGCCCTCGCATCTGCTGATGCCGGGCTTGGTGAACGCGCATACGCAGGCGGCCACCTCGTTGCTTCGCGGTGTTGCCGCGCGCAACCCGCCGTTGGAGCAGCGGCTCGCGGACCCTGAGTTCGTGCGCGACGGCGTGCTGCTGTCAATCGCGGAAATGCTTGCATCCGGGACTACCTGTTTCGCGGATAGAAGTTATTTTCCGGATGAGACTGCCCGTGCCGTGGCCTCGCAAGGCATGCGCGCGGTCATTGGATTGCCGGTGTCGGAACACCGAAGCCCGTGGGCGCAAACCGCCGGCGAATACCTCACCCACGCCTTGGACGTCCGCGACAACTATCGAAATCACCCGTTAATTTCCACTGCCTTCGCGCCGCACCCGCCCGTTGCGATCAGCGATGCCACCTTCGGCCGAATTGCCACTCTGGCTGACGAGCTCGACGCCTGCATTGCAATCCAAGTGCATGCATCGGCCGCCGAGATCGGCGAATCGATCAGCCGCCACGGCCGCAGGCCGATCGTACGGCTGCGGGATCTTGGATTGCTCACCCCCGCGCTGAATGCCCTGCACATGGCGCAGGTCGACGGCGCGGATATCGAGCTTGCGCAGCGCGGCGGTATTTCGGCGAGTCTGTGCCCCGAGTCCGATCTCGGGCAGGGGTTTGGACTGCCGCCGGCGGCTAAACTGGCGGCGGCGGGATTGCGTTTAGGTCTAGGCAGCGGCGCAATGGCTTCCTACTATCATCAAGACCTCTGGACCGAGATGAAATTACTGACCGCGGCGGCCGCGGATGAGACGGAGTCGGGCTTCAGCGCTTGGGACGCGCTGGCAACCGCCACGTGCGGCGGCGCGGCCGCGCTCGGTCTCGATGCCGACATCGGCACGCTCGAGCCTGGTAAATGGGCGGACCTGTGCTGCGCCGATCTCAGCGCTCCGGCGACACAACCGTTGTACCATCCGATTACGCAATTGGTTTTCTGCGGCGGCCGTGACGTGGTGACCGACGTATGGGTAGCCGGCCGGCAATTATTGAGCGATGGCGCCTTCACCCGTCTGGACTGGCCCGGCGTCGCGGCGCGCGCCAATGCCTGGACTTCGCGACTGACAACGGAAGGATAGTGGCATGCATGCTTCGAGCGGCAACGTTGATCCCGCGGAAATCGCAAAATTTACAGCCCTCGCGCAGAGCTGGTGGGACCCCGGCGGACCTTCCAAACCACTGCATGCACTGAATCCTCTGCGGCTGCAGTATGTCGAGCGCGCGGCAGAGCGGTTCAGGAGACCCGACGGCGGCGCGAAATACGTGCTCGACGTCGGTTGCGGCGGCGGGATTCTCGCCGAGGCGATGGCACGCGCCGGCGCTCATGTGCTGGGCATCGATCTGTCGCGCGCGGTACTCGATGTGGCCAAGCTGCACGCCCTCGAATCCAACATCGAAGTGCAGTATCAACTCATCGCCGTGGAGGAATTGGCCGAGAGCAGGGCCGGCGCATTCGATCTCGTTACCTGTATGGAAATGCTGGAACACGTGCCCGATCCTGCCGCGGCGTTAAGCGCATTGGCGGCGCTGGTCAAGCCGGGCGGCGATATCGTCGTGTCCACCTTGAATCGCAATCCGCAGGCGTTTTTTGTCGCCATCCTGGGCGCCGAGTACATTTCGCGCGTTCTACCGCGCGGCACGCATGAATACCTGAAATTCATCAAGCCGTCGGAACTCGCGGGATGGGGCCGCCAAGCCGGCCTTGACCTCAAGGACTTGGCCGGCATCACTTACAATCCGCTGAATCGATCGTTTCGGCTGTCGCCGAATTGCAGCGTCAATTATCTGGCGCATTTCCGCCGCAATGGCAATTGACACGCGGATGCCGTTGCGCGCGGTATTGTTCGATTTGGACGGCACCGTGCTCGACACGGCGCCCGACATGGTCGGTGCACTGAATGCGTTGCGTCGCGAGGAAAAGCTCGGGCCGCTGCCTTTCGCCTCGGCGCGAGCCTGTGTCAGCCACGGCGCCGCGCATCTGGTCAAGGCGGGGTTCCCGAACGCGGGGCCGGAGGAACTCGGCACATTGCGGGAGCGTTTTCTGGATATTTATCGCACCGGTTTAAGTCTTGAGACACGGCTGTTCCCGGGAATGGATCGCGTGCTGGCCGGAATGACCGATCAAGGCCTCATAAGCGGGATCGTCACCAACAAGCCGGCCTGGCTCACAGAGCCCTTGCTGGCGCAGTTGGGATTGCGGACGCACTTTGCCTGCGTCGTCAGCGGCGACACGGTCAGCGAACGCAAGCCGCATCCCCTGCCATTGCTGCATGCCGCCGAACTGGCCGGCGTTGCGCCCGGGGAATGCGTCTTTGTCGGCGACGCCGAGCGGGACGTGCAGGCGGCGCATGCGGCCGGCATGCCGGCGCTGGTCGCCGTGTATGGATACTTGCAAGCCGAGGAAGACTGGCAGGCCTGGGGCGCGGACGCGGGTCTTAAGCAACCGCTGGACCTGCTCGATTGGCTCGAGCGCCGCGGCCGCACATGAGTACCGGCGCCCTGTTGTCGGCATTTGCGCTGGGCGCGGCTCTGGGTGCCCTGGCCGCGCTGCTCTGGCGCGCCCGTCGTGAGCAGCGTCTGCGCATCGACACCGAGGTGCTGCGCCTGCGCATCAAGGGCGAGGAGGCGCTCAGCGCCGAGCGCGAGCAGGCGCTGGTTCGCGCGCGCGAACAAATACAGGGAGCACTCGGCGAGCTTGCCCGGGATAGTTTGAAGAGCAACAGCGAATTGTTCTTGCAATTGGCGCGCGAACGGCTCGGCCGGCAGCAGCAGGATGCTTCGCAGGCATTGCAGGAACGCGAAACCGCGATCGAGTCGCTGGTGAAGCCGATTCGCGAGGCGCTGGCCAAAACCGAGGTGCAGATTCAGACCATCGAGAAGGACCGCATCGGTGCGTTTGCGACCATCAAGAATCAGATGGAAGCGCTGGCAATGGGACAAACCGCTTTGTCGCGCGAGACCCGCAACTTAGTAACCGCCCTGCGTCGACCGGACGTTCGCGGCCAATGGGGCGAGATCACGCTGCGCCGGTTGGTTGAACTGTCCGGGATGACATCGCACGTCGATTTCACCGAACAGCAACATCGCAGCACGGATTCCGGCGCCGTTCGCCCCGACATGATCGTGCACATGCCGGAGCAGCGCGATATCGTGGTCGACGTCAAGACACCTCTCGATGCCTATTTGGCCGCCGCGGAAGCGCAAAGCGATGAGGAGCGGAATTCCCAGCTGAAGCGTCATTCGCAAATCGTCGGCGCGCGAGTTCGCGAGCTATCCTCGAAACAGTATTGGTCGCAATTCGAACACAGCCCGGATTTCGTCGTTCTGTTTCTGCCGGGCGACCAATTTCTGTCGGCGGCGCTGCAGGAAAACCCCGGACTGATCGACGAAGCGTTACGGCAGAACGTCATGCTCGCAACGCCCACGAGCTTGGTTGCCCTATTGAAAGCCGTCGAGTACGGTTGGAAGCAAACCATTTTGGCGGACAACGCCGCTGAGATTCGCCGGCTGGGCGAGGAATTGTACAAGCGGCTGGCCGTCTTCGGTGAGCACCTAGGCAAGGTCGGTAAATCTCTCGGCAGCAGTGTCGATTCATTCAACAAGGCGGTCGGGTCGCTCGAGCAGCAGGTACTCCCCGCAGCGCGCCGCTTTCCGGAACTCGGACTGCGCGTCAGCCGCGAGTTGGAAGCCATCGAACCCGTTGCTCACCTGGCAAGAACGCCGCGCGGCGCGGGCACCGCTCAACTCGACGCTCCGGACGACACCCATTCCGAGACTCCTTGACGACACCTACCGCCGGCGCGCGATTCCACCGGGCACGGTGCGCTTCTGGAGCTGGTTATTTGCAGCGGCCGACGCCCGTGCGCCTCTACTGGGCATCTATGCACTGCTGGCCGAGTGGCGGGCGTTGACGGATCCCGGCACCGAGGTGGGCGTGGCGCAGCTCAAGCTTGCCTGGTGGCGGGAGGAAGTGCATCGCTTGACCGCCGACGCCCCACTGCACCCCATCACCTCTTATCTCTCGGCTCTGTCTCGCGCGTCGGCGGTGGATTTCACCCCGCTCATCGCCGCGGTGGAGGCCATCGCCGCTCAGATCGGCGGTGTGCCGATCGAGCGAAGTGTCGATCTCGAGGCACACGCCGATGCGATGCTGGGACGCCCGCTGCTCATTGTGGCGCAGCTTTCCGGCGACCGGCTGGACGAGGCGAGCCGGCGTGCCTGTACGTCGGCACTCGCCGCCGCCGACTACCTGGCGCGCGCGATTGCCGGCTATCGGCGCGAGGCAGTCTGTGGCCGCCTGCCGTTTGCGGTCGATGAGCTTCTGGCATCCGGCATCGAAAACGCCGATCTTCTCGCCCTAACCCCGCCTCGCCGCCTGCAAGAGTATCTCGCACGATTGCGCACCCGTGCCGCACGCTATTACGAGTCCGCGGTTGCGGCTCTACCGGGCGTTGAGCGGCCGCAGAATCGGCACCTGTTGGTGCTTGCGACGCTCGGCGCGAGGCAATTGGCCGCTCCCCGGCCGCTCTCCGATCCTGGTCCGCGCGATGTGTATTCGGCGTGGCGCGCGGCGCGGCGCGCCGCGTCTGGGAAATGAACCCTCGCGAAGTGCTAATGTCGCTGTCCATGAATTCCACTCACGCCATCGATCCAAAACTATTCAAGCCCGAGGCTGGGTCGTTTGCCGGCCGCGTGATTTTGATCACCGGTGCCAGCAGCGGGTTGGGGCGGGCGCTCGCCATCGAGTGCGCCCGCGCGGGCGCGAGCGTCATTTTATCGGGCCGCAACGGCGCGAAGCTCGAGCGCGTGTACGACGAAATTGAGGCCCTCGGCGCGCCCCAGCCCGCGATTGCGATGCTCGATCTGGCGACGGCCACCGCCGTGGACTACGACAGCCTTGCCGATAACATCGGCACCGAGTTCGGCAAGCTTGACGGTCTGGTGCACGCCGCTGCCCTGCTGGGCGATCGAGCGCTCCTGGAGCAGTACGACGTCCCCACCTGGTGCAAGGTGCTGCATGTGAATCTCACCGCACCCTTCATCTTGACTCAGGTCCTGGTGCCCGCCCTGCGTAAATCCGCAGATGCGTCGATCATCTTCGTCAGCAGCGCAGTGGTGCGCAATCCTCGCCCCTTTTGGGGCGCTTATGCCGTCGCCAAATCCGGCCTGGAGGCGCTACGCAGCATGCTGTCCCAGGAGCTCGAGGGCGAACCGAATATTCGAGTGAACAGCGTGAACCCCGGCCGAATGCGCACCGCCATGCGTGCGGCTGCTTATCCGGCCGAGGACCCCAATACCGTGCCCACTCCGCAATCCGTCAGCGGAGTCTTTCTATACTTGTTGAGCGCGCATGCGCGCACCGTTGACGGCGAGTATTTTGAGGCGCAATGATTTATTTTCGGAGAAATAATTTATGTGGGTAAGGCATTCCCTTTCTGCCCCAGCAATCGCGGCGGCGCTGTGCCTGGCGATCGGCCCGGTGCGCGCGGAGGTTCCGGTCGGTGTCCCGCGGCCCATCGAAGGCGATGTCGTCCTGCATAATTTTCGGTTCGCATCCGGCGAGACTCTGCCGGAAGTGCGGGTGCATTACACGACGCTGGGGAAGCCGCGCCGCGATGCCCACGGCCGGGTCAACAATGCGGTGTTGATTCTGCACGGCACCGGACTTTCCGCCCGAAGTTTCTTGGCGGATAGATTCGCCGGGATTCTGTTCGGGAAGGGACAGCTGCTGGACGCGTCGCGTTACTACCTCATATTGCCGGACGACATTGGCCACGGCAGTTCCAGCAAGCCGAGCGATGGCCTGCACACGCGCTTTCCGAAATATGACTACGCAGACATGGTGGAAGCACAGCATTACTTGGTGACGCAGGGCCTCTCGGTGGACCACTTGCGGTTGGTGATGGGAACTTCGATGGGGTGCATGCACACCTTCATGTGGGGCGAAACCTACCCGGATTTCATGGATGCCTTGATGCCGCTCGCCTGCCAGCCGGTGCCGATCGCCGGCCGCGATCAATTGTGGCGCGCCCTCATCGCGGATGCGATTCGCGCCGATCCGCAGTGGTCGGGGGGAGAGTACGCCAGCGAGCCGGTGGGCGCGCTGCACGCCGCGGCCGATGTGCTGCTCATTACCGATAGCTCGCCGATTCAAATGCAGCTCTCCCTCCCCACTCCCGGCGCCGTGGAACAATTTCTGAAGGAATACATGGAGCGCGAGCTCAATGCCCTGGACGCGAACGATCTGCTTTTCCAAGTCGAGGCGTCCCGCAACTACGATGCATCGCGGGGTTTGGATAAGATCAAAGTTCCGCTCACGCAGGTCAATTCCGCCGACGATTTCGTCAATCCGCCGGAATTGGCGATCGCGGAACGTGAAATAAAACGCGTGAAGAACGGCCGGTTCGTGCTGCTGCCGGCCTCCGATCAGACCCACGGACACGGCACCTACCTATGGGCCGCCGTATGGCAGCAATACCTGGCGCAGCTGCTCGCGGCCTCACAGGTCCAGGGAGGAACCTAGCGACGCTTGCGCTTCGTACGCACGCTTGGCAGCGTCGATTTCATTGATCAGGGCATTCCGTTCACTCGGCAACATTGCGCGGGAGTGGCCTCGCGGCAGATCCCGGGAGAGGTGCACCGGCCCGAAGCGCACGCGCATAAGACGGCTGACGATGATTCCGCGGGCCGCCCACCAATGCCGTACCTGCGCTGAGCGAGTGGCGCGCACCGTAACGTTGAGCCAGTGATTGAAACCCTCGCCGTATTGCGCGCCGGCCTTAAGGATGCTCATCGCTTCCCCTTCGCAATCCGTGGCAGCGCGAAACTCCTCCACCAGCCCATCGGTGAGCGGTCCGCGCATGCGCAGCACATAGTCGACGGTGAGCGCATGCACACCGCGAGATACGCGATGCGCCCAAGAGCCGTCATCGGTGAGGATCTCGAGGCCGCCGTCGACCGGAGGCATGGGCTGAATGGCGAGCCAGCGGCCCGACGATCGCGGCAAGTTCAGATGCTCGGCCGCGCGCGATGTCGCCGCCTTTAGATCGAGAGCCTCGCCCGGCGAACGGTGGAACAGCAAAAGATGCGTTTCCTTGGTCTTGGCGGCGTGCAAACGAACCGGCCGACCGTCGAGCGTGATGCGGTCTGCGGCGGCGAGTTTCGCGCCCAATGCAGGGACCTCGCCGTTGACCTGTAATCGCCCCTCGCGAATCCACCGCTCCACCTCGCGGCGCGAGCCAATCCCGGCGGCCGACAGGAGCTTTTGAATGCGATCGGTGCCCCGGATGTCTGGTCGCGGCCGCATCAATTCCGGTCGTCTTGCGCGCCGCGCGCGACCAAACCCTGCGCGCGCGGTGTGTCGGCCGCCGCCTCCCGCTCTTCCTCCTCGTCCAAGGCGGATTCGGTTGCCGCGCCGGCGTCGGGTTCGGGTTCAGCCGTCACGATCGCGGGTTCGGCGCCGGGGAGCGTCAGTTGAACCCGTAAATCCTCGAGTTCTTTCAATTGAGCCAGCGTCGGTAGGTCATCGAGCTTCTTCAAGCTGAAGTAATCCAGAAACTCCCGCGTGGTCCCCAGCAACTCCGGCTTACCGGGGACATCGCGGTGCCCCACAACGCGAATCCAGCTGCGCTCCAGCAGGGTCTTGATGATGTTCGGATTCACCGCGACGCCGCGGATCTGTTCGATTTCACCGCGCGTGATCGGTTGGCGATACGCCACCAGCGCCAATGTTTCGAGCAAGGCGCGCGAATACTTCGCGGGCCGCTCCTGCCACAGGCGCGACACAGGCTGCGCCATGGAGGCCCTGATTTGAATTCGATAGCCGCTTGCCACCTCCACCAACTCCAGTCCGCGCGTTGCATATTCCGCCGTCAGCGACGCAATGGCAGAGCGCACTTCGTCGGCATTGGAACCGTCGCGCTCGTCGAACAGCATGACGAGCTCATCCGCCGCCAGCGGCCGGCCGGCGGCGAGCAGCGCCGCTTCAATCACATTCTTTACGTATTGATCGTTCATTGGGTTCTCGCAAGGTCGTCATTGGCGGCGCCGTCATCTGCCACCAGTTTCAAATGTTGAGCAGGGTTGCCGAGGCGCACATGTAGCGGTGCATAGGCTTCCGATTGCACGATTTCAATCAACCCTTCGCGCAGCAGTTCCAACAGGGCGACGAAGGTCACCGTGACTCCCTGACGGCCCTCTTCGGCGCGAAATAGCCGCACAAACTCGACGAAGGCGCTGGCAGACAACGCCGACAATACATCCGTCATGCGCTGCCGGACGGACAAGGGTTCGCGTTGCACGTGGAAGTGCGCAAACATGTCGCTGCGCGACAACACCTCTTGAAAGGCCAGCAGCATTTCCTGCAGTGTGACTTGCGGCGCGATCCGAACCACCTTGCGTTCGACCAGCTCCGCGCCGGCCATCCAGGTGTCGCGTTCCAGTCGCGGCATCCGATCGATCCCCTCGGCGGCACGCTTGAAGCGCTCATATTCTTGAAGCCGGCGAACGAGTTCCGCGCGAGGATCCGCTTCCTCGCCGGCCGCCTCGCTCGGCGGGCGCGGCAGGAGCATGCGCGACT
>PKXS01000132.1:80127-80267 GCA_003132425.1 Gammaproteobacteria bacterium | reverse complement strand
CGTCGCTTCAGCACGCAGTCCGCCAGTTCATGGCGCACTATCATACCGAGCGCAATCACCAGGGCCTGGAAAACCGACTTCCGCAGCCCGCATCTGTCACTGCCCCACCCCATCACTTTGTTCAACGCCGACAGCGCCTC
>PKXS01000132.1:40109-80120 GCA_003132425.1 Gammaproteobacteria bacterium | reverse complement strand
GCGCCGGCGCGTGGTGCACGAAACAAAATATCGCTCAATGTCAATTATAGTTTATTACTGTAATATATTGATATTTAAATAAAAAAATAGAGTTGGGACGGCTGGGACTCGAACCCAGGACCAAAGCCTTAAAAGGGCCTTGCTCTACCAACTGAGCTACCGTCCCAATGAGCCGCGCATCATAGCCGAACTTCACCGGCAGATCACCGGAAACGCGTGCCTACAGGTACCGTGTCGGGTCCGGTACCCCGGCAGCGATGAAGCCCGCCGCGCGCAGGCGGCACGAGTCGCATTTTCCGCAGGCCTGGCCCGCCTCGTCGGCCTGGTAGCAGGAGACGGTGATACGAAAGTCCACGCTCAGCGCCAGGCCTGTTCGAATAATCTCGGCCTTGGACATATGGATCAAGGGCGCATGAATTTTCAACCTCGCACCTTCGATGCCGGCTTTGGTCGCTAGTTGCGCCAAATTCTCGAACGACTTTATGAACTCCGGTCGACAGTCCGGATAGCCCGAGTAATCGACGGCATTGACCCCGACAAAGATGTCCGTTGCACCGACTACCTCCGCCCACCCAAGAGCGAGGGATAAGAGCAAAGTGTTGCGCGCCGGTACGTAAGTGATGGGTATTCCCGATGTCGGCAATTCCGGCACAGGCACGCCTGGATCGGTCAAGGCCGAGCCGCCGACGCCCGCGAGATCGACGCTCATCACTCGGTGCTCGCGCGCGCGCAACATCGCGGCGATTTGCTTCGCGGCAACGAGTTCTGCGTCATGGCGCTGGCCGTAGTGAACGCTGAGCGCAAAGCAATCGAAACCCTGCGACCGGGCGATGGCCAAAGTGGTCGCGGAGTCGAGTCCACCTGACAGCAATACGATGGCTCGCTTCATTTCCCCGGCGTATCGCCCCACAGGATTTTGTGGAGTTGAAGTTGGAAGCGGACGGGAAGGCGATCCGCCAGTATCCACTCGGCCAACAGGGTCGGCGATACTTGCGTGTAGCTGGGCGAGAACAGAATCTGACAGCGTCCAGGCAACGCATGCTCTTGCAAGAACGCCTTGCTCCAGTCGAAATCCTCACGAGAGCAAATCACGAATTTCAGCTGATCATGCTGCGTCAACAAGCCGAAATTCTCGATTCTATTGCGCTGCGCCTCGCGCGAGCCCGGAGTCTTGACGTCGACCACTCGCGCGACACGCGCGTCCACCGCGGCAATATCCAATGCGCCGCTGGTCTCGAGCGACACTTTGAACCCGGCGTCGCACATTTGGGTGAGCAGTTGCAGGCAATTGGGCTGTGCCAAGGGTTCCCCGCCCGTCACGCACACGTGCTGCGCGCCGAAGCTACGGACCTTCTCCAGAACCTCATCGATATCCAGCCAATCGCCGGCGTGGAAGGCGTATTCGGTATCGCAATACTGACAGCGCAGTGGACAGCCCGTCAGCCTGACGAACACCGTCGGAAAACCGACCGCATCGGCCTCCCCCTGCAAGGAATGAAAAATCTCATTGATGCGTAAGCGTTCGAGTTTGCCCACGGCCTGAAATCACTGCTTTTCGGCCGCGATTTTCTCGAGCCGCTGCTGCGCCAAACGGCCGGCGGGCGAATCCGGATAATTGGTCGCCACTTGCGACAGTACGCCCTTGGCCGCGTCCCATTGCTTCAGCTCGTAATCGCAGTAGCCGATTTTGAGCATCGCGTCAGGAAGCTTGCGCGATTGCGGGTACTTGTCGACCACGCGCTGAAAGGCGCTCTGCGCCTCGGGGAACGATTTGTTCACGTAGTAGGCTTCGCCCAGCCAATACTGCGCGTTGTCCGCCAACTGACTATCCGGGTAAGCGACCAAGAACTTCTGAAACGCCGCAATCGCGCCGTCGTATTGACTGTCCTTCAAGAGTCCGAAGGCTGCCTGGTAACTGGCCTTGTCGGAGCCGTCGGCAGGCGCCGAATTCGCCGGCGCCGGGGCCGCTGCGGATCCGCCGGCCGCGCCGCGCGACTCGAGGTTCTTCAGTCGCTGGTCTAGATCGGCATACAGATCGTGCTGTTGCTTGCGGCTCGCGTCGAGATTGTGGCTCAGTAGATCCAGGTCATTGTGCATGGCGCGCACATCGCTACGCAGCGCTTCGAGCTGGTTGGACAGCTCCAGCAAACTTTGATTTGCCATCACCCGCTCGATACGCGCAAGGCGAGTGTCGAGATCGTTCAGTTTGATTTGCACCGGATCTTGCTCCGGCGGAGTGCTGGCGCAGCCCGCCAGCGCCAGTATGGCGAAGCAGGCTGCGATCCAGCCGGGCGCGCGCAGCGTCACGGGGTATAAACCAATTCCACACGCCGGTTTTGTGCCCAAGCCGCCTCGTCGTCTCCTTCGACAGCGGGTCGTTCTGCGCCGAAGCTGACCGTGGTGATTTGGGTCTCTGCAACCCCTTGGAGCATCAGCGCGCGACGCACCGCCTGGGCGCGACGCTCGCCCAAGCCAATGTTGTACTCGCGCGTGCCGCGCTCGTCGGTATTGCCTTCCAGCTTGAGCCTGAGATTCGGATGGCTGGTCAAATTTCGCGCGTGCGCGGAAATCAGATCGTTAAATTCAGGCTTGATTTCCGATTTGTCAAAATCGAAATAGATCACTTTGCGGGCCAATGGTCCTGTCGCCTCGCTACCCGAGCCCATCGCCGATCCATCTGCGCCCAAGGCCGAGGAACTCGTCGAGGCGCCCCCACCCGCCGCGCCGGATCCGGGAACTTGAGTACCGGCAGTCGGCGGCTGAATCACGGTGGGCTTCTTTGGGCACCCCGTGAGTAGCGCTGCGGCGGCCAGCAACATAGCGATCGATAGCATTCTCTTCATAGCAATCTCCGTTCAATTCCCGCGTAACTACAAGCCTACCGGCGCGAGCGGTATTTTAAAAGGGTCCCCACGCCGGCTCCTGCACCTCGCCCTCGCTCGATACTAACCGCTGTTGCACCCTGCCGTCCGAACTGACCAGCGCAAGCACGCCGCGCCCACGGTCGCGGCTCGCGTAAATGATCACCGCACCGTTCGGCGCAAAGCTGGGTGACACATCGAACCGGCCCTTGGTGAGCACTTGCATATCGTTGTGCCCATGCAAATCCATGATGGCGATGCGATAGGCGCCGTCTTCCTGAGTGACGAATGCCAGCGACGAGTCATCCGGCGAAAGCCGCGGCCGAGCATTGTACGCGCCTTGGAACGTCAAGCGGCGCGGCCGGTCGCCGGGTTTCAAGCCGACGCTATATATCTGCGGTCCGCCCGCGCGATCCGACGTGAAATATAGCGTCTGACCATCCTTCGACCACTGCGGTTCCGTGTCTATTCCTGGGTCATCCGTGATGCGGGTCAGGGCCTGAGTAGCAAGATCCAGCACGTAGACATCCAAATTTCCGTCCCGGGTCGACAGAGTCAGCGCCAGCTTCTTCCCGTCCGGCGACCATGCCGGCGCTTGATTGACGCCCGCTCGAGCCGACACGCGGCGGCGCTCGCCCGTCTTCAGCAACTGCACATAGACCGAAGGCAGCCGATCCTCGAAGGATACGTACGCCAAGCTCTGGCCGTCGGGAGACCAGGCGGGCGACATGAGGGGCTCGTTGGATTGCATCACGATGCGCGGGTTCTCCCCGTCCGCATCCGCCACGATCAGCCGGTAGGTCCTTTTCGGCACCGAGCCGAGTACCGAAATATAGGCGATGCGGGTGGCGAAGGCGCCGCGAATCCCGAGGATCTTTTCGAAGATCATGTCGGCCGCTTGATGGCTGGCGAGTCGCAGTCCGGCGCGGTTTGCGCTGATCTGGTAGCCGAGAAGGCGCTGATGATTGAGCACGTTGTAGAGCTCGAACGTGATGTTGTACCGATCCGCGTCCCGCGCCGCCAGCTGACCGACCACAATGTAATCGTTGTTGAGCCGGCGCCAATCATCGAAAGCGATGGCCGTGCCCGTGTGAGGCTCATCGATTAGGTCCTTGCGATCCATGGTCTTAAAACGCCCGCTGCGGGAGAGGTCCTCGCTGATGAGCTGCGCCACGTCGAAGGAGGCGGCCGCGACTTCCGGCGAGGAAAACGGCACGACCGCGATCGGTATGGCCTGCTCCTGACCGCGCGTCACTTCGACCACGAATTCGGCCCAGATGCGCGGACAGAACAGAAAGAAGCCGATTAGGACCAGATATTGCAGGTGTTTAATCATTGGGCTTGAACCTGAATGCAAAATGTCTTTGAAATAGGGCCGGATCGGGAGGATCCGGCAATGGCGACGCACGATACACGGCATTCTCGATCGACTGGCGCACGGCCGCATCCCCGTTGCACTGAGTGACTCGCGCCCCCGTGACCTCGCCGCCCGGAACCTGCGTGACTTCGACCAGACAATCGACGCCGACGCGTGCGGACGGCGGCCTTATCCATGCGTTTTGAATTCGATTTTGCAGGCTCGCGACATACCGGTCGCGCATCGGGCTGGCCTCCACCGCGTCGACGTGTTCTTCCTCCGCCATTTGCCGGCGCAGCTCCGCCTCCCGATCCGCTCGGGCGCGCTGGTCGGCCGCGTGCTTGGCGTCGGCTGCCTGTTTGGCCGCTGCCGCTTTCTTCTCCTCGGCAGCCTTTTGAGCGTCGGCAGCACGCTGCGCCGCTTCCGTCTGCTGAGCCTGCGCGGCCTTCTCCGCATCCGCGGCTTTCTGAGCGTCCGCAGCCTTCTGCGCTTGCGCAGCCTGATCGGCCGCGAGGGCCTTGGCGGCTTCGGCTGCCGCCGCCGCCTTGGCCTCATCGGCGGCGCGCACCGCCGCCGCCTGCGCTGCCTGTGCGCTCTGGGCGGCGTGCAATACTTGCGAGCTCACCACCACGGCATTGATGGGCAGCGGCTGTACGCTTTGTGGCGTACTGGTGATCGAAAGCTGCGTCATGAGCACCAGGGCCGCCGCGAGCAAACCGTGCAGCACCACGGAAAAAAATACCGACCAGGAGTGTTCGCGGGCAAATCCGAACATTTACTTCGCGCCGTCGGCGGCTCCATGGGCCTCTCCGGGCGCTGGCGCCGCGCGTACGGGATCGGTGAGAAACCCGACCTTGGCGGCGCCGGCATGCTGCAACAGCACCATCGCGCGCACCACGGTTCCGTAGGGCACTGTGGTGTCAGCCTTGACCAGCACGGGGGTCTGCGGATCGCGGCGCAGGACCGCGGCGGTACGCGAACTGACGGTAGCTTCGCTCGTCGGTTGATCGCGATTCTTACCGATGTTGACGTATAGCCGCCCGTGAGCGTCTATGGTCAGTATCAAGGGCTCGTGCTTGGCCAAGAAGTCGGCATCTATCGGCTGCGCGCCGGCGTCCGGCAGGTCCACCTTGACGCCTTCCTTGAGCAGCGGCGCGGTGATCATGAAGATGATGAGCAGCACCAACATCACGTCGATGTACGGCACCACATTGATGTCGCCCATCAGCTTGCGGCGGCGTACTTTAGCGGGCATCAGGTGCGGCTTGCCCGGTACGGACCGGCCCGTGGCGCTGCAGGATGGTTGAAAACTCTTCCACGAACGTATCGAATCGCAGTTCCAAGCGGCTCACTTGATCGGCGAACCGGTTATAGGCCACCACCGCGGGAATGGCGGCAAACAGTCCGATGGCGGTCGCAACCAGCGCTTCTGCGATGCCCGGCGCCACCGCCGCCAACGTCGCCTGCTGCACATTGCCAAGGTTATGGAAGGCACTCATGATGCCCCATACCGTGCCGAAAAGACCCACATAAGGGCTGGTCGACCCGACGGTGGCGAGCATTGCCAAGTTGCGTTCCAAGCGATCGAGCTCGCGCATCTGCGATCCGCGCATCGCGCGCCGCGCCCCCTCGAGCAGTTGATCGACCGGGGCCCCCTGCTGGCGCAAGCGGCTGAACTCGCCGAAGCCGGATTCAAAGATGCTCTGCATGCCCGTGCCTGCGCGTCCCTTGGTTTCGATGCTACGGTAGAGGGAGGAAAGATCGCCGCCCGACCAAAAAGCGGTCTCGAATTGATCGGCTTGACGCCGCGATTGCGAGATGACGCGGCCCTTGCCGAATATAACGGCCCAGGAAGCGACGGAGGCGCCCATGAGCAGCACCAGGACCGCCTGCACCACGGTGCTGGCATCGAGCACCATGGTCCAGATCGGCAGGTCATTGCTCATTACGCCACTCCAAGAATAAATCCTTCGGGATAGCACGCGGTTTCAAGGTACCGGAATCAAGGCACGCAACCCGCGTGCCGGCATCGATGAGTTGCAGTTCCTTGCGGTATATCGCCTGCTTGAATGAGATTGTCGCACCGCTTAGGCGAACGAGTTCGGCGGTGACGAGAATTTCATCATCGAGCACCGCCGGCCGCAGAAAATCGACCGTTACCCCGATGATCGCGAATTGCAGCTGCCGTTCCGTGCGCAGCCGATGCTGATCTATCCCTAGAACGCGCAGCCACTCGGTGCGGCAACGCTCCATGAATTTCAAATAGTTCGCGTAGTACACCACGCCGCCCGCATCGGTATCTTCCCAATAGACGCGATACTTGTAGGAAAAGTTCGGTGCCGGCCGCATTTATTGTGCGTCTCTGAACAGGGGCAAATTCAGGTCCCGGTCCATCGCCGGCGGCGCAAGCCCGAAATGCGCGTAGGCGCTGCGCGTGGCGACGCGGCCGCGTGCGGTACGCATCAGAAAGCCTTGCTGAATCAGGAACGGCTCGATCACGTCCTCGATCGTGCCGCGTTCCTCGCTCATGGCGGCCGCCAAGCTATCGACTCCGACAGGGCCGCCTTCGAACTTTTCGATGACCGTCAACAGCAGCTTTCGGTCCAGCATGTCGAAACCCTGAGGATCGACTTCCAGCATGTCCAGGGCCGCAATGGCGACCTCGCCGCTGATGAGTCCCGCGGCCTTCACCTCGGCGAAATCACGCACCCGGCGCAGCAGCCGGTTCGCGATGCGCGGCGTGCCGCGGGACCTCTCGGCGATGCGATCCGCGCCGTCCGGCTGCAATCGCAGCTTCAGGATCGAGGCGCTGCGAACGACGATTTTCGTCAGCTCCAAGGTGGAGTAAAAATCGAGCCTCTGCACGATGCCGAAGCGGTCCCGCAGCGGCGAGGTCAAGAGGCCCGCGCGGGTGGTCGCGCCGATCAGCGTAAAGGGAGGTAAATCGAGCTTGATCGACCTTGCCCCCGGGCCCTCCCCGATCATCAGATCGAGCTGTGCATCCTCCATCGCCGGGTACAGCACTTCCTCGACCACCGGGCTCAAGCGGTGGATTTCATCGACGAACAGCACGTCACGCGGCTCGAGGTTGGTCAGCAGCGCCGCTAGATCGCCGGGGCGCTCCAGCACCGGACCCGACGTCTGCCGCAAATTCACGTGCAGCTCATTGGCGATGATATTCGCCAGCGTCGTCTTGCCGAGCCCCGGAGGGCCGAAGATCAGCACGTGATCCAATGCCTCTTTGCGATTGCGGGCCGCCTGAATGAAGATCTCCATTTGAGCCTTGACGTTCGGTTGCCCGATGTATTCGGCGAGGGTCTTGGGGCGCACGGCGCGGTCGACGACGTCGTCTTCCCGGCCGACCGTGCCGGCAATGATGCGATCCTGTTCGATACCCATGCGTGACCTTACGCCTTAGCGGCCGACTTGAGCGCGCGTCGAATGATTTCGGTGGTCGACAGTCCCGGCTCGTCGGCCGACTTTAGCAGCCGCGTCGCCTCGGGCGGTTTGTAGCCCAGTGCGACCAGGGCGCTGAACGCCTCGCTGTGCGGAGTGAGAGCGGCTCCCATTCCCGCGCCGGCGGACTCCGATGCAGCCATCGCGAATTTCTTGGCGCTGTCGCGCATTTCGATGATCACGCGCTCCGCGGTCTTGCGGCCGATGCCGGGAATCCGGGTCAGCATCGCCACATCCTCCGCCTCCACGATGCGCAGGAAATCGTCCACGCTCGCACCGGACAGTATTCCGAGCGCAAGCTTCGGACCGACGCCGGACACCTTGAGCAGGCCGCGAAACAATCGGCGCTCAGCGTCGGTGGCGAAGCCGAACAGGATATGCGCGTCCTCCCGAATCACCAGATGAGTGAACAAAGCTACCGGTTCACCGGCGGCCGGCAGGACGTAGAACGTCGACATCGGCGCTTCCAACTCGTAGCCGACGCCGCTGACATCGACCAGAAGCATCGGCGGCTGTTTGGCGGCAAGCCGGCCTTTAAGGAAGCCGATCATTCGCGGCTCGCCGTGCGCAAGAGGGACGCGCGCATGCGGCCCCGCAGCGCATGGCAAACCGCGGTCGCCAAGGCATCGGCCGCGTCGGCGGCCACCGGGCCCTCGAGCTTGAGAATGTTCTTCATCATTAGCTGCACTTGCGCCTTTTCCGCGCTGCCCGACCCGACGACGGCCTGTTTTATCTGGCGGGCAGCGTATTCGAAAACCTCGGCATTGGCATCGGCGGTGCCGCAAATCGCCGCGCCGCGCGCCTGACCTAATTTTAACGCGCTGTCGGGATTGCGATTGACGAACACTCGCTCGATGGCAATCTCCTGGGGGCGGTACTGCGCCACAATGGTTTGCACGCAGCGAAATATCTCGCATAGGCGCGCGGAAAATTCGCCGTTCTGGGTACGGATCACGCCGCTCGCCACGTAGGTCAATCGCAGCCCATTGGCATCCAGGACGCCAAAGCCGGTGCGCTGAGACCCTGGGTCGATGCCGAGTACCCGCACGCTCCCCGGTTCAACGCGTACGCTGAGATCTGTCATTGACGAGTATGATACCGGCAATAGGCGCTTAAACCCACCGGCCAAAGCCCGCGCACATCACGTGGAAACCACCGCGACAACCCGAATGACGGCTAGCCCTCGGCTGGACGTCGCTTTTGCGGCCGTGCGTGATCTGGAACTGCCGGCACCTGGCGCGGCCTTGCGCGATACGGCCTTGGACGTCGCCGAGATCGTACGCACTCTCGATGCCGACGATGATGTGGTGATCGCCGCAATGCTGCGACCGCTGCTCGAGGCCAAGCTGATGGATCGCGAAATTGCGGCCATGCGTTTCGGCGCCGAGGCGACGCAACTGGCCCGGGGCCTGAATCAACTCGGCCGGTTCGGTCTGCCGCCGGATTGGACTCCCGAACAAGGCCTCGACCCCGGCCAGGCCGAAGCCTTGCGCAAGATGCTGCTCGCGGTGATCGGCGACGTTCGACTGGTCGTGGTTCGGCTTGCCGAGCAACTGCAAAGAATGCGTTCCGCAAAGTCGCTAAGCCTCGCCGTACAGCGCAAGCTCGCCGTCGAGACCCGCGAAGTATACGCACCGCTTGCCAACCGGCTTGGCGTTTGGCAAGTGAAATGGGAGCTGGAAGACCTAGCCTTTCGCTACCTGCAGCCGCTCGAATACAAGCATATTGCGACGGCCTTGAAGCTGCGCCGGTCGGAACGCGAGCGCTATATCGAGGAGTTGAAGGCGCTGCTGCAGGGAGAACTGCAAAGCGCCGGCATCGAGGCGAGGATCGAGGGCCGGCCAAAGCACATTTTCAGCATTTGGCGCAAGATGCAGGCCAAGCGCCTTGCCTTCGAACAGCTGATGGATATTCGAGCCGCGCGCGTCCTCGTCAACACCGTTGCCGACTGTTATGCCGCGCTGGGCGCCGTCCACTCGCTGTGGCAATTCATCCCCGGTGAATTCGACGACTATATTGCAACCCCGAAGGACAATCTGTACCGCTCGATTCACACGGCTGTCATCGGCCCCGGCGCCGAGCCGGTCGAAATTCAGATCCGCACGCATGAAATGCACGCCAATTCCGAGCGCGGGGTTGCGGCACATTGGCGCTATAAAGAGGGCGGCCGCGGCGACCAGGCCTATGAGCGCAAGATCAACCAGCTGCGTTCTCTGTTGGCGCCCGTCGAGGGCAGCGAGACGGAGCGCGACTTTCTCGATCGCATGCGGATCGACCTGTTTCAGGACCGCATTTATGTATTGTCGCCTAAAGGGGAAATCGTCGATGTGCCGGTCGGCGGCACGGCGCTGGATTTTGCTTATCAAGTGCACACGGATCTGGGACATCGCACGCGCGGCGCAAAGGTCAACGGGCGCATGGTGGCACTGGACTATCCGCTCAAGAACAGCGAAACGGTGGAAATCATCGCAGCCAAGACGCCGCAGCCGTCGCGGGATTGGTTGTCCGCCCAGTCCGGATTTCTCGCAAGTCCCCGGCACCGTAACAAGGTACGGGCATGGTTCCGCAAACAGAACGAAACACAGAACAAAGCCGAAGGCCGGGCGATGCTGGAGCGCGAGATCCAACGGCTCGGCGTCAACAGCCCGCCGATGCCGGAGTTGCTGAGCGAGCTGAAGCTTCAGAGCACTGAAAGCCTGCACGAAGCGCTCGGCCTAGGAGAAGTGAGCCCTGCACAAGTCGCCGGCGCCATTCAGCGCTTGCTGCATGCGCGTGAGGTTCGCCCCGAGCCGCCTTCGCGATCGCGCGCGCCGACTCCGCGTGAACCGGAAATGGAAGTACAAGGCATCGGCGATTTGCTGTCGAGCTACGCGCGCTGCTGCAAGCCGGTGCCGCCGGAACCCATCGTTGGCTACATTACCGTGGGCCGGGGCGTCAGCATTCACGGCCAATCCTGCGCGAATCTCGCCCGGCTCGGCGCAAAGGCGCCGGCGCGCATCCTCGCTGTCGCCTGGGGACAAATGGCGGCCGGCGAATTTCCGGTGGACATCGAAGTGCAGGCATTCGATCGGCGCGGCCTGGTGCGCGATGTGAGCGCGGCGCTGGCCGATGAAAAAATCAGCATCCAGGGTATGAATACGGTCACCGATCGGCGGGACAACGTGGCGCACATGCAAATCGCGATTTCGATCGACGGGCTGCCGCAGTTGTCGCGGGTGCTGATGCGCATTGCGCAGCTGCCCAATATCATTTCCGCCAGACGTAAGAAATAGCGCTCCGCCGATCACACTTCAACGTTGTCGATGAGGCGCGTTGCGCCCAGCCTGGCGGCGCCCAGTGCCACCAGCGCCGCGCCCGGGATGGGCGCCTCGAGGCCGGCGCGTCCGCGAATCGCCACGTAGTCCGGTTGCCAGCCACGCGCGGATAGAAATTCGACGGCCTGTGCCTCGAGCCGCGGCCAATCCGTACGGCCGGATCGTACTTTCTCGGCCAACGCCCGCAGCGCCGCATGGAGTTGTGCGGCCTCGGCCCGCTGCGAGTCATTCAGGTAACCGTTGCGGGACGACAAGGCGAGGCCGCCGGCGTCGCGAATGATGTCCGCGGCCAGCACGTCGATCGGCAGCGCCAGTTGCCGCACCATTTTTCGTATCACCAAGAGTTGCTGATAGTCCTTCTTGCCGAACACCGCCGCCGCGGGCCGCACGATATTGAACAGCTTCAGCACCACCGTGCAAACACCGGTAAAGAAACCCGGCCGCACCTGTCCCTCGAGGACGTCGGCCAAATCAGCGGGCGCCTGCACCGTGAAGCTTTGCGCCTCCGGATAGATCTCCTGTTCCGTCGGCACGAAGACGATGTCGCAGCCGCCGGCCGCCAACAGCTCGCAATCGTGCTCGAGGGTACGCGGGTAGTGCGCAAAATCCTCGTGCGGCGCGAACTGGAGCCGGTTGACGAAGACGCTGGCGACCACGGTGCCGCCCCGCTCGCGGGCGATCCGCACCAGCGAGAGGTGTCCTGCGTGCAAGTTTCCCATGGTCGGCACCAGCGAGATCTCGCGCCTGTCCTCGAGCGCCGGACGCAGCTCGGCAATGGTGCGGATTACTTGCATGCGGGTAACGGATCAGAAACTGTGGATGGCGTCGTCCGGAAACCGCCCGGCCCGCACATCCGTTACGAACTTGCGCACCGCGGCCTCTATACTGGAGCTGCCGTCCAGAAAATCGCGCACGAAGCGCAACGGCTCGCTGCCGGTAAGACCCAGCATGTCGTGCAGCACCAGAACCTGACCGCCGCAGCCGGCGCCGGCGCCGATGCCGATGACCGGTATCGGCAGCGTATTGGTCAAATCACGAGCGAGTGCCGCCGGGACCATCTCCAGCACCAGCAGCGCCGCCCCCGCCCCGGCCAGTTCGGCGGCATGCTGCTTCAGCACTCGGCTCGCGCCCTCGTCGCGGCCTTGGACCCGGTAACCGCCCAGCGCGTACACCGACTGCGGAGTGAAACCGAGGTGCGCGCAAACAGGAACTCCGCGGTCAACGAGGACGCGCACGATCGGCGCGGTCCAACCCCCGCCTTCGAGCTTTACCATGTGCGCGCCGGATTGCATCAGCCGCACGGCGTGGCGCATCGCAAGCTCCGCCGATTCCTGATAGCTCCCAAAGGGCATGTCGGCAATCACCCAGGCAGTGCGATTGCCTCTTGCAACGCATTCCGTGTGATACGCCATCGTGTCCAGCGACACGGGCAAGGTGCTGGGTCGGCCCTGCAGAACCATTCCCAACGAGTCTCCGACCAACAGTACATCGACCCCGGCCTCGTCCAAGACTCGGGCAAACGCCGCGTCGTAGCACGTCAGCACGGCAATCTTTTCGCCCGTCGCGTGCATTTCGCGCAGGCGGTGCAGCGTAACGGGCTTTCGACTACTCATCGCTGGTCGCCGATCTAACGGTTGATGCCGTCGATCGACTTCTTGTCCACGGCGAGCGCTGCCTCATGTATGGCCTCGGACAAGGTAGGATGGGCGTGGATGGTGCGTTGAATATCCTCCGTGCTCGCGGAATACTCCATCGCCAGCACCGCCTCGGCGATCAGCTCCCCGGCCATCGGCCCGATGATGTGAATACCGAGCACCTCGTCATCATCTTTGGCGGACACGATCTTAGCCAAACCCTGCGCCGCTTCCATCGCGCGTGCGCGACCGCTGGCCGAAAATGGGAAGCTGCCAGCCTTGTAAGGCCGTCCGGATGTTTTGACTTGCTCCTCCGTCTGCCCCACCCAGGCAATCTCGGGCGCCGTATAGATCACCGACGGAATGACCTTGTAGTTCATTTCCGCAAAGTGGCCGGCGATGAGATCGGCCACCATGAGCCCTTCCTCCTTGCCCTTATGCGCGAGCATCGGTCCGCGCACGGCGTCGCCGATGGCCCAGACGTTCGGGGCATTTGTGCGGCACTGCTCGTCCACCTGAATGAATCCGCGTTGATCAAGCTCAACGCCGGTGCCCCCGGCCAATAAGCCTTCGGTGAACGGTCGGCGCCCCACGGCCACCACGAGCTTGTCGACTTGAAGTCCATGTTCGCCTTGCGCATCGGTATACACGACATCGACCGCGGCGCCGTTGACGGCGGCGCTTGAGACCGTGGCGCCCAATTTGATGTTAAGACCCTGCTGCTTGAAATGGCGTTGAGCTTCTTTCGCGATCGATTGATCCACAATAGGCAGCAACTGCTCGAGCGCCTCGAGTATGGTCACTTCGCTGCCCAATCGCCGCCAAACGCTGCCGAGTTCGAGACCGATCACGCCGGCTCCGATCACGCCAAGGCGCGCGGGCACCGCATCGAACTCCAGTGCGTTCCATGAATCGACGATGTGCTTGCCGTCGTGCGGCACGGTCCTGAGCCGCACCGGCACGGATCCCGATGCCAAGATGACGTGCTTGGCTTGCAGAGGCTTCTCGGCGCCGTCGGCGCCGGTCACGAGAACCTTATTCCCGGGCAGCAGGCGCCCATGTCCTTGAATACCCAGCACGCCGTTTGCCTTGAACAGGGCCGTAATGCCGCCCGTCATGGTCTTGACGATCGACGCTCGACGCCTCTGCATCGCCGCGAGATCGAGTTCGACGCCGCCGAGCTTGATGCCGTGAACAGAAAATTCGTCCTTGGCGCGCTGGTATAGCTCGGAGGACTCAAGCAGCGCCTTCGAGGGGATGCAGCCGGCGTTCAAGCAGGTGCCGCCGAAAGCATACGAGCCGTCGAAGTTCTTCCACTCGTCCACGCACGCGACCTTGAGCTTATTTTGTCCGGCGCGAATCGCCGCCGGATAGCCGGCAGGGCCCGCGCCGATTACGACCACATCGTAGGAGTCGCTCATATGCCGAGCACCATGCGTGCGGGATCTTCCAGACACTGCTTGACCGTCACCAAAAACTCCACCGCTTCGCGACCGTCGATGATGCGGTGATCATAGGTCAACGCGATGTACATCATGGGGCGAACGGCGAGCTGGCCGTCGATCACCACCGCTCGATCCTGAATCTTGTGCATGCCGAGAATGGCGCTCTGCGGAGAATTGACGATGGGCGTCGACAGCAGCGATCCGAATACGCCGCCGTTGGTGATGGTGAACGTGCCGCCCGTCAGCTCCTCGATCGTGATCGTGCCGGTACGGGCACGCCCGGCGAAATTGGCGATCGATTTCTCGATGTCGGCGAAGCTCTGCTGATCCGCGTCGCGCAGCACCGGAACGATCAACCCGCGATCGGTCGAGACCGCCACGCCAATGTCGAAGTATTCGTGATACACGATGTCGTTGCCTTCGACGGAGGCATTCACGGTCGGGAATTTCTTCAGCGCCTCGACACAGGCTTTGGTAAAAAACGACATGAAACCGAGCTTCACGCCGTATTGTTTCTCGAATCTATCCTTGTAGCGGCTGCGCATTTCATTGACGGACTTCAAATCGACCTCGTTGAACGAGGTCAGCAACGCCTGCGTGGCCTGCGCCTGCACCATGCGTTCGGCGATCCGCGCGCGCAGACGCGTCATCGGCACATGCTGTTCCCCACGTGCGCCGCGAGCGCTGCGATTCGGAGGCGCTGCCGGCGCCTTGGCGGCGGGCGCGGAAGCGGGCGCCAGCGTGGGTGTCGGCGCCGGCGCTGCTTGTTTCGCGGAGAGGTAATTCACCACATCTGATTTCGAAACACGTCCGTCGCGGCCCGATCCGGACAGCGCCTTTGGATCCACTTTGTTCTCTTCGACAACCCGCTTCGCCGCCGGGCTCAATTTGGCCGCGACGGCGGTCGCGCCGCCATTCGCCGCGGCGACGACCGCGGGGGCGGCAGCACTCTCCTCGATCACCGCCAGTATTTGGCCGCTGGTCACCGTAGCGCCATCCTTGAGCCGGATCTCCGTGAGCACGCCGGCAGCCGGCGCGGGCACCTCGAGCACCACTTTGTCGGTCTCCAGATCGACCAGATTTTCATCGCGCGCCACGGCATCGCCGGGCTGCTTGCGCCATCCGATCAGCGTCGCATCGGCCACCGACTCCGGCAGCTGCGGCACTCGGACTTCAATAGTCATGAACCCGTCCTGGTTTGCGCCGCCGGGAGGCGCATCGTTTGTCTGGAAGCCTCTTCCGGCGGTATTCCTTGCAGGGCCGCAGTCACCAAATTTTTCTGTTGCAGCTCATGCAGAGCGGAAATGCCGGTGGCGGGCGCCGCGGCGCCGGCGCGCCCTGCATAGAGAAGTTCGTGCTTCGCTTCGAGCTTCGACTGCAAGCGATGCCGAATCTGATACCAGCTGCCCTGATTTTGCGGTTCCTCTTGGCACCAGACGATTTCGTGCGCGTTCGAGTACTTTCGTATGATGGCTTCGTATTCATCGGATGGAAATGGATAGAGCTGCTCGAGGCGAACGATGGCAACCGCATCGATCTTCGCTTCGCGTCGCGCCTTCAGCAAATCGAAGTAAACCTTGCCGCTGCACAGCACTATTCGCGTTACCGCCGCGGATTTAATGTCGTCGATTTCGTCGATTACCGTGCGAAAGCCGCCCATCGAGAACTCCTCGAGCCGCGAGACCGACAACGGGTTACGCAATAAGCTCTTCGGGGTCATGATAATGAGGGGCTTGCGCAAGGGGCGCAGCATTTGCCGCCGCAGCATATGAAACATTTGCGCCGGCGTCGACGGCACGCAGACTTGAATATTGTACTCGGCGCACAATTGCAGGAAGCGTTCCAAACGCGCCGACGAATGCTCGGGACCCTGGCCTTCATATCCGTGCGGCAAGAACAACGTGATGCCCGAGAGACGGGCCCACTTCGCTTCACCCGAGCTGATGAACTGATCGATGATCACCTGTGCGCCGTTGCAAAAGTCGCCGAACTGACCCTCCCAAATGGTCAAGCAGTGCGGTTCGGTGGTGGAAAATCCATATTCAAAACCCATTACGGCCTCTTCCGACAAAACCGAGTCGGTCACCGTAAACGTCGGCTGGTTCGTCGCCAGATGCTGTAAAGGAACGTAGAGGCGTCCCGTGACTTGATCGTGCAGTACGGCGTGCCGGTGAAAGAAAGTACCTCGGCCGCTGTCTTGGCCCGTGAGCCGAACGGGATACCCCTCTTGAATCAGGCTGGCATAGGCCAAATTCTCCGCGCAGCCCCAGTCGAGCCCGAGCTCTCCCGACACCATTTTCTCGCGCGCCTGCATGATCGCGAGTACGCGCGGATGCAGCGACCAGTCTGCCGGGTAAGTCGTAATTGCTTTGCCGAGCGCCCGCAGGCGAGACATTTCTACCGCCGTCTTCACCGCTTCCGACCAGTCCGCGCCCAGATACTCGCTCCAATCCACGGTAAATTTGTTGCCGATCAAACCCAGCGCCGCGCGCGCCTGCGGCTGGCCCTCATCCAGGCCCTTGCGATACTGGTCGATCATACTCAAGGCTTCTGCGGCTGTGAGGACTCCCTCGGCTGCGAGCTTGTCAGCGTACAGCTGGCGCGCCGTGAGCTTCTTGCGGATGACCTGGTACATCAGCGGCTGGGTCGCGGCGGGTTCGTCCGCTTCGTTGTGGCCGTGCCGGCGATAGCAAACGAGGTCGATGACCACATCCTTATGAAACTTCATCCGATACTCGAGCGCAAATCGTGTGACGAAGCACACGGCCTCAGGATCGTCCGCGTTGACATGGAGAATCGGCGCCTCGACCATCTTGGCGACATCGGAGCAGTACAGTGTGGAACGTGCATCGTGCGGATCGCTGGTGGTGAAGCCGATCTGGTTATTGATGATGATGTGCACGGTACCGCCCGTGTAAAAGCCGCGAGCCTGCGACAGCTGCAGCGTCTCCATGATCACACCCTGTCCTGCAAACGCAGCGTCTCCGTGAATTTGCACCGGCAGAACTTTGTCGCCCTTCGAATCGCCGCGCCGTTCCTGTCGCGCTCGAACCGATCCTTCCACGACGGCATTCACGACCTCGAGATGCGAGGGATTGAACGCCAGAGCGACGTGCACATTGCCCGACTCGGTCTTGAGGTCCGAGGAAAATCCCTTGTGATACTTGACATCGCCCGAGCCGCGCAGCTTGACCGGGTCGTACTGCCCCTCAAATTCGCTGAACAAGTCATTGGGCGACTTGCCGAGCAAATTTACCAACACATTGAGCCGGCCGCGATGCGCCATGCCGATGATGGTCTCCTCGATGCCGGCTTTTCCACCCAGCTGCACCAGGCTGTCGAGCAAGGGTATGAGGCTATCGCCGCCCTCGAGCGAAAACCGCTTCTGGCCGACGTACTTGGTATGCAGGTAGCGCTCGAGCGCTTCCGCGGCGGTGAGCTGCCAAAGAATATTTTTCTTCTCATCGGCGGTGAAGCGGCGCCCGATTCGGTCAGATTGAAAATTATCCCGCAGCCACAGGCGCTCGTCCGTATTCGACACGTGGGCGAACTCGGCGCCGATCGTGTCGCCGTAGATGAACTTGAGCAGCGCCAGAATGTCTTTGAGTTTCGCGCGTGCCGCAATTGCCTCGATATGGCTGCCGGTAAAGAATTCGGTGTCCAAATCGGCGGCCGACAGACCAAAGTACTCCAACTCGAGCACGTACGGCTTGCCGCGCTTCTGCATGCCCAACGGATCAAGATTGGCGACCAAGTGCCCGCGATTGGCATAGACCTGAATCAGGCGCGACACGGCACCTTGTTTCGCGCTGGCCTCATCGGAGTCCGCGGCATGGCCGCGCGCGGCCGCGGCAGCGGGTGCCTGTAGCCGGGTCAGGCGCTCGCGAATCGGACCGTGCGCAACCTCACCCTTGGAGCCTGCGGCCACGCCGCTGAAGTATTCTCGCCAGGTCGGATCCACAGCTTGCGGATCTCGCAAGAATAGTTCGTACAGATCCTCGACGAAACCCGCGTTTCCGCCGTACAACGCCGTGGTCGCTAATTGCTCGGCAAGGGAATGACTCATGGGCGCCATCGGACGGTGAAAACCTCAATAACTTCAAGGTGATACGGAGCGGGAAACGAATCGCGAAACAGGCCTTCAGTTTAGCCGAAGGCGGCACAATATGGAATGTAACGCCGCGTCGGCAGAGTCAGAGGAGCAGCGGGTCGATCCGGGAATTGAACATCCACAGCTCGTAGCCGATGAGGCCAAAATAGGCGATCAGGATGCTGTACATCATCACTTGAACGCGCACGAAGCGCATGAATCGATAGCGCGCGAGCACCACCATGAATATGACGCCGGCGGCGGTCATGCCGATCTTGAGCGCTGCGAACAATGCAATGTTTCCATAGACAAGCGGCGCCATGATGGGGTTCACCTCATGGGCGCCGCTCGATAACAATATGACCGTCAGAAATGCGTCGGCCACGCTGAGCAGCACGATGCCGATCGCCACCGCCAGTAAGTGCGCGGCATGCCAATCGAGGGAATGAAAGCGCGAGTCATCGAGACGGCGTGGGAGGCTGCGGCGGCGGGGGAAAAAGCCGCCGTAGAGGACCGCCCAGAAGATCCGCCGCCGGCGGTCCAGTCGATCCCTTCGTTCGTTCATTATTCGCACAGCGCCCGATCCGCCTTGCAATTGGTGTCTTACCCAATCGTTCGGCGGGTTTGGACGGATATCGGGCTTCATCGCCCACACTATCCAGACACCGAGGTGCTCCACGCAAGTTCGATAAGTCATAATGCGCCTCGTTCGGCTGGTATTTTTTTGGGTGTGCGGCGCGCCGCCATAATCATTTGCATGTCAACATTTCTTTCACACGGGTCCGATGCCGGCGCAATGGCGACGCCGGAGGCGGCCGGGTTTTCCGCGTTAAGGCTGCAGCGTCTCACCGATGCTTTGAGCGCCGACATCACCGGCGGCGCGCTTCCCGGCGCCGTCGTGCTCATCCTGCGCGACGACAAAATGGCGTACTTCGAGGCCCTCGGGTACGCCGATCGCCAGAACCTGCGGCCCATGCGGCGCGATTGCATCTTCCGTATTGCCTCGATGACCAAACCACTCACGGTCGCGGCGGCGTTGATCCTGCTGGAGCAAGGCAAGCTTCTGCTCGGGGATCCGGTGTCGCGCGCCATCCCCGAGCTGGGCGACTTGCATGTGGGAGTGGAATCGGCCGATTCGGCGACCGGTGAACGCAGCCTGAGTGTCGAACCCGTCGTCCGGCCGATGACCATACAAGACCTGATGCGGCATACGGCCGGGTTCACTTACGGACACTTGGGCGACTCCCTGGTGCAAAGGCGATATCGCAGTGCGCATCTGCTGGACAACCAACAGACCAATGCCGATATGGTGGCCAAATTGTCGCAACTGCCGCTGGCTCACCAGCCGGGCACCACCTTTGAATACGGCATGTCGACAGATGTGCTGGGCCGCGTGGTCGAAGTCGTCTCAGGAGTCGGCCTGGATCGATTCTTCGCCGAACACATCACACGACCGCTCGGGATGATGAATACGGCCTTCAGCGTTTCAGCGGCCGAGGCGCACCTTTTGGCCGAACCGCAGCGCGACTCGGCTGCCAATCCGGGTCCGGCGGTCATTTCCTACGACCCGGCACGACCCTCCAAATGGTTCTCCGGCGGCGGCGGATTACTGTCGACCGCAGGAGATTACGCGCGGTTTTGCCGGATGTTGCTCAATGGCGGCGAATCCGCCGGCGCGCGAATCCTGTCGCGCAAGACCGTCGAGTGGATGACGCACAATCACTTGCCGCCCGCGTTGCGCTACGGAGACCGCACCGCCGAGTTGGGATTGGCTGCGCCGCTGCCGCGACTCGGCCAAGGCTATGGCCTAGGGGTTGGAGTCCGCATGGAACAGGGGCTGTCCCCGGTTCCCGGGTCGGTCGGCGATTATTACTGGGGCGGAAGCTCCGGCACTTATTTCTGGGTGGATCCTCGGGAGAAACTGATTGTCGTTGCCATGATGCAGGAGCTTAACGCGCAGCGCCGCGCCCGTTTCCGGTCCTCGCTGAGAAGTCTGGTCTATCAAGCTCTCCGTTAGCACCACGGCGGGGCCCTAATTCGCCGTGACCAACCTCGCCACGAAATCGGCCACCGGCATCGCGGCGAGCGCTGCCTGATCGGCAAACATTGCTTTGATCGTTTCGGTTTGTTTGCCGCCAAAGTGAGCCGCAACACTCGCTTCGAATTTCTTCACCAGCATGGGCTTGCCCTCGGCGCGGCGCTTGCGATGGCCGATGGGGTAGTCCACTTGTATGCGCTGGCTGGAGGTACCGTCCTTGAAGAACACCTGCACGGCATTTCCAATATAGCGTTTGTCCGGCGCGTAATAGTCCTGAGTAAAGGCGGGATTCTCTTTGACCTGCATTACGGCGCGCAGCGCATCGACGCGCGGATCGTACGCGACTTGATCTTCGTAGTCCGGCGCAGCGAGCCTGCCGAACAACAGCGGGATGGCGACCATGTATTGAATGCAATGATCTCGATCCGCGGGATTCGACAATGGCCCCGTCTTATCAATGATGCGCACGCCGGGCTCTTGGGTTTCAATCACGATGCGGTCGATCTTGCCGATCCTATCTTTTACCGCGGGGTGCAGTGTCATCGCCGCTTCCACCGCGGTTTGCGCGTGGAATTCGGCAGGATAGGAAATCTTGAAAAGCACGTTTTCCATCACGTAACTGCCGAATGGCTGAGGCAGCGCGATCGGTTTCCCTTTGAATAGCACGTCCTGAAAGCCCCACGCCTTGGCGGAGAGCGCGGACGGGTACCCCATTTCGCCCTTGAGGGCGAAAATCGCCAGGCGCACCGCGCGGCTGGTCGCGTCGCCGGCCGCCCAACTCTTGCGGGAGCCGGTATTCGGCGCATGCCGATAGGTGCGCAGCGCCCCGCCGTCGATCCAAGCGTTCGATACTGCGTTGATCAGCTGCTCGCGCGAGCCGCCGAGCAACGCCGCCACCACCGCGGTCGAGGCGACCCGCACCAGCAGCACATGATCGAGACCGACGCGGTTGAAGCTGTTTTCCAACGCGAGCACGCCTTGGATCTCGTGGGCTTTGATCATGCCGGTGAGCACTTCACGCACCGTGAGGGGTTTGCCGGTCCGCGATAGGTAATCGGCCACCGCCAAAATTCCACCCAGGTTATCCGACGGGTGGCCCCACTCGGCCGCCAGCCACGTGTCGTTGAAGTCCAACCAGCGGATCATCGCGCCGATATTGAAAGCTGCATTGATGGGATCGAGTTCGTATGAGGTGCCGGGAACACGGGCGCCGCCGCTGAGCGTCGCTCCCGGAACCACCGGACCCATCAGCTTCGTGCATGCCGGGTACTTGAGCGCCTGGAAACCGCAGGCCAGGGTATCCATCAAGCAGTAGTGCGCCGTTTCATAGGCCAGTTCGCTGTTGATCTGGCAGCTCAAGGCGTAATCCGCGATTGCGATAAGTGCCGGATCGGGGACGGGGCGTTCGGCCGATTTGATATCGTGGGACATGCGGGACTATCGCTTCGTGCGGCGCCGCTAACGGCGCTGTGCCAACGGCACGAACCGCAGATTCTCCGGGCCGATGTAGTTGGCGCTCGGACGAATGATCTTGCCGTCCTCTCGTTGTTCGATGACGTGGGCCGCCCAGCCGGTCGTGCGGCTGATCACAAACAGCGGCGTGAACATGGCGGTCGGTACCCCTAAGAGGTGGTAGGACACGGCGGAAAACCAATCGAGGTTTGCGAACAAGTTCTTGGCCTGCTTCATCACTGACTCGATCCGCTCGGCGACCGCGTACGCCTGCATGTCGTTCGCCGCGCGTGCCAGCGTCCGCGCGACTTCCTTGATTACCTCGTTGCGCGGATCCGAAATGCTGTAGACCGGATGACCAAAACCGATGATCACTTCTTTGGCGGCCAAGCGCCGACGGATGTCCGCTTCGGCCGCGTCCGGCGTCGGATACCGCGCTTGAATCTCGTAAGCGAATTCGTTGGCGCCGCCGTGCTTTGGTCCGCGCAGCGCGCCGATGGCGCCGGTGATGCACGAATACAGGTCGGACCCGGTGCCGGCGATCACGCGGGCGGCAAACGTCGAGGCATTGAATTCGTGCTCGGCATAAAGAATCAGAGATGTCTGCATCGCCCGCACCCACTGCGCCGAGGGCTCGCGGCCATGCAACAGATGCAGAAAATGTGCGCCGATCGAATCATCGTCGGTGCGCACCTCGATCCGCCGTTGATTGGCCGAGAAGTGGTGCCAGTAGCACAGCATCGAGCCTAAGCAGGCGATCAAGCGATCGGCAAGATCGCGTGCGCCGGCGATCGGATGGCCATCGGCTTCCGGTTCACAGCAACCCAGTGTCGAGACCCCCGTCCGCAGTACATCCATCGGGTGGCTGGTCGCGGGCAATTGCTCCAAGACCGTCGTTACCGCCTTGGGTAAACCGCGTAATAACTTTAGCTTTGCTTTGTAAGTCGCTAATTCTACTACATTTGGAAATTTCTCGTGGATCAGCAAGTAGGCAATCTCTTCGAACTCGCATTCGGTCGCCACGTCGAGGATGTCGTAGCCGCGGTAATGCAAGTCATTGCCGGTCTTGCCGACGGTGCAAAGTGCGGTGTTCCCTGCTGTTACGCCGGACAACGCGACGGACTTCTTGGCTTTGAAGGACCCAGTTTGGGGCTGCGCCTCGGACATCCACTGCTCCTGTTATGGGTTACTTTTCTTTGCCTTCGGCAAACAACCGATCCAACTTCGCTTCGTACGCGTGATAGTCCAGATACTTGTAAAGCTCCTCACGCGTCTGCATGCGATCGAGCACGTTCTTTTGCGTGCCGTCGCGGCGAATGGCTCGATAGATCGCAAGCGCGGCGGCATTCATCGCTCGATAGGCGGAGCAGCAATGCAGCACGATGTCGACGCCCACCGAACCTAATTCTTCGCGCGTGTACAAAGGCGTGTGGCCAAATTCGGTAATATTGGCCAGAATCGGCACGCCAACGGCGTCTTTGAATCGCCGATACATGGCCAGTTCGGTCATGGCTTCCGGAAAAATCATGTCGGCGCCTGCCTCGACACAGGCGACCGCGCGTTCGATGGTCCTCTCGATGCCCTCCACCGCCAATGCGTCGGTGCGCGCCATAATGACGAATTCCGGATCAGTGCGCGCATCGACGGCGGCCTTGACGCGATCCACCATTTCATTCCGGGAAACGACTTCCTTGCCCGGACGGTGACCGCAGCGCTTGGCTTGCACCTGATCCTCGATGTGCAATCCCGCAGCCCCGGACTTGATGACGGACTTCACGGTACGAGCAATATTGAACGCCCCGCCCCAGCCGGTATCCGCGTCCACCAACAGCGGCAGCGCGCACGCATCGGTGATGCGGCGAATGTCGATCAGCACATCATCCAGGGTGCTGATCCCTAAATCCGGCACCCCCAACGAATTCGCTGCGACCCCGCCGCCGGACAAATAAAGGGCCTTGAATCCGCACGCCGCGGCCATCCGGGCGGCATAGGCATTGATGGCGCCGACCATTTGCAAGGGACGCTCTTCTGCCAACGCCGCGCGCAATCGCGCGCCGGACGATGTGTTCGGCGCCGTCATACTCGCCCCGCCACCGGAATCAGCGCGCCTGTGACTGCGCGCGCCGCGTCGGAGACCAGAAACGCAATGACTTCGGCGACCTCGGCCGCAGACACCCAGCGGCTGAAGTCCGCCTTCGGCATGTCGAGACGATTCGAGGGCGTATCGAGGATACTCGGCAACACCGCGTTGACAGTGATCCTTCGATCCTTCAACTCCTCGGAGAGCGCCTCGGTCAATCTTGCCACTCCCGACTTTGATGCCGCGTAGGCTCCCATGCCCGTCGCGGCCCTAATGGCGCCCATCGCGCCGACGTTGACGATGCGCCCGCTGCCGGCTCGCAGCAGGTACGGCAGCGCCGCTTTGCAGGAAACGACGGCTGTGCGCAGATTGAGTCGATACATAAAATCCCAAGTGTCGAGCGTGCCGGTCTCGAGTTTCTCCCAACGGAATCCGCCGGCGATATTGATGAGCCCGTCCAAGCGGCCGGCCTCATTCACGATCTTCTCCAGCACCGAACGCGCAGCGTCCTCCTGAGTCAAATCGACGCCGCCGTAGTGCAACGCACCCTCAGGCGGCGCCGCAGTGGGCGCATGGGCGTGGTCCAGCAACGCGAGCTTGGCGCCGTAGCCGCCTAAGGTGTGAGCAACCGCCTGGCCCAGAACACCATTACTTCCGGTTACCGCAAGCACCTTGCCTGATAATGTCACGTTCGGATTATCCGCGATTCGGTCAGGCGGCTCGGATGACCAAATCGATCAAAATGGTTGAGCGGAATTGCAACAGTCGCCGTCCATCCCCCCTCCCTATGCCTGCAGAGTTCTGCGAAATTCCCCCGGGGAGGCACCGGTCCATTTTCTAAACGCGCGATGGAATGCGCTGCGTTCAGAAAAACCCAATTCCATTGCAATGTCCATGACACTGCGGCTCGAATGACTCAAGTAACTGATGGCGAGATCTCGCCGCAGTTCGTCCTTGATCGATTGATAGGACGCCCCTTCTTCGTGCAAACGGCGGCGCATGGTGGCCGGCGTAATATTCAGTTCGCCCGCCAGCCCCTCGAAATCCGGGACGTCGCTGGGCGGAAACTGGCGCAGCCGCCGCCGAACCCTGGCTGTGAGGCTGCTGCCGTTCTTATATTTCAACAGGATACTCTCAGGGGCCGTGCGCAGAAACTCCTTGAGGGATCCCTCGTTCTGCACCACCGGCAGATCGAGGTAACTCGCTTCGAAGGATATGGCGGTATTCGGTCTGTTGAAACTTAAATCCGCGCAATACATCAGCCGGTATTCGGCGCTGTGCGCCGGCTCCGCATAGCTGAATTCGGCGCGCAGGATGGGAATACGCCGGCCCACCAGCCAGCAAGACACCCCATAGATCAACATCAATAACAGCTCATGAGCGAACACTCGTTGACTCGCCCCTGCGACTCGCTCGTGCAAGGTGACCCTCGCCTCCTTCGCATCGCGCGCGCAAGCGCCCGAAATGTCGTCCAAGATCACGGCATAGAAGCGCAGACTTCTCTCGAGCGCCTGCCCCAGAGTTTTACAGCTGAGCACCGAGTGGCAAAGCATGGCGAAACTTCCGGCCTTCATGCGGCGCGAATCCTGGCCGAAGAATTCATCGTCGAGCGTGACCGCGATCGTGCGCCACAAGGCGCCGTAGTGCTTCGCTGAAACACGCGCCTGAGGCACCTGCAGCAGGCTCGGGGACAGTCCCACCGTCGCCAATAACTCGTCCGCGTTCAAGTTGCGGTCCCGGACGCTTTGCAATGCTGCTGCGACGAAGCAAATCGCGATGGTGCCCGGTTCCGCCGACCGCGCCGCCGTGACCGGCGTCCATCGGCTCGAGGGGGTCGGGTGGGTATTGCCTATTCCCTTACGCATATCGAATAGTTTACGCGATCCGGTAACTGCGCGGGATCACGCAACATCGCGGCGCATGCGCGTTGCCCGGCGGCCCTGCCTCTCGGGAGCTTGTCAGGCTAAACTGTATGAGGGCGTCAGACACAAGGGGAATTCTCATGACTACACCTGCCGTAAAGGCGCAACCCGTGGCGACCGTTAAACTACTCATCGACGGCGCCTTCGTCGAATCCAAGACGACCGAGTGGCACGATGTCGTCAATCCCGCCACTCAACAAGTGCTCGCGCAAGTGCCGTTTGCGACCGATGCGGAGATCGATGCGGCGGTGGCGGCGGCCAAATCAGCCTTCAAGACCTGGAAAAATACGCCGCTGGCCGCGCGCGCGCGCATCATGCTGAAACTGCAGGCCCTCGTTCGCGAGCACATGAGCCGCATCGCGCACACGCTGAGCGCCGAACAGGGCAAGACCTTGGCCGATGCCGAGGGCGACATATTCCGCGGCCTGGAAGTGGTCGAACATGCCTGCTCGATCGGCAGCTTGCAATTGGGCGAATTTGCCGAAAATGTCGCGGGCGGCGTGGACACGTACACCATTCGCCAGCCCATCGGCGTGTGCGGCGGCATCACGCCGTTCAACTTTCCGGCCATGATCCCACTATGGATGTTTCCGATGGCCATCGTGTGCGGCAACACTTTCGTGCTCAAGCCTTCGGAACAGGACCCGCTCACGCCGATGCTGCTGGCCGAACTTGCGCAGCAGGCCGGAATACCGCCGGGCGTCCTCAACATCATTCACGGCGGCAAACGCTCGGTCGATGCGATCTGCAGCCACCCGGACATCGTTGCCGTTTCCTTCGTGGGTTCAACGTCGGTCGGCACGCACGTGTACAACCTGGCTTCGCAGCACGGAAAACGGGTGCAATGCATGATGGGCGCCAAGAATCATGCGGTGGTGATGCCGGACGCCAGAAAGGAGCAATCGCTCAACGCCCTGGTCGGATCGACCTTCGGCGCCGCCGGACAACGGTGCATGGCCACGTCGGTCACCGTCTTGGTCGGGGACGCTCAGAAGTGGATACCGGATATCGTGGCGAAGGCGAAAACTCTGCGGGTCAATGCCGGGCAAGAAAAAGGCACCGACATCGGCCCGCTGATCTCCAAGAACGCCAAGAATCGCGTCCTGGGACTGGTGGAAGACGGAATCAATGAAGGCGCGAAACTCGAGCTGGACGGACGTGCCGTGAAGGTGAGCGGCTATGAGAAAGGCAATTTCATCGGGCCCACGATCTTCTCCGGCGTCACTCCGGCAATGAAAATCTACACCACGGAGATCTTCGGGCCTGTGATGGTAATCATCGGCGTGAATACCTTGAATGAGGCGATCGACCTCATCAACAGCAACCCCTTCGGCAACGGCACCGGCATCTTTACGCAAAGCGGCGCGGTAGCTCGCAAATTTCAGCATGAAATCGACGTCGGTCAAGTGGGAATCAACGTGCCGATTCCCGTGCCCGTGCCGTTTTTCAGCTTCACCGGCTCGCGCGGCTCGAAACTCGGCGATCTTGGGCCCTATGGCAAGCAAGTCGTGCAGTTCTATACGCAGACGAAAACCATCACCTCGCGCTGGTTCGATGACGGCGGCGTGTCCGGCGGGGTGAACACGACCATCAGCTTGAAATGAGGATTGCGTTAGCCGTCCGCAGCGGCAGTTGGCTCAGAATTTCCAATCGCCGCGCCGCGCTCGCGCGCGGCCATTCGATAATTTCGCCGATCGTGCGGCGGCAGCCGACGCACAGCTCCTTCGCATCCAGTTGACATGTGCCGACGCAGGGCGAGGGCACCGTGGCGTCGATCAGCGGTTCTCGGACCATTGCCGAAATATCCGGTGAACCGCATCGAGCCCGTCGGTCAGCGCAGCCGGACCCGGCTGCAGGATGATCGGGGACTTGATCTCGTGCAGTTCCCCGTTGCGCACCGCGGGCACCGCGTCCCAGCCGACCCGCGATGCTACTTGATCCGGCCGGAAGCGCTTGCCGCACCAGGAACCGAGCACGATATCCGGTGCGCGGCGTATGACCTCGTCCGCATCGCCTAGTATCCGGTCCTTGGCCAACGCGCACACCGCGCGCTCCGGGAACACATCATCGCCGCCGGCGATGCCGATCAACTCGCTCACCCAGCGAATGCCGGTGATGAGCGGTTCGTCCCATTCTTCAAAGTAGACGCGCGGACGTCGCGCCAGCTGAGTCGCCGCTTGCCGCACGCGTTCGACATGTGCTTCCAGCTCGAGCGCATAACGCTCGGCCTGGGCTGCGGCGCCGACCAATGCGCCGAGCCGCCGTACATAACCGAGGATCCCGTCGACCGATCGATGATTGCTGATCCAGACTTCGATACCGCGCTTGATCAGCGCCTGGGCAATATCGGCTTGGATATCGGAGAAGCCGATCACGAAATCCGGATTTAGGCTAAGAATGCGATCCACCTTAGCGCTGGTGAATGCGGAGACCCGAGGTTTTTCGCGCCGTGCTCGCGTGGGGCGCACGGTGAAGCCGGAGATGCCCACAATCCGCTCTTCCATCCCAAGGGCGTAGAGAACCTCAGTGGGCTCTTCGGTCAGACAAATGATGCGGCGCGGATATCGGCTGTCCATGTAGCGCTAATTACAGCACGCCCTCCGCCAGCGCGCCGGCGGCGCCGTGGACGATGCTGTGCGCCAGCCCCGGTGCCTGTGACAGCACGTGATCGGAATAGAATCGCGCCGTGGCGAGCTTCGCTTCATAAAACCCGGCATCGGCGGTATTCGCCTCCCCCTCGGCAAGCCGCCGCCGCGAGATCAGCGCCGAACGCAGCAGCTGCCAGCCGCCTGCGACGATACCGAATAGTTTGAGCAGCGGCACCGCGCCGACCGACACGCTGCGTATGTCTATGCCGTAGTTCTGCACCACGTAGCGAATCGCTCGCTCCAGCGCGTCGATGGCGGCCGAAAACGCCGCTGCGGCCTCGGACAAACTCGGCTCGGCCGCCAAATCGGCCGCCACTGCCCGCATGCCGGCGATCAGCTTCTGCGCCGCGCGGCCGCCGTCGCGTGCGAGTTTGCGGCCGATCAGATCGTTGGCTTGAATGCCCGTGGTGCCCTCATAGATCGGCGTGATGCGCGCGTCCCGCAAATGCTGGGCGGCACCGGTCTCTTCGACGAATCCGACGCCGCCATGCACCTGAATGCCCAGAGACGCGATGTCGACCGAGTTCTCGGTACACCAGCCTTTGATCACCGGAATCATCAGATCGGCGAAGGCCTGATGAGAGGACCGCTCCTCATCGCGCGGATGCAGGCGGCCAGCGTCCAGCGAGACCGCGACCACGCCGGCAAGCGCCCGCATCGCTTCAGTCTGGGACTTCATGAGCAACAGCATGCGGCGCACGTCGGGATGGCGGATGATCGGGACGCGAGCGTCGCCGCGAGCGCCGGCCTCGGTACTCTGGATGCGCTCGCGCGCATAGGCCAATGCGGTTTGGTACGCGCGCTGCGAAATGCCCACTCCTTCGATACCCACCGAATACCGGGCGGCGTTCATCATGATGAACATGTATTCCAGCCCGCGATTCTCCTCGCCGAGGAGCTCGCCCAGCGCGCCGCCGTTTTCTCCGAAGGCCAGCACGCAAGTGGGGCTGCCGTGGATTCCGAGCTTATTTTCGATGGATACGCAATGAACATCGTTACGCGCCCCGAGGGAACCATCGGTGTTGACCAGAAACTTCGGCACCACGAATAATGAAATGCCCTTGACGCCTTCCGGCGCACCGGCCGTGCGCCCCAACACCATATGCACGATGTTGCCGGTCAAATCATGTTCGCCATAGGTGATGAAGATCTTCTGACCCGATATACGGTAGCGGCCATCGCCGGCGGGCACGGCTCGCGTGCGCACGGCCGACAGGTCGGACCCCGCCTGCGGCTCCGTGAGATTCATGGTGCCGGTCCATTCACCGGCCACCAGCCGTGGGAGGTAGGTGCGTTTTTGCGCATCCGAGCCACGCATCTCAAGCGCCTCGATCGCCCCTCGCGTCAGCATCGGGCACAGTGCAAACGCCATGTTGGCCCCGTTCCACATCTCTTCGATCAGCGCCGAGAGCGCCCGGGGCAGATTTTGACCGCCAAATTCGGCCGGACACGACAGCGCGCTCCAACCATCCGCAACGAATCGCGTGTAGGCCTCTTTCCAGCCGGCGGCGGTGAACACCTGCCCATCCTGCCAGCGCGCGCCCTGCACATCACCGCTGCGATTGAGCGGCGATAGGATCCCGCCGGCGAACTTGGCGGCTTCCTCGAGCACCGCGCCGGCCACATCCGCCGTTACCTCGCCGTACCCCGGCAGCTGCGCCAGCAGTTCCAGATCCACCAACTCGCGCAGCACGAACTTCATGTCGGCCAACGGCGCCTGATATTCCTGCATATTCTTCCCCTGCGGCGCCGGCTACATGTTGCGGCGGTAGCGGCCGCCGACATCGAACAGGGTATGCGTGATCTGACCGAGCGAACAGCCGCGCACCGCGTCCATCAGCACCGCAAATGTATTGCCGTTCTCGATGACCGTGCGTCGCAGCCGCTCGAGCAGCTGCGGTGCGTGCTCCGAATGGCATTGCTGGAACGTCTTGAGGCGTTTGAGCTGCGACTGCTTCTCCGCGTCGGTGGAGCGCGCCAGCTCGATCGTCTCCGGCGCGGCCTCGGCGTTCGGATTTTGGAACGTGTTGACGCCGATGATCGGATACGAGCCGTCGTGCTTCTGCCGCTCGTAGAACAGAGACTCCTCCTGAATCTTGCCGCGTTGATAGCCGGTTTCCATGGCGCCGAGCACCCCGCCGCGGTCGGCGATGGCGTCGAATTCCTTGAGCACCGCTTCTTCCACCAAGTCGGTGAGCTCCTCGATGATGAAGCTGCCTTGGTTGGGGTTCTCGTTTCTGGCCAGGCCCCACTCGCGATTGATGATCAGTTGAATCGCCATGGCGCGGCGCACGCTTTCCTCGGTGGGCGTGGTGATCGCCTCGTTATAGGCGTTGGTGTGAAGGCTATTGCAATTGTCGTAGATGGCGCACAGCGCCTGCAGTGTGGTGCGGATGTCGTTGAAGGCCATCTCTTGCGCGTGCAATGACCTGCCGGATGTCTGCACATGGTACTTGAGCTTCTGGCTGCGCTCGTTCGCGCCGTATTTGCTCTTCATCGCCACCGCCCAAATGCGCCGCGCGACGCGGCCGATCACCGAGTATTCCGGATCCATTCCGTTGGAGAAAAAGAACGACAGGTTCGGCGCGAAGTCATCGATGTGCATGCCGCGCGCAAGGTACGACTCGACGTAGGTGAAGCCGTTGGCGAGCGTGAACGCGAGCTGCGAGAGGGGGTTCGCGCCGGCCTCGGCGATGTGGTAGCCGGAGATCGAGACCGAGTAAAAATTCTGCACCTGGTGGTGCACGAAGTACTCCTGGATATCGCCCATCATTTTGAGCGCGAACTCGGTGGAAAAGATGCAGGTGTTCTGGCCCTGGTCTTCCTTCAATATATCCGCCTGCACCGTGCCGCGCACCGTCGACAATGTCCACGCCTTGATCTTTTGGTGTTCGTCGGCGGTCGGATCGCGGCCGTTCTGCTGCTGGAACTTCTCCACTTGCTGATCGATGGCGGTATTCATGAACATGGCCAGAATCATCGGCGCCGGCCCGTTGATGGTCATCGACACCGAGGTCGTCGGCGCGCACAGGTTAAAGCCCGAGTACAGCACCTTCATGTCATCCAGCGTCGCGATCGAGACGCCGGCATTGCCCACTTTGCCGTAGATATCCGGACGCAGGTCCGGATCCCAGCCGTAAAGCGTCACCGAATCGAAGGCGGTGGACAAGCGGTGCGCCGCCAACCCCTCGGACACTCGTTTGAAGCGCTGATTGGTGCGAAAGGCATCCCCCTCGCCGGCAAACATACGCGTCGGATCCTCTCCCTCGCGCTTGAAGGCAAACACGCCCGCCGTGTAGGGGTAAGAGCCCGGGACGTTTTCCTTCAGCAGGAATCGCAAAATCTCCCCGTCGTCCTCGAAGCGCGGCAGCGACACTTTGCGGATCTTGGTGCCCGAGAGCGAGTCATGGCTAAGCTTGGTGCGAATCTCCTTGTCGCGGATCCTCACCACGTACTCCGGCTGCGCGTACAGTTCCTGGGTCTTCGGCCATTGCTCCAGCAGCTTGGCTGCCGCGGGATCGAGTTCAGAATTCTTGGCTCCAATCAGCTCATCGAAGCCCGCTACGGCCAAACCGGAAGTTGCAAACAGGGCCTTGGACGTGAGCAGCGACTGGCGTTCGCGCGCTATCCGCGACTGGCGTCCGATGAATCGGTGAAACTCACGCAGCGCCTCGGAAATCTCCGCCAGGTAGCGTGCTCGCTCGGGCGGCACGATGGCGCGGCCGCGCGAAGAAGCTTTCACCGCGACATGCGGCAACTTGCCGGCTCCCAGCTTCAATCCCTTCTCCTTCAGGCGCGGCTGCAGGGACTGGTACAGCGCGGTGACGCCGTCGTCGTTGAAGCGCGAGGCCATGGTTCCGTAGACGGGCATGCTGTCCGTGGCTTGCGAAAACCATGCATGGTTGCGCTGATATTGCTTGCGCACGTCGCGCAGCGCGTCCTCGGATCCCTTGCGGTCATACTTGTTGATGGCCACGAAGTCGGCAAAATCGAGCATGTCGATTTTCTCCAACTGCGAGGCCGCGCCGAATTCGGGAGTCATGACGTAGAGCGAGGTGTCGACCAGCGGAACGATGGCCGATTCGCCCTGGCCGATGCCGGAGGTCTCTACCACGATCAGGTCGAAGCCGCTGATCTTGCAGCAGGCCAGCACCTCCGGCAGCGCGGCGGAGATTTCCGTGCCGGTATCGCGGGTGGCCAGCGAGCGCATGAAGATATTGTCGGATTCAATCGCATTCATGCGAATGCGATCGCCCAGCAGAGCGCCTCCGGTGCGCTTGCGCGATGGGTCGATCGAGATGACGGCCACGCGCACCCGATCGTCCTGGTCGAGGCGCAGCCGCAGGATGAGTTCATCGGTAAGCGAGGACTTGCCGGCGCCGCCGGTGCCGGTGATTCCCAGTATCGGGGTCCTGATGCCGGAGGCTGCCTGCAGCAAGGCTTGACGGGTGCGCGCCGGATAAGCCCGGTTTTCCACCGCTGTGATCACGCGTGCCAGCTGCCGGCGATTGCCCGTGCGCAACGCATCCAGAGCGCCGGCCTCAGCGGGCGCCAGCGCCGATAGATCGTAGTCGCTGGTGCGGATGACATCATCGATCATGCCTTGAAGGCCCAACTTGGCGCCGTCTTCCGGGGAATACAGGCGCGTCACGCCGTAGGTCATCAGCTCGCGAATCTCCGCCGGCACGATGACCCCGCCGCCGCCGCCGAACACCTTGATGTTGTCGCCTCCGCTCTGGCGCAACAGGTCCATCATGTACTTGAAAAATTCGACATGACCGCCCTGATAGGAGGTGATCGCCACGCCCTGCACGTCCTCCTGAAGGGCGGCATTGACGATCTCCTGCACCGAACGGTTGTGGCCTAGATGAATGACCTCGGCTCCCGAGGCCTGCAGCACGCGGCGCATGATATTGACGGAGGCGTCATGACCGTCGAACAGCGACGTGCCGGTCACGAACCGGACCTTGTTCTTGGCCTGATAGACTGACTTGGCGGCGATGGAAACGGCGCTCATAGCGGCGGTATTTTAGGCAACCCGGGCGGCGAAACAAATGGCCAAATCCATCGCCGGCAATGAGCGAATTTGCATCATTACGTGGAGCGGTCAAGGTTCCAGTTCGGCTTGCGCTTCTCGATGAATGCCGAGACCCCCTCCTGCGCGGCGGCGTCGATCATATTGCACGCCATCGCCTGGCCTGCGAGCTCGTAAGCAGCCGCGACCCCCAGCTCGAGCTGGCGATAGAACAGGCTCTTGCCGGCCGCGATCGCAGATGGCGGCTTGGCCACGATCGCAGCCGCCAGCTTTTCGATCTCCTCGTCGAGGCAATCGGCCGCCACGCAACGGTTGACAAGGCCGCGCTGCACCGCGGCGGCAGCGTCGATAAATTCCCCCGTCACCAGCATTTCGAACGCAGCCTTGCGCCCCACATTGCGTGTGAGCGCAACCGACGGCGTGGCGCAGAATAGGCCGACGTTAATGCCGGAAACCGCAAAGCGCGCATCGTTACTGGCGATCGCGAGATCGCACATGGCCACCAGCTGGCAGCCGGCGGCGGTCGCCATGCCATGCACGCGCGCGATCACCGGTTGCGGCAGCGTCTGGATCCGCATCATCAACCGGCTACAGTCATCGAACAGCCGCCGGTAGTACCCCAGGCTCGGATTGGCTTTCATCTGCTTCAGATCATGACCCGCGCAAAACGCCTTGCCGGCGCCGGCGAGTACCACGACGCGCACCGACGCATCCGTGGCCAGAGCTTCAAGCGCGCCATGCACGGCCGCCAACATCTGCTCGGACAGCGCGTTGAACTGCGCCGGACGATTCAGGGTCAGGAATGCAACGCCGCCTCTGCGCTGCTGTAAAACCAGGGGCTCACTATCGGCGGTAGCGCTCGGTGTGTTCATCGCGGACTCCACGCGGCGCATCACGGCGCCATCGTGCCAATGGCAGTCAAGATCTACTATATATAATATTAAATATCATTAAGTTACAATGTATATTGCCTGTTAATTCTGGAATAAATCACTCGCCCTAATCGAGCCTCACATCATAGCCGTAACCGCCGCCGCCCAGGGCGCGGATGATGGTACCTCGCGCGCCGTGGCTTTAATCTCTAGCGCGCGTTCGCAGGCTATTCCAGCTCGCATCGGCAATCCAGCCGCCGTCGACCGGTAAGCTGATGCCGTTGATGAATCCGCTTCGTTCGTCATCGGCCAGAAAAGCAATCGCCTCGGCGACGTCCTGAACGCGGGCAAAACGTGCCATGGGCACGCGGTCGACGATGTCGGCGTCGGTATAGGCTCCGCGGGCCTGGTCCGCGACATCCATGTCGGTCTTGATCCAGCCCGGGCAAACCGCATTTACGCGTACGCCGCGCCCTGCGAGCAGTGCTGCCGTTTCCAAGCCAACGCCCTGCGCGGCTCCGGTGATGAGGGCAGTGTTCAAATTGCGGCCCCTAACCCGCACTCACGCCGCGTGCTTCGATGCCGTCGCGCTGCGTAGCCTCGACCGGCTGGCTGGTCTCGATTCCCAGCCATGCGGCGGCACTCGCGACGGCAAAGCCCGCGCCGACGATAAACGCCGCGCGCCACATATGCTGGCCGGACAGGTAGGCGACGATTGGAATGCCGATGATGCCGCCTAAGTTGCCGCCCGTGTTCATGAAGCCGCTAATGGCCATGGTGTCGCCGCGCCCGATCGTCATCGCAGCGCCCCAAAATGCACCCTCCGTCAGCTCCACGCACGCGAAGCAGGCGGCCAACACGGCGACGGCCCAGTAAGGATTGGCAGCACTGACGGCGACCAGCAGCAGCACGGCGGCGGTGGGCAGCNNGTGCCGCCGCCGATATCCACCACCATGTTGCCGGTCGGCTCTTCGATCGGCAGGCCTGCGCCGATGGCGGCGGCCAGCGGCGGCGCACTGGCCAGCCAACCACTCTCCAGCGAAGAGAACTTGCGCTCTTGCACGAGGTACAGAAAAACCCAATTCGAGAGCAAATAAAACGAGTAGTTCATGCACATATAGGAGATGGCAAGCAGCAGCACATTGCGGTCGCTGAACATGCGAAGCAGCTTGGAGAGGGTGACGTGCGAATCGACCGCAGAAGCGCCTTGATCGCCGATTTCGGCCAATTCCTCGGCCGACACGGACGGATGCTCGCGCGGCGTGTTTCGCCCATACCAAGCCCATAGGCCGATCAATGCAACCGCCGGCAGACTGATCCAGATCAGCGCGCGCTGCCAACCGAGGCTCGCCATCAGCGATGCAACCAGCGGCGCCGTGATCGCAGCTCCCAACCCTAAGCCCATGGTCTGCAATCCCTGGACGAATGCCCACCGGTTGGGTGGAAACCAGGTCTCGAATACACCGGCCGACACGGGGAAAATGGCCGCCTGCGAGCAGCCGAGCAATAGTTGCACGCAAAGCAGAACCACAAACAGGGCCGCCCCGCTCAGCAGGTAGGGCGCCACCGGCGTCGCGACGGTGGCGAGGAACGCTAAGAGTCCGATGATGACGAAGGTGCGCCGGGCGCCATGGCGTTGACCGAATACACCACCGGGAGTCTGGAATATCGCATAGCCAAGAACAAAGGCCCATTCGAGCCAGCCGATCTGCAGCTGGCTTAATCCCAACTCGGGCATCATGCGCTCGGCGGCTACGGTGATGCTCTTTTGCTGCACGTAGGCCAGAAAGCCGAAGCCGAACAAGAAGGAAAAGATTCGCCATCGAATGCGGATTGCACTGAGGCGCGCGGCGGATCCCGCCATCATATTTTCGCCCTCTGCTCATGCCAGTCCAGACAGATCTGCTCCGCCTGCACAAACGAGGTCGCCGCTTTGTCGGCCTTGGGGGTGCTGCGCGCCATGGATTCGGCCTGTAACAGCATTCCGGGCAGAAAGACCGTCGCAATGCAAATTTGCGGAAATCGCCGGCGTAGTTCATCGATGACGGAGCGGCCCCTGGCACGCTCCTCACTCGGGAACGCGCTGACGATGTAGGCCATGGATATGCTTGCGGGAGAGGCATCCGCGGGCGGTACGGCGCTCAAATCCTCGAGGGACAAATGGCGCGCATCCACCTTTTGGTCCCGCAGGATGCGCACCAACAACTCGGTGGCAAGCTCGTCGGCGATCGATCCAAGGCCGATGCACAGCATGACCGACCCCGGAGGCACTGCCAGCGGTCCTTGCCACCTGCCGCTCAACTGTTCACGCCGGCGGCGCAACTGACGGCCGGCGCTTGAATTGTCGAGAACGGAAACTCTTAGCTGCCGTCGCGAGAGTTTGCGGCTTTCCCCGCCGATTGCCGCGATGACGGCGACCATGGCGTTTCGCACTTGCAACTGCTGGTCGGCGACGATGGTGCCAGCCCCCAAATCGAGCCGCGCAAGATGCAACGCAGGCATGAGAACCAAATCGCAGTACGTGGCAAAGGAATTACGCTTCAGAAAAACCTTCGCGCTCGCGATGATTTCGTTCGAATCGCCCGACAGTGCGCGCTGATAAAATCTCTGCGGCATCGTCAATGCTTGAGTATCGCCCAACAGGATGTCCAGAAGGCTGAGCGCTTTGACGTGACGCCCCGCGACCAATAAACATAGCGTCAAAGGAGTCGACACGATCAATCCGATCGGACCCCACAGCCAGCTCCAAAAAATAGCCGCGATGACTACGGATAACGGCGACAGTCCCGTCGTATGGCCATATAGCCGCGGCTCGATTAGCTGGCCGGCGATGAGTTCGACCGCGACGAATAGACCAAGAGTCGCGGTCGCNNGCGGTCGCGAGCGACCATCCGGGGTCGACCGCGGCCGCAAGGACCGCCGAAAAGAGCGCCGCGATCCACACCCCGACATACGGCACGAAACGTAGAACCCCCCCTAGAGCCGCCCACAGCAATGCATGCGGCAGGCCAAGCATGGCAAGCCCGATCCACAGCGCAACGCCGACCCCGAGGTTCACCGCGAATTGCGATACGAAGAATCTTGACAGGCGTTCGCCGGCATCGTTGAGCGCGAGCGTTGTGGCGCGGATGTCCGTTCCCCCGGCGATGCGGATGAGCCGGTCGCGCAGGGCCTCATGTTCGAGCAGCACGAACACCAGAACCACCAACACGATCCCCGCGGTTTCGAGCGGTACCCACACCGAAGCCAGAACTTTCTGGATGACCTGAAGCGGATTGGCCGGTGGTTCGTGCAGCTCCACCGGAATCGGAGCCTTCGGTTGCGCGACCCCGCGCAGCTGAAGAGCTCGTGCGGAACTCTGCGCCGCCCTCTTGTCGGCGCGCGGGTCCATGATGCGCCCGGCCTGACCGACCAGCGCGTTCAGCCGCCCGACCGTCATTTCATTCAGCGTCGCCAATTTTTCTTGAATCGTTTCCTCGTACTGCGGCAGACTGGCAGCCATGCGGACCACTTGCACGCCGATCACCGCGGCAACTGCCGCGAATGCCAGGGCCAGCGTCAGGACCGCGGCGAGCACCGACAGGGTCTGTCCGAGTCTTAGCCGCCTCAATAGACGAACCAGGGGCGCTATCAGCAGGCTGAGAATCACTGCCAGGGTGACCGGGACCAACACGTCGCGGCCGACATACAGCAGCGCCAGAACTGCCGCCGTGGCAAGTATGCCGATGGCTCGATTGCCCGGCGAAGGAGCCGGCGATGCGTCGGGTGGCGGAGAAACAGGAACTTCCATGCGAATTCTATCAATCGTCCGGGGCGTTGACGGCCACGAACACGCAGCAACTGACACGCTCGGCGAGTGAGGCTCGCTGCGGACCGGACCACCAGAACCCGCCGGAAGGTTGCGGATAATGACCGAGGACAATGAGATCGATGGCCAGCCGCTTGGAATATGCGGCTATCTGATCGATGATATTGCCGCTCGCCAAGTACCCCTCGGCCGTGACGCCCCGCGCTCTTAACCATTCGATCGACCCGTCAAGCAGCTTTCGATAGCCGTGCGCATCGTCGACCAGGCATGCATGCCCGGCAGCGCCCGCAAGTACCGCAGAATCCGCGACGCCGCTTGGAATGATCGACAGTACGTAGACCTGTGCGTTAACGAGAATGGCGAGTTCGGCACCGCGCTTGAGCGCGCGGCGACCGACGTCGGTACCGTCGTAGCAAAGCAGTACTCGCTTGAACATAACCCCTTCCTCGACTTACGCGCCGGTTAGTACTACGCGGCCTGCCACAGGAACTCAACCCCTGTGCACTGCGATCCCCTAGAACCGGACTCTTCCGGTCAGAATCTCCCACCAAAGACGCCAGTCACCCATGAAGCTGAACCACGGGTATTTGAAGGTTGCCGGCTGGTTGTGCTCAAAAAAGAAGTGGCCGGCCCAGGCAAATGCGTATCCTTGAAGAACCGCCGCTGCAACGAGCCACCACGCTTTCGCGATTAACGCGGTCATGAGCAGCACCAATGCAATGCTCGTCCCGGCGAAATGCAGCCGGCGCGAGGTCCTGTTGGAATGCTCGCTGAGATAGAAGGGATAGAAATCGCCGAAAGTTCGAAATGACTTCTCTCCGGTCATTTGCAGTCTCCGAATTGGATCCATCGCAAACGCTACTACAATTGTGGCTACGAGGCGGTTTTGTTATGGTTCGCGCGATTCTCACTCCAACGAATCCGCATCGATACAGGATCCCCCCATCGAGCCCCTTCGCACCAGCACCGCTCAGACAATCACTCCAATGCCGGGGATGCCTAAATTCCCGGTCTTGGATGGTTGGCGAGGCATCAGCATCCTATTGGTGCTGGCTGGACACCTCTTCCCGCTCGGGCCGAAAGCATTGCGCATGAACGAGTGCGTCGCGGCTCTCGGAATGGCGATATTCTTTACGCTCTCCGGATTCTTGATCACGACGACCCTACTCCATCGGCCGAGCGTCGGAGAATTCCTGATCCGCCGATTATGCCGCATTGTGCCGCTGGCGTGGCTTTTTACGGTCGTCGCGCTTGCGTTGGCGCAGGCCCCCGCCTTTTTCTATATCGCGCAACTATTCTTTTTCTCCAATTTGCCGCCCGTCTGGCTGACCGAATACACCGGGCACTTATGGAGCCTATGCGTGGAGGTGCAGTTCTACCTGGCGATCGCCGCGGTATTTTTTATTTTCCGGCGCCGCGGCCTGTGGAGCATTCCGATACTGTGCTTGGTCGTCACCGCGCACCGTATCCAGACCCATACGCTGGTGTCGATTGTTACTGCCGTTCGCGTGGACGAAATACTCGCCGGCGGGACGCTGGCGCTGGCGTGCGGCACGCCGCACTTGGCTTGGGTTCGCAAGTTTTTGGCTTGGGCAAACCCGCTGGCGTTGCTGCCGCTTTCGTTGGCGGCGGCCAGCCCGTTTGGCGAGGGGCTAGATTACTTGCGCCCGTATTTCGTCGCGAGCATGGTGGGCAGCACGCTATTCACCGGTGCGAAATCCAAGGGCGCGCGGTACCTCGATGCGCAATGGCTGGCGTACATTGCGGCCATTTCCTATGCGCTGTACATCCTACATCCCATCGTCGAGTGGGGGTGGCTCGGATCCGGATCAAAATTGGTCATGTACGCAAAGCGGATACCGGAACTGGCGGCCGTCTTCGGGTTGGCGCATCTATCCACGTTTTATTATGAGGATTTTTGGATTCGCAAAGGCAAGAATTGGAGCAAGCGGCTTCGCGGCTGAATAGGGTGCCCCGGGCAGGAATCGAACCTGCGACC
>PKXS01000132.1:18513-40096 GCA_003132425.1 Gammaproteobacteria bacterium | reverse complement strand
TTGCGAACGCGACGCTCTCCCAACTGAGCTACTCCCCCGAAAAGGGCGAGGAATACTAGCAGCAAAGCCCCGGCAAGCCAAAGTATCGTCCCGCAACATGCTGAACCTGGGCTACGATGTAGCACAGGAGGGACACCCAAATGCTTGCAGCTGGGGAACGCGCGCCGGAATTCACGCTTCCGGATGAGACGGGCAAGGACAGATCGCTCACTGAACTCTTGAGCATCGGGGCAATCATCCTGTATTTCTACCCCGCCGATTTCACGCCGGGATGCACGCGCGAAGCGTGCTCATTGCGTGATTTACATGCGGACGTCGAGCGCGCCGGTCTGCGGGTGGTGGGGATCAGCCCGCAAAACCCGAAATCGCATGCCAAATTCAAGGACAAGTATCAGCTACCGTTCATCTTGCTGTCGGATGAGCATAAGACGGTGATCAAGATGTACGGGGTCAACGGGCCGCTTGGGATCGGCGTCCGCAGGGCCACCTACTTGATCGACGGCAGCCGCCATGTGCGCGATGCCGTGCTGGCGGACTTCATGATCGGGCGGCACACGGATTTCGTCCGAAAGGCCATCGTGTTGCGGGAGGCGCCGCACAAGACCTAGGCCTGGGGGCGCCTAATAAGTCAGTCGCAGCAGATTGGCGTAGCCAATTCGCGGCACGGTGACGATGTACATGGTCCCGTATTCTTGCTCGCCGATGGCGGGAATGTTCTTGGCGCCGCTCAAGGCCGCAACTATCGGCGGCACAGTGTCGATGTGGCCGATCACCAATATTCTGCCGCCCTCGTGCTCATGCAGTATCCGGCGCGCCAAGCTCTTTGGATCGCCGGCGGGTGCGACCACGGGAGTCAATCCGAGCCGTGCCGCCAAGGGAGCCGCCGTCAGCCGATTGCGCAAAGCCGGTGAGGTATAAATTGCATCGATATGTCCCGGTGATTTTACATCGCCGAACATTCGCGCGAGCAGCGCCGCGCGCGCCTCCCCTGCTTCGGTCAGCGGCGGATCGGCAACGCTGTCGAGAGCCTTCTCCGCATGCCGAATGACTACAATCGTGGTGCAGTCGGCGGTCCCCCACCACCATGCCGCAACACTGAGAACCACCACTGCGGCAAGGGCAGTCAGGGCGAACAACCAGATAGGCGTCAGAAATGGCCGGCGCTGTAGAATCACATGATCCTTTGTCATCCCGACATGATACCAATGAATCGCTCCCTCCCGCCCCTGCCGGAAGTTTTGGTTCTTGCGGCCGGCTTCTCCCGTCGGCTGGGGAAACCCAAGGCGCTGGCTCGAGTGCACGGCATCAGCCTAATCCGCAGAACCGTCAGGCTGCTGGCTGCATTTTCGGTGAGGCAAATCATCGTGGTGATTCCGCCCAGATCTGCGCGCTACCGAGCCGAGTTGCGCGGGCTCAACGTCACCTTCGCCGAGAATTTGCAGCGCGCGGACGGCTTGTCGAGTTCGGTGCGCTTAGGAATTTCCCGAGGCCGCTACTCATCGGCTCTCCTCGTAGTGCCCGTCGACCTTATGAATCTACGGCGCCGCGACATCGCCCGCCTGATCAGCCGCTGGCGCGCTTCGCGCCGGCGGGTCGTCGCCAAGGGTTTCGCTGATCACGCGGGTACGCCGCTGATTGTCCCGCGATGGCTTTATGGGCCGGCGCTTCGCATCGCGGGCGACCTTGGGTTGCGCGAACTCGTGCGGCGGCTCCCCGCCGATCAGTTGGTGCGTGTGTCGCTTCCATCCGCGGCGCGAGACATCGATACGCCGCTGGATCTTCGCAACGCGCGGCGGCGCTTCGTTCTCTCAGACCCTAGTTTCTAGGGTTCTGAACCAGCCGGTATCCGACGGCCGTTTCGGTCAAGATGTGCTTGGGCTGGGTCGGATCGTCTTCCAGCTTTTGGCGCAAGTGCCCCATATAGACTCGCACGTAATGGCCGTCCTCGGAATGGGAGGGGCCCCAGACCTCGCGCAGTATCTGACGATGAGTCAGAACTTTTCCCGCGTTCGAGATCAATAGCGTCAACAACCGGTATTCGATCGGCGTGAGGTGAACCGGTGTTTCGCCCTTTTGAACCGTGCGCAAGCTGAGATCGATCTTGACGTCGCCAAAGTCGAAGAGCGCGCCATGCGCGACGCCGACTTCTTGCCTGCGGCGCGAAGCTGCGCGCACACGCGCCAACAGCTCTCCGACACCGAATGGCTTCGTCAAATAATCATCGGCGCCCGCGTCCAGCGCCTCGATCTTATCCTGCTCACTGACGCGCGCCGACAGCACGATGACGGGTACCTTCGACCACCCGCGCAAGTCTCGAAGAAACTCCATTCCATCGCCGTCGGGAAGCCCCAGATCCAAGATGATCAGATCGGGTTTGCGCGTTCCCGCATCCGTCAAGCCCTGCCGCACCGTATCGGTCTCGTGGACGCTCCACCCTTCAGCCTCCAGAGCCGTGCGGACGAAACGGCGGATTTGACGTTCATCTTCGATGAGGATGGCAACCGGGAGGCTATCAACCATGCGCGGCCTCCGCCTCGATAGTTGAAATGGGCGGAGTCCCCAGCGGCATGGTTATGATAAATTCGGCACCGCCATCCGGGCGATTGGCTGCCACGATCTTGCCCTGATGCGACTCGATGATGGCGCGGCAGATCGCCAGGCCCAAGCCCACACCCGGGGTGGCTGACTCACGTTCGCCACGGGTGAACTTCTGAAACACGGCTTCCTCCCGTCCCAAGGGCAGCCCCGGTCCGTCGTCCGACACGGAAATCTTTAAGCGGTCCGCGACGATCGCGGCGGACAACGTCACCGTGCTGCCCGGCGGCGTGTACTTCGAGGCGTTTTCCAGCAGATTGACCAGAACGCGCTCGATCAGCAGGGCGTCGATTCGCACCAGCGGCAAGTCGCGCGGCAAATGCACCGCGACCGCATGCTGCTTCAACATGCTACGGGCCGCATGAAGGGCCGCACCAACCACTTCTTCCAAGGGTTGCCATTCGAGATTCAGCTTCACCTCGCCGCTTTCGATGCGCGCCATGTCCAACAGATTGCTCACCAGGGTGCTCATGCGGCGCGCCTCATCCTGGATCGCGTCCGTGGTCTCCAGTTGCGCCGGCGACAGCGGAGGCTTGGTCAAGGTCAGCGACTCCGCCAAACCCACCAGCACCGTGAGCGGCGTGCGCAAATCGTGCGACAGGGCCGCGAGCAATGAATTGCGCAATCGCTCGGACTCCATTTTCACCAGCGCATCTTGCGCGACCCCCACATAGTGCACGCGCTCGAGCGCTATCGCTATCAAGGCGGCGAAGGTGTCCAGCAGCTGCCGCTGCTCGGGTATGCGCAGCAGGCGGCGGTTATTCGCTTTGACCGCCAAAACTCCGCGAGCGCGATTCGGCGCGCGAAGCGGGATGTATAGCACTTGGCTGCCCGGTAAGGTATCGGTGCCGAAGCCCGCCGGCTGGCCCTTATCGAATGCCCACTGGGCGATACCGGTCTCCACCTCCAGCGTCGCGCCGGCGCGGGAGGAAGTCACCGCCAGTTTGCCGCTCGCATCGGGCAGCAACAACGCGGCGCTGGCGCGAAACGTGCGTTCGATGGACTCGTCGCTGATCTTCACCACTTGCTCGATCTGCACCGCGCCGGACAAGTCACGCGCGATTTCATAGAGCGAGCCCGCGCGTTCCTCGCGGTGCGAGGCCACACGCGCCTGAAAGCGCAGGCCTGCCGTCAATTGTCCGGTGATCAAACCGACGGCCAGCATAATGAAAAATGTCAGTAAGTACTGCACATCGCTCACGGCAAAAGACAGTCGCGGCGGAACGAAGAAAAAATCAAAGGCGCAAACGCTCAACACGGCGGCCATTGCCGCCGGGCCCCGGCCGAAACGTACCGCGACCAACACTACGGTCAGAATGAATATCGCCACTATATTCGAGCGATCGAAATGCTCCGCCAGCGGTATCGATGCAAGAGTCACCGCCGCGCAGGCAACGCCCGCCCATACATACCGCAGCCGCTTGACCTTGCGCCGCTCGGCGGACTCGCTGCCGTTCAGCGCTGCCGACGGCAAAGCGCTCGTTGAGCTGCTGCTTTGTCCCAGGTCCGCCGTGCGGCCGATCTCCACCAAATCGATGTCCGGCGCGAGCAGCGCGAGCTTCTGACCGTTTGATCGCTGCCAAGGCCAAAGCCGGCGCGCCGGATCGCGGCCGATGACCAATTTCGATAGATTATGGCTGCGCGCATAGGCGATTACGCTCTCCGCCACCTGTGCATTGGCAATCACCGCGGTTGTGGCGCCGAGTTCCTGGGCCAGACTCAGCGTGCCCAATATTTTCTCCCGCTGGGCCGCGGGCAATCGCTGCAGACCCGGTGTTTCGACGTAGATTGCATGCCAATCCGCGTTCAACTGGCTCGCCAAGCGAGCGGCGGCGCGGACGACTCGCTCGGCGCCCGCATCCGGCCCCACACAGGTCAGCAATGCGGTCGCGGTTTTCCACACCGATCCGATCGATTTGTCGACACGATAGGCTTGAACGTCGCCTTCGACCCGATCGGCCGTGCGGCGCAGCGCGAGCTCGCGCAGCGCCATCAAGTTGCCCTTGCGAAAGAAATTGTTCGCGGCACGCTCAGCCTGCTGCGCTACGTAGACCTTGCCGGCCTTTAGCCTCGCCAGCAGCTCATCCGCCGGAATATCCACCAACACCACCTCATCGGCACCATCGAACGCCGTGTCGGGCACGGTCTCCCACACCCGCACATTGGTAATGCCTCCGACCACATCGTTCAGGCTCTCCAAGTGCTGCACATTGAGAGTGGTGAATACATCGATCCCCGCCGCCAGCAATTCCTCGACGTCCTGCCAGCGTTTTGGGTGGCGCACCCCTTGAACGTTTGAGTGGGCGAGTTCATCCACCAGCATGAGCGCGGGACGGCGCTGCAGCGCGGCATCGAGATCGAACTCGATGAGATCCTTGCCCCGATAGGAAATCACCTTTGGCGGCAGGACCTCGAGGTCTTCGAGGAGCGCGGCGGTTTCGGAGCGGCCATGAGTCTCGATGACGCCAACGACGACGTCGCGCCCTTCGCTCTTCAGTTTGCGAGCCGCCACGAGCATGGCGTAGGTCTTCCCCACCCCGGCCGAGGAGCCGAAATAGATGCGCAGCTTGCCACGCTGAGATTGCGCTTCTTGCTGCTTGACCTTGGCCAGCAGCACGTCGGGATCAGGGCGTTGTTCGCTCGATATCGCCATCAGGAGCCTGTCTGACTATCTGAAGCCTATTGTGCGCGATCCAAGGCTAGATTGAGCAATAAAACGTTGACGCGCGCCTCGCCGAAAACCCACCGCTGGGGCGGTTCGACGGCGCCGAGGACGAGTTGCCGCACCTTGGCGGGATCCATCTGCCGTGCCCGTGCAACGCGTGTGACCTGGTATAGCGCCGCGGCCGGGCTGATATGCGGATCCAATCCACTGGCCGATGCGGTCACCAGATCCACCGGGACGGCCAGGCTATTGCCGGGATCGACGGACTTGAGCGCCTCGATGCGCGCCTTGACCGCGTCGAGCAGCGCCGGATTCGTCGGCCCCAAAAATACTTCGGATCCTGAAAGGACTGGCCGATGAGAGCGGAGAGCCCACGGCACGGCCGTCCCGCGTCACCAAGCTTCCGGACACTTGGTTCGGGAACGCAAGCTTGCCGATGCCGGTCACGACCCAGGGATACACCAAGCCGGTCAGGACCGTCAACAAAACAAACAGTACCAATAAGGGACGCAACAGGACACTCATGATCGCCCAACCTCTCTAGACAAGATGCAACACGCTCAGCGTCATATCGATAACCTTGATGCCCGCGAACGGCACGGCGATCCCCCCAATCCGTAGATCAGCAGATTACGCCGCAGCAACGAGGCCGCGCCCAGCGCGCGGTACTTGACGCCTTTGAGCGCGAACGGAATCAACAGTACGATGATCAACGCATTGAAAATGACGGCGGATAGAATCGCCGAATTAGGGCTCGCCAAACGCATCACGTCCAGCGCCGCGCAACCCGCAACCAGCGCCAGCGTTAGCAGCAGAAATACACAGACCAACGCGAGAAACGCGATATCCACTGCTTCCCTCCAATCATCGGCACGCCGCAACGTTCATGGCGCCGCAAAATCTAGTCGTGTATGTGGAAAAACAGGGCAGAATTTTCAGCCGCCGGCGTAAAGGCGGCGTAATGAGCTAATGGCTCAGCGAGACCAGCCGGGGTAATCCCGGAAAGCTTGCAATCCCTGGTCGATCAAGGTCCGGGGCAGATCCAAGTGCGTGACGAGACGAGTGCGAGAGTCTATGGATGCCTGGATGCCGCGCTTTGCCAGATGCGCTTGGATCCCCGCCACGTGCTGCGTTGGAATATTCACATACACAATATTTGTTTGCGGCGGCTCGACCACGAGGCCGATGGCGCGCAGACCCTCTGCAAAATACTCCGCGTTCGCGTGATCCTCCGCAAGGCGCACGACGTGATGCTGCATGGCGTAGAGTCCCGCCGCAGCCAGAATTCCAGCCTGGCGCATGCCGCCGCCGAGTGCCTTGCGCCAGCGCAGCGCCACGGCAATGAATTCGCGCGAGCCCAATAATACCGAGCCCGCCGGCGCCCCCAAGCCTTTCGAGAGGCAAACCGAGACGGAATCGAAGCCCGCCACCACGGCAGGCGCTTCGACCTTGAGCTTCACGATGGCATTGAAAATTCTCGCCCCGTCCAGGTGCGTGCGCAGGCCCTGCGCATGGGCGAATTCCGTTGCCTCGCGCTGGTACGCCGGCGGCAGCACGCGGCCGCCGATGGTGTTTTCCAACGCCAGCAAGCGCGTGCGCGCGAAATGCACGTCGTGCGGCTTGATGGCACCGGCGATTCGCGCGATTGCGATGGCGCCGTCCGGCTCATTCTCCAGCGGCTGTGGCTGAATACTGCCGAGCACCGCCGCGCCTCCGCCCTCGTATTTGTAGGTGTGCGCTTCCTGACCCACTAGGTATTCATCGCCACGCCCGCAATGAGCCATTAACGCGGCCAAGTTGCTTTGAGTGCCGGTCGGAAAGAACAGTGCGGCCTCAAAATCAAAGCGTTCGGCCGCTACCGCCTGCAGACGATTGACGGTGGGATCATCGCCATACACATCGTCGCCCACCTCTGCGGCCGCCATGGCGGCGCGCATGCCCGGTGTCGGCCGCGTCACGGTGTCGCTGCGCATATCGATCAATGGCATCTCCCCTTAAAGCGCCGCAATCTCTGTGTCGCTCTCTTGAATGAACTCGGCGATCCGCTTCGCTGCCGCGGCGGCTTCGCCCAACTTCGCGCTTAGCACCTGGCGGCGCAGCTCGTCGGTGGAAGGGTCGGACAAGCTTGTCAGCCTTCGACGTTGGGTACCTGTGTTGAAGTCTCTCGCGTATTTTGCGGGCTTCTCCCGCCCGAGTCGAGAGCACCGCAGCCTCCTAGGCGGTTTAAGTCAAGTTGGAACGATGACGTGCTGGTGGGTCTCGCTCCCGGCGGCTCCTGCGTCGCCGACGAAGCGCCGGTCTTCACCTACCCGCCGCCTTAAGACCCTCGACGAGATTGTGCTCGAATCGACGGGCGCGGAAGATTTTCCTTTACATCGGCGGCGTCGCGAACTATTTTCGTCGCAACTTTGGCAATGCGAGGTCCGCTTCTTTGGACAGTTGCAGTAGATCAGGTGATGGGCGCTGCGTAGTTCGTAGCGAGCTCTCGGTCGGATAAGGCCGCCCCTTTCGGGCGCCCTCCCGCCGCGAGCGGGATACGCGCCAGGGTACGGATAGTCACCGGACCCCGCGTTACCTCCAATCAGCTCCTCGAAAGCGCGACCCCGAGGTCCGGTCGCGTATCCAAGCTGCCGATCCTAAGAATCGACCCGCTTACAGCTGTGTGAGGCGCCCGTGATGATCAATACCCCAGAGCGCAAGCGGTCCCGCGCACTGCTCGACGAACCTCGCGTCGGCGATATCCGCGGCGCGCTGGGCAGTCTCAAGCAGGATGATTTCGCGCCACGCGAGAACTGGGCTCATCGGCTGCGCACGCTGCTCGCCATTCTCGGACCCGGCCTCATCGTCATGGTGGGCGATAATGACGCGGGCGCCTTCAGCACCTACGCACAGGCCGGCCAAGACTATGGAACGACCCTGTTGTGGACGCTCGCGCTGCTGATTCCCGTGTTGTATGTCAACCAGGAGATGGTGTTGCGGCTCGGTGTCGTTACCGGCGTCGGCCATGCGCGGCTCATTCTGGAGCGTTTCGGTAAGTTTTGGGGAGCCTTCAGCGTCATCGACCTGTTCGCATTGAATGCACTGACGCTGGTGACCGAGTTCATCGGCATCAGCATGGGGCTTGCCTATTTGAACGTGCCGAAGGCCTGGGGCGTCGGCGCGGCGGCCGTGCTGGTCATGGCGGCCGTGAGTACCGGCGACTTCCGGCGCTTCGAGCGCTTTGCGCTGGTGCTGGTGCTGGGGAGCCTGCTGCTGGTCCCAGTGTTTCTCATGGTGCATCCACCCTGGGAACAGATCGCACGAGATTTTGTGGTGCCGCAGCTGCCGCCGCACGCGCAGCTGGCCGACGTCATGCTATTGATCATCGCCATCGTGGGCACCACCGTTGCGCCCTGGCAGCTGTTTTTTCAGCAAAGCTACATCATCGACAAGAGGATAGGGTCGCGCTACATCAATTACGAGCGCTTGGATCTGGTGATCGGCATCGTGCTGGTGATCTTAGGAGCGGTCGCGATGATCGCATTCTGCGCGCATGCCTTTGCCGGAACCGCAGAGTTCGGCAAGTTCACGGACGCCGGCGCGGTCGCCGCCGGCTTGTCGCACCATCACGGCTCCACCCTTCCCGGCGTGCTGTTTGCCGTTGCCCTCATCGACGCCAGCATCATTGGCGCCGCGGCGGTGTCGCTGTCGTCCGCCTACGCGATCGGTGACTTATTCTCGATCCGTCACTCCCTGCATCGCAGCCCGCGGCAGGCCAAGACATTCTACGGAGTGTATTTCTGCTTGATCGTGCTCGCCGCGGCCTTGGTGCTCATTCCCGGGGTACCGCTGGGTCTTTTGACCAACGCGGTGCAAACGCTGGCTGGGATCTTGTTGCCAAGCGCGACCGTGTTCCTCCTGCTGCTATGCAATGACCGGGAGGTTTTGGGACCCTGGGTAAATTCGCTCAAATTGAACGTGTTCACCATGCTGGTGATCGGCGTGCTGGTGACGCTGTCGTTGATACTCACTGCCGCGGTGCTGTTTCCCGGTATAACCGGCGGCCAGATCGCCGCGATTCTCGGCACCGGTGGGCTGCTCGCTTTACTCGGCACCTTGGGGATGGCGCTGACCAGCAAACGCCGCGAGGGAGGCCGCGTGCGCATGGCACGCATCGACCGCAATGCTTGGCGGATGCCCAAGCTTGAGGACCTGTCGCCGCTGAAAATGACGCCGATGCGCCGCTTGTGGATGATTGTGCTGCGAGGCTACTTAGTCATCGCCGTCATCATGGTGATCGTGCGGGTCGTGCAACTCGCCTATGCCTAAAGACGCCAAAGGGGCGGACTGCGCTCCCGCCAACCCATCTGTTCAGTGACTCGGGGCGATCTCGACGGCGGTGCCCTCGCCGACGATGTGCGCCGTCGCTGACACGGCGATCGGTTGCGGCGCCATGCCGGCCTCGATTGCCGGCTGATAGTCCTCATCCTTGATCTTGTCGAACGGAGGCGCCTGGATGATGCGTCATCAGAGCGATCATAAGTGCATCTCGCCGCATATCCTCGGCATTCGCGCGCGATTTTGCATACCATTCACGCCAGGAGGAATTCCGCGTGGCCATGAGATTTTTGATACTCACCCTGTTGGGCGTCTCTTTGGGTTTTACCGCAGAGGCGCGCAGTGACGAGAGCGGCCGCTGGCAGCGGCAAGCTGCCAATATCAGTATCATCCGCGATAATTGGGGCATCGCCCATGTTTACGGTAAGTCCGACGCGGACGCCGTGTTCGGTGCCATCTACGCGCAAGCCGAGGACGATTTCGGCCGGATCGAGCGCAATTATCTCAATGGTCTCGGCCGGCTCGCGGAGGCCGAAGGTGAGTCGGCGATCTATGCTGATCTGCGCCAGCGGCTGTTTATCGATTCCGAGAGGCTAAAGCTGCAGTTCTCTTCCAGCCCCGCTTGGCTCCGCAAGCTGATGGTGGCCTGGGCGGATGGCCTGAATTACTACCTCTACCGGCATCCCGGGGTCAAGGCCAAGGTCATCGGGCATTTTGAACCGTGGATGGCATTGTCGTTCACCGAAGGCAGCATCGGTGGGGACATCGAGAGCATCGATCTCGCCGCGCTGAAGGCATTCTGCGGCGGGGGGCAATTGCCCGTGCGGCGCCAAGCCACGGAGCCGGCGCCCGGCGGCTCGAACGGCTTCGCCATCGCCCCCAGCCGCAGCGCATCGGGCCACGCGCTGCTGTGGATCAGCCCGCATACATCATTTTACTTTCGCTCGGAACTGCAGATGGTCAGTGAGCAAGGACTCGACGTCTATGGCGCCGTGACCTGGGGACAATTCTTCGTCTATCAGGGATTCAATGCACACAACGGATGGATGCACACTTCCTATGGCGGCGATGCGGTCGACGAATATGCGGAGAGCATCGTCCGAAAGTCCGATGGGCTGTACTACAAATATGGCACGGGCCTGCGCAAGCTTCGGGTTAGCCGCATCACCCTCTCCTTCAAACAAGGCAACACACTAGCCACCAGGGAGTTCACCGTCTATCACAGCCATCATGGGCCCATCGTTCGCGCTGAGAACGGCAAGTGGATAGCGGTCAAATTGCTGCAGGATCCGGTGCGGGCATTGGCCCAATCGTACTTGCGCACCAAGACCAGGGACTACCGATCCTTCTACAAGACCCAGGAAATGCGCACCGACACTTCCAACAATACGGTCTATGCCGACGCGGACGGAACCATCGCTTATTTCCACGGAAATTTCATTCCCAAGCGCGACCCGCATTTCGATTACACGCGCCCGGTCGACGGCAGCAATCCCGCCACCGAGTGGCGGGGCCCTCATCGGATCGAGGAGACGATTACTCTTCTCAATCCCGCCAACGGCTGGATCCAAAACACCAATGACTGGCCGTTCTCGGCGGCCGGTGAGCAGAGCCCGAAGCGCGAAAACTATCCGGCCTACATGTGGAGCACAGGAGAAAATCCGCGCGGCATTCATGCCGTCGAAGTGCTGCGGAATATCCACGATGTGACCTTGGATAGCTTGATCGCCGCCGGCTATGACGCCCATCTCACCGCCTTTGACGTATTGCTGCCGCCGTTGCTGAAGGCGTACGGCCAATTGGCGTCCGCTGATCCGCGGCGCCTCGGCTTGAAGGGGCCGGTCGAGAGTTTACGCGGTTGGGACCGGCGCACGGGAGTGGACTCGGTGCCGACGGCTATCGCAATTTTCTGGGGGCAGGCGCTGATCGACCGCAACGCCGCGCAAGCCCGCGAGGCGCGGCAGCCGGTCTACGACTATTTGCTCGGCCATTTAACCGATGCAGAACGACTCGATGCTTTGAGCGCGGCCACGGCCAAGCTGCAGCAAGACTTCGGCCGTTGGCGGATCCCGTGGGGCGAGATCAACCGTTTTCAACGCCGCACCGACGATATCGTGCAACCCTTCGACGACGGCAAACCCAGTTTGCCGGTGGGCTTCGCGCCATCCCAGTGGGGCGCCCTCGCCTCCTTTGATTCGGCAAAGCCGCGCAACACCAAGAAGATCTACGGTTCTGTGGGCAACAGTTTCGTTGCCGCGGTGGAATTCGGTCCCACTGTTCGTGCCAAGGCCATTATGAGCGGCGGCGCAAGCGGCGACCCCGCCTCGCCGCATTTTATCGACCAGGCGCCGATGTTCAGCAAGGGACAATTTCGCGATGTGCTGTTCACTCCGGAGGAAGTACTGGCCCATGCCGAGCGACGTTATCATCCGGGACAATAGCTGAAGGGCCTGCTTGAAGCGAAGCGTGCGGATTTTTGGCGTGTTGACAGCGTTCGTGGTGGCCGCTGCGATCGCGGCAGCGCTGACCGTATGGCTGGGTCTTCGCGCCAGTCTTCCCTCCTTGGACGGCCATGCGACGCTGCCGGGGCTCAAGGCCGGCGTATTGATTGAACGTGACGATGCCGGCGTTCCCACCATAACCGCCCAAGATCGGGGCGATATTGCACGCGCTCTGGGCTACGTACACGGCCAGGACCGGTATTTCCAAATGGATCTGCTGCGGCGTGCCGCCGCCGGTGAATTGTCGGCCCTGCTGGGCCCGGCGTTGCTCGATGCCGATCGCCGGCTACGCGTGCATCGATTTCGCGCAGTCGCGCGCGCCGTGGTATCCGGCCTTGATGCGCGCAGCCGCGCCCTGCTCGATGCCTACGTTGCAGGTGTTAACGCGGGCCTTTCCTCGTTGCGGGGGCGCCCGTTTGAGTATTGGCTGTTGCGAAGCCAGCCGAGGCCCTGGACCGCCGAGGATAGCGTCCTGTGCGTGCATGCGATGTACCTGCAGCTACAGGATTCTGAAGGGCATGCGCAGTTGCAGCGCGGCTTACTTCGGGCAACGCTGCCCGAAGCGCTGTGGCGATTCTTGGAAGCAGGCGCGCCCGAATGGGATGCGGCCGTCGACGGCAGCCACGGCGCCGAACCGAGAGTGCCGCTCGCCGAAGAATTTGATTTGCGCGCGCTGCGCGATCTACCGGTACTGCCCCCTGATCATGTGCTGAGGCAGTTGAATCTCGTGGGCAGCAATAACTGGGCGGTTGCCGGATCCCGAACGGCCGATGGCGCCGCGATCATCGCCAACGATATGCATCTGGGGTTCCGGGTTCCGAACATTTGGTATCGCGCGCGCCTTATTAAGAGGGGCGCGAACGATGCGCTCGATATAACCGGTGTTACCCTGCCCGGCACTTTGTCCGTGGTCGCCGGCAGCAACGGATCCATCGCTTGGGGCTTCACGAATAGCTACGGCGAATTTGCAGCCGTCATTCGGCTCGTACCGTTGCCTAATTCGCCCGATGGCTATTTGACCGCGCTCGGGCCGCGGCATTTTCAATACGTGGACGAGCCCATCGAAGTCAATGGGGGTCCGACTCAGCACCTGCGGATCGCATTGACGCAATGGGGTCCGGTGGTCGGGGACGATTGGCAGGGTCATCCCTATGCGCTCGATTGGACGGCGCAAGACCCGATGGCAACGAACCTCGATCTGCTGAACCTTGAACAGGCTCATACGGTCGAGGATGCGCTTAAGGTCGCGGCGGGCTCGGGCATCCCGGGACAGAACTTCGTGGTTGGCGACAGAGCCGGCCATATCGGCTGGACGATCGCCGGACGGCTGCCGAACCGCGCCCCCGATGCAGGCAGCGCACCTGCGCTATCGAGCGATGCCGCGGTGGGACTGGCGGGCTGGCTCNNTCGGCCAACGCGCGGGTGATCGGCGGCGCTGCGGCCGACTTGATCGGCGATGATGGAATGGACCGCGGCGCGCGCGCGGCCCAAATTCATGCCGATTTGCTCGCCGCGTCTCTGCCCTTCACGCCGCGCGCAAGCTTGGCGGTCCAGCTCGATGATCGCGCGGTGTTCCTGGAGCGCTGGCGTGGTCTGCTGAACGAGGTCATCGATCGAGCGCGATCGAGCGGAGATCGCGAGCATGATGCGGCCCACGATGTTCTTCAGCATTGGAGTGGACACGCCGCGCCCGCCGATGCAGCTTATCGCTTGGTCAACCTGTTTCGCGCCGAAGTTGAAGCGCGCGCGTACTCCATGCTAGTGGCTCCTGCACGCCGGCGGGNNCCGGCGGGCCAAGAATTTTCGATTTGAAATCCCCAGTTCCTTCGAGGGACCATTGTGGCGCCTGGTGCAGCTGCGCCCTTTGCATTTGCTGGCCGCGAGCTACCCTGACTGGAATGCATTCTTGTTGGAAGCGCTTAAGGCCAGCGAGAAACTGCCTGCCGCTTGCCGGGACCTTGCGTCTTGCACCTGGGGGCGCGTTAATCCGGTGCACGCCGCGCATCCCTTGTCGCGCGCGGTCCCGATGCTTGCGGCATTTCTCGACATGCGGACGGTGACCGTGCCCGGCGCGCATGAGGACATGCCGCGAATCCAAGGTCGCGACTACGGCGCGTCCGAACGCTTCAGCGTATCGCCCGGACATGAAGGCGGCGGATACTTTCACATGCCCGGCGGCCAGAGCGGCCATCCCTTGTCGCCGTTCTATCGCGCGGGATTCGAGGACTGGGTACGCGGACGCCCGACGCCGTTTCTGCCGGGGCCGAGAGCGCACGCTCTGACATTGACGCCGTGACCCTACTTTGGCGGGATGGTCCTGCTGATCGAATCCGTCCCCATGCAACCGCGCCCCTCGCTGCACACCTGATTTACCGGACAAGCCACCGGCGTGCCTTTTACGCAGCCGCGCGCGTCGGCACCGGCGGTTCGCGGCGCGCAACGCTCGTGCCCGTTGCAGTCCCGGTGATCATCACAATCCGCGTCCGTCGCGCAGGTCAACGCCGCCGCATCGCGCTCTTCGGTCGCAAGTTCGCCGTCGGGAGCAATCACGCCGGACAGCGTCGCATTCAGCAACCGTTCGGGCGGATTCTGGCGAGGCAGCTCGATGTCCGCGGCAACGATCTCCCAGGCGGGCGCCTGCGGATTCACCGCGCGGTAGTACAGGCTGAAACGCAACACGCTGCGCGGATCCAGCGGGTCGCTCAAGGTCAGCGGAATGACGCGGGTGGAATCGCGCGGCCACGCATCGCCGTGTACCAGCGGCAGGCGCCGTACCGCTTTTCCGGCCTCGTAGATCCGCAATTCAACATAACTACCGGCGCTTAAGTCGGCCGCGCCCGTGACGATGCGGACCTGAATATGTGAAATAGGAACGGCCTCGGCACTGGCGATGGAAAACGCCATCAGCAGCAGGCTCGCCCAGAATGGAAAGGACAGCAGGCGTGGCATCACGTTTCTCCTCGCGGCGAATCGGCAAGCCGCACTGCCGATCATAGCGGATTCGATATTTTACACATGCTTTCCATACTTACACCGCACCGCGCTAGTATTGTAAGCGCAGTCCAGAGAGGTACGCGAGACGATGGGCGGGTCGGAAATGCTGGCGCTAAAATCCGCGATGCGGAATCCTGCTGTATTTGCGGCCTTGGCGCTCCTCGCGATTTGCACACCCTCGTTGGCGGCGCAAGTCGCACCGGCCGGCGCAGTCGATACCGGATCCGCGGCGCGTGCTTTGGAGGGCCTGCGCCGCGCCTGGATCGAGGAACTCGACGATCTGACCGCGACGACCCGCGCCCTCGCGGTGGCCGAGGACACCGCCGAATTCGTCAGGCGCCCCAACATCCCGTACGTGAACGAGCATTATGATCGAGAGCTCCTGGCTGCCGAGCGCATCAATACCGTCCTGATCATTGACCGCCAGGGGAAGCCGCTTTTTTGGCGCCGCGTGAATCTTGGCGTCAATCGCGGGTTTGCGGATGCGAGAGCTTTCCTCGCCGAACTACCGGCGCTGCCGCCGGCCGGCACGCCCGGCGTGCCGAGTCTCGCCGGGGCCGCGCAGCTTGTACAGGGGCCGTCGATCGTGGTCGCCATGCCGATTTCTGCCGACACCGGGTCAGCGCCGTCGCGAGGCTGGCTAATCACCGTGCGCGCGCTCGACGCCGATCAATGGCATCGCTTCGAGCAGCGCGCCGGCGTCGCGGCCAACATTCTCTATCCTGCCGCGCCGGATTCGCCAGCGGACAGCGGCGCGGCGCGGCGCAATCCGTTTGCCCCCATCATCCGCGTCGACGGGTCCCGCATCCACGGGCTATTGGCCGTCCCGGATCTTGAGGGGAAACCCTTCCGGGTGTTCAGCGTCACGCTGGCCGCACCGGCGCTCGCCGCCAAGCCGCCGGCCCCCCTCCCCTCCGGTCGACGGTGGCCGTGGTTCGCGCTGGCGGCGATATTCGCCGGGATCGCCGGTGTCGGAATCAAAGGCCGGCGAGGCCAGCGGCCGCTCGCCGAGGCCGCGCGCGTCAATGCGCCGGAGCCCCCCAGTCAAGTCCCCAGCCCACTACCGCCCGTAGAGCCCGACTATCCCAGCGGCTCAACGGTTGCACATATCGTGACGGACAGCGCGGCTGTGCGATGGGAGGAACTGCGGCTACGCCTCTCAAAGATGAATCCCGTGTTTCACTATCAGGCTCAGATCGATCTGCAAACCGGCCGCGTGGCGGGAGTGGAGGCGCAGCTGTTCAGTGTGGACTGCGCCGACAAGCGCTCCATTCTTGACTTCGTCACCGAAGTCGAAGCAGCCGGACTTGGGATTGTGCTCGCGAAGCGCTGGATAAACGACGCATGCCGCAATCAGCAGCTTTGGCTGAAGCACGTCGGGCATGCGTTCCCGGTCGGCGTTCCTGTTTCGCTGCGCACGCTTGAGGATCCGGATTTCTTGCCTTTCTTGCGGCGAATCCTTGCGGAATATGAACTCGCGCACCAGTTTCTCGAGCTCGAAATACCGGAAGCCGTGTTCGGCGGAAGCGCGGCTGCCTTTCGAGCGATTGCCAATGTGCACGCCGCCGGGATAAGCATCGCGATCGACCGGTTTAATGCGGCGAGGTCAAGCCTGCGTTTGTTGACGCTCGTGCCGGTGGCAAAACTGCGAATCGATCCTGTGTTGGTTCGTAAGATAGGCTCCGGCGCTCGGGAAGCGGCGCTATTCGACGGGATTATCGGTGCGGCCCGAGGTCTCGGCATCAGCGTATGCGCAACCGGGGTCGACTCGCCGGACCTGGTGACCGCCATCGTGCAGCATGGCCGTCCGCTCGCGCAGGGCGATGCACTGGGTCCAATCATCAGCGGCGAGGAGTTTCTTGAGTTCTTGCGCGGCAGCATCTCGGAAACGGCGAGCCTGCCGCCGCTCGAAGTCGACGACGTCCTCGCCGAGCCTTCGGGGACCGCGGACGGCAACTAGCCGCCGGTAGTCCCCTCGGCGCTCGCGGCACCAAGGTGTCGCCGCAGCTTCGAATCTGCGATAAAGGCTCCCATGAGTCCAACGCATACCGCTGCGTCACGCTCGCGAGGGAGCGCCATCCCCTGGCGTGTGGCGCCACCGCTCATCAGCACGGCGCTGATCATGGTCGGTGCCGGCGTCCTCGGCTCGCTGCTGCCTCTGCGATTTTCGGCCATGGGATATTCACCCGGAGTGATCGGCCTGATCGCCACCGCCGAGGCGGTTGGCTTCCTGGCGGGCTGCCTGTACGCCCACAAGATTATCGCGCCGGTCGGGCTCGAACGAGCCTACGCGACCTTTGCCGGCCTGAAATCGGTAGCGATCCTCGGGCTGCATTTTGCCCACAGCGTTCCAACTCTCATGTTGCTTCGGTTCCTGATCGGATCGAACGCAGCGGGGCTTGCCGTCATTGTCGAGAGCTGGCTGAACGCTCTGGTGCCGAACGAGCAACGCGGCCGAGTGCTGACCATCTACGTGCTGGTGTACGGACTGTTCTTCGGGGCAGGACAACTGCTCAGCCAGAACCTCGACGTCAGAGGCCCTGAAATGTTGATTATCGCGGGCATCGCGACGACGCTGGCACTGGTGCCGATGGTCGCGATCGATGTGCGCGCGCCGATCCTGCCGCGTGGCGTGAAGCTCGAAATCCTGAAGGCGCTGCGCACCTCTCCCGCCAGCGTGCTCGCGTGCCTGCTGAACGGACTGATCCTGACTGCCTTCACGACCGTGGGACCGCTGTTTGGACAGCGCATCGGTTTCGACCAACGGCACATCGTCTTGCTGATGGCCTGTGTATCGCTCGGCGGCCTGTTCCTGCAATGGCCGATCGGTTATCTGTCCGACAAGATCGACCGATTGTACGCGCTGATCGGGCTCGGCGTCGGCGTCGTCGCGGTTGCCACCGCACTCGTGACCGTTAGCGACCATACACCGTTTGTCGTGCTCGCCGCGCTGTTCGCCGTTTTCGGCGGCCTTGCCGAAAGCCTGTATACGCTGGGCGTCGCGCACGCGAACGACCGCGCCGTCGTAGCCGACTACGTGGCTCTGTCCTCGACTCTGCTGTTCATCTGGGCGCTCGGCGCCGCGATAGGCCCGACCACCGGGACTTACGCCATACAGCTCATCACACCGAGCGCATTCTTCGTGTACGTGATCGTGCTGACGATGGCGTTCACGCTATTCGCGATCTGGCGGCTGACCCGGCGCAAGGTCGATCGCGTCGTGGAGGAGCGCGAGGAGTTCCTGAAGTATCCGCAAACCTCGCCGGAAATCTATTCTTGGCTTCCCTACCATCGGGAGCCCACTTCGAGTGGCACCACACCGCCCTCCGACGGTGAGCCCGCGGCGCGCAGCGGCGGCAACGGCTAACGCGATGCTCCCTTCCCCCCGCAAGGCGCAACACATCGTGCGCATCAGCCGCGTGGTATCGGATCTTAATCGCGCGGAATCGTTCTACCGCGACATGCTCGGGTTTCGCGCCGTGGCGGCAGGAGCGCTCGACGCCGGCACCCTGCGCGCATTCGATCTGGGCGAGGTGGGCGCTGAAGAAGTGGTGATGCGATTGGGCGCGGAAGAAATCGCTCTGGTGAAATTCACCGCTCCATGCCGGCCATATCCGCCGAACAGCCGCAGCGCCGACCTCTGGTTCCAGCATCTAGCGATCGTGGTGAGCGACATGAACGCAGCCTATGCCCACTTGTGCTCATCCCGCGAGTGGCGCCCCATCAGCGAGGGCGGCCCGCAATTGTTGCCGCCGTCGAACGGCGCGGTGCGGGCATTCAAATTCCGCGATCCAGACGGTCATCCACTGGAGTTGCTTTGGTTTCCGCCCGGCCGAGGACGCCCGATCTGGCGCGAGCGGCTATCCGATACGCCGTTCCTGGGCATCGACCACAGCGCAGTGGCGGTTGCGTCGACGCGTCGCAGCGTAAGTTTCTACGAGGCGCTTGGCTTCCAAGTGACCGATCAGTCGCTAAACCGCGGACCCGCTCAGAGCTGCTTGGATGCGCTGCCGGGGGCGCGGGTTCGTGTAACGGGCCTGCGCCCGGAGTTGGCCGCCGGACCGGGCCTGGAGCTGCTCGCCTATCGACCCTCCGGCCGAACTGCCGCGCTCACCGGTCTTAACGATTGTGCGACCGATTGGGTGACGCTCGCAGTGAATTCGATGCCGGGCAGCATGTCTCGAGCCGTGCAGGATCCGGACCGGCATCGCCTGGTTCTAGTCGATCAAGGCGGCGGTGTGACCGGGCTACCCGCCTGAGGCCCGATGACATGCGTGGATGCGAGCGGATGCTCCAACGCTTCGCTGACCGACAGTGTCCGAGGCACCAGCATGATGAGGCCTAGGCCGCCGGCCAATCCGAAATTCTTGAGAAATTCCCAGAAATGCTGCAGGCCCTCTCCTTCCTTGAATCGCCAGAAATCCGCAAAGCGCCAAAACTGATGGAACAGCACCGCTGTGATCACGCAGAACCCGCCCAGAACGAAGGCGGCGAGCCGGTCATGCCAGCCCGTGACGATGCAGACCGGCGCGACGAATTCGACGACGATGGAGACCATGAGCATGCCGCTCGGGAATGGGACACTAGCGGCTTGCTTCATCGCCGAATCCCAGTTGAGGATCTTGTCGAGGGCGCTGAATGGAAACAGCACCACCAAGCAAAATCGCAGCAGCAAAGGCGCGTAGTCATTGATCAGCGTCATGCTGCACCCACGTAATTTAACCCGCCGCGGCAGCCTTGGCTTTGCTCACCTCGGCGATAACCTCGTCCGCAACCTGACGCGGCACCGGCTCGTAGTGCGAGAACTCCATGGTGTAGGAAGCGCGGCCGCTGGTCATGCCGCGCAGCTGTCCGATGTAGCCGAACATCTCCGACAGCGGCACATTGGCGACGACGGCGATATTGGTGCCGCGCTCCAACTGGTCCAGGATCGAGCCGCGGCGGCGGTTGATGTCGCCGATCACGTCGCCCAGGTAGTCCCCCGGCGTCACCGTCTCGACCTTCATCACCGGCTCCAGCAGAATCGGCCCGGCTTTACGGATGGCTTCGCGAAAGCAGGCCTTGGCGGCAATTTCAAAGGTTAGCGCGTTGGAATCGACATCGTGGTAGCTGCCATCGATCAGCGTCGCGCGGAAATCCACCGTTGGATAGTGGGCGAGCACGCCATCTTCCTTTTGTAGCTTCAGACCCTTTTCGACCGACGGCACAAATTCACGCGGCACCGAACCGCCGACGGTTTCGTCGACGAATTCGAAACCGGCGCTGCGCGCCAACGGCTCGAAGACGATCCACACTTCGGCGAACTGGCCCGAACCACCGGTCTGTTTCTTATGGATGTACTGTTCGGTCAACTTCTTGGTGAAGGTTTCCCGATACGCGACCTGCGGCTCGCCCATGATGCCTTCGACGCCGAACTCCGTGCGCATGCGGTCCAACGTGACCTCCAAATGCAATTCGCCCATTCCACGCAGAATGGTCTGACCGGTATCGCGGTCGGTCTCCAGATGCAGCGAGGGATCGGCGCGGACCATCTTGCCGAGTGCGCTGCCGAATTTTTCCTGTTCCGCTTTGACTTTTGGCTTGACGGACACGCTGATGACGGGGTCGGGAAAGCGCATGCGCTCCAGCACCACCGGATCGGCGGCGTCGCATAGGGTGTCGCCGGTCTCGGTGTCCGCCAGGGACACCAGCGCAATAATATCTCCTGCACGGGCCTCTTCCACCGGATTGGCCTCTTTGGCGAACATCTCGACCATGCGGCCGATTTTCTCGCGCTTGCCGCGCGTGGAATTCTGCACCGAGGCGCCCTTGGTCAGCACGCCGGAATAGACACGGATGAATGTCAGGGCGCCGTAGATGTCGTTATTGACCTTGAAGGCCAGAGCGGAGAACGGCTCGTCGTCCGAGCATTTGCGCTCGCCGATAGGATGTCCGTCGGCGTCGACCGTCTTGATCGAGGCTACGTCGGTCGGGGCCGGCATATAGTCCACGACGGCGTCGAGTATCTGCTGCACACCCTTGTTCTTGTAAGACGATCCGCACAGCACCACGGTGAATGCAGAATGCACGGTTCCCTTGCGCAGCGCGCGGCGCAGCACCTCCGCCGACGGAACGGTGCCGTGCGTGAGGTAGGCTTCCATCGCTTCATCGTCCTGTTCGAGGCAGGTATCGACCAATTCCGTGCGGTACTTGTGGACATCGCCCATGAGTTGCCGATCGCTCGGCACGGTGATGTGCAGCTTGTCGGCAAGATCGGGCGTCACGTCGAGCACCTGCCATTCGGAGTCTTTGTCGTCCGACTNNATGTGCAACTTGTCGGCGAGGTCCGGGGTCACCTCGAGGGATTGCCATTGGGCGTCCTTGTCGTCGGAGTCCCAGACCAGCGCCTTCATCTCGACCAGATCGATCATGCCTTTGAAATTTTCTTCCGATCCGATGGGTATTTGCACAGGCAGCGGGCGCGCGCCCAGGCGCTTCTTGATCATATCCACGCAGCGCAGGAAATTGGCGC
>PKXS01000132.1:0-18447 GCA_003132425.1 Gammaproteobacteria bacterium | reverse complement strand
GGGGTGTCGATGAGATTGATTTTCTTGTCGCGCCAGAATGCCGACACCGCGGCGCTCTGAATGGTAATGCCGCGCTTCTGCTCCTGCTCGAGATAGTCGGTGGTGGTCGAGGTCTTCAGATCCTTGGNNGCTCGGTCGTCGTCGTCTTGCCCGCGTCGACGTGGGCAATGATGCCGATATTGCGAATATCGGAAAGGGGCGTTGTGCGGGCCATATCAGAATTCCGTAACGGTTTCAGGCGAGGTCAGGGGCGCGGATTCTGACACGGCACTACGGGGTGTGTCGAAAGAATTTGAGTCGTTTGCGCCGCCGCAGCAACAAAACGCGCCGCGCGCGGTCGAACGGGGCGCCTGGATCGGAATATTCAAGGCCCAAAGGTAAAGATAAAGTCATGAAAACGCGCTCACTTCCCGTGCTGGTTACCGCCATCCTGGCCCTTGCCACTGCTGCGACAGCGCGCGCCGATGCGGTGCCGTTTGATCTTGCCGGCCCCACCATCGAGGTAAAAGTCACTCGTGGCGCGACCACTCGACCGATTTCCGAGGTCCCAAACCTTGCGGCGGGAGATCGTCTGTGGATCAAGGCAGACCTGCCCGTCACGCAATCGGCTCATTACCTATTGGTTGCCGCGTTCTTGAGAGGGTCGACTAATCCGCCGCCGACGGATTGGTTTTTCCACTGCGAAACGTGGAGCCGTCAATGCGCCCACGACGGTCTGACCGTCACCGTGCCGCAGGACGCGCAGCAGATGCTGGTGTTCCTGGCGCCGGCAACCAGCGGTGATTTCAAGACTCTGGTGAGCGCGGTGCGCGGGCGGCCCGGCGCTTTCGTGCGCGCCTCGCAGGACCTGAACCAAGCGACGCTGGATCGTTCGCGCTTGGAGGAGTATCTGCTGGCGATTCGCACCCTCGATGAGGCCGATCACGCCCGGCTGAAGGACGCCGCTCCGCTACTGGCACGGAGCCTGGCAATCAAGGTGGATACCAAGTGCCTGGACAGGATTCCGGAGCTGCAGGCCCCCTGTCTGATGCAGGGCGAGGATTCGCTCATTTTGAACGATGGACACAGCACCTCGATTGTCGAGGCACTCACGTCCGGTCCCGCCTCCGATCTGGCGATGGAGGCCAGCTATACTCCGCAGTTGAGTTACGGCTACTACAGCCCCTATATCGCGTCGGTGATGGATATTGCGCGCATCATGGATTCCTTTCATACGGCGCAGTACCAATACATTCCGGCTCTGGCATCCCAACAGGGCGACCGGCTCGCACTGACGCTGAACACACCGCCTTCATTTCACAATCCGATGTCCGTGCTGGTTGCGGCGCTGCCGGCAGTAGAGCCGCCGCAGTTGCCGCCGCTGCATGCGGTGAATCCCACGCAAATCTACTGCGCAAGAAAGACCTCCTTGGTCTTACCGGTGGAAGGCGCGCCCTTGGTGTTCTCCACCCACTATGCGCATGACGTGAGGTTAAGGTTGGAGGGAAAGGATGGCGCCATCATCGATCTGCCCGCCAAAGCCGATGCCGAGCAAGGCGGCTTCGTGGTCGACACATCGGGTCTGCGAATGGCCAATCTGGGCGACAGCATTCATGGCTCCCTGCACGGCTACTGGGGATTCGAGGAGTACGACGGCCCCGCCTTCGAACTGGTGAACACGCGCGCGCAATCTTGGGAATTGGCGTCCAAGGAAGAGGCGGCGCCGATCATCGGCCGCGAGGACACGGTGCACCTTCAGGCCGCCGACGTAAGCTGTATCCAGGACGTCATGCTCAAAGATCCGGCGGGCAAAGAACTGAAAGCCGAATGGAAGACGGTGCGAGCCAATGAAGTGGAGGTGAAATTGCCGCTTCAGGAAGCCAAGCCCGGCGCAATGACGCTGCTGGTTAGGCAATACGGCGGCGGCGAGCCGCAATCCGTGGCACTGCAGGCGTTTTCCCAGGCCGCACATCTCGATAACTTCACCATTCACGCGGGAGACGCTCAAGGAGTTCTGAAGGGCAGCCGCCTGGACCAAGTCGCGGGAATGCTCATCAAAGGCGTTGAATTCGCGCCTGGGCAGCTATCCTCCAGCCAGGGTAGCGACGAGTTGACGATGGTGATCAAAGACGCTCAGCCTGCCCTCGTCTTAAATCAGGGAGACTCACTCAACGCCAAAGTCGCGCTTAAGGACGGGCGCGCGTTCGACCTCAACGCGCTCGTGGATGCGCCGCGCCCCAGCGTGAAGTTAATCGCCAAGAGTGTGCGGTTGTCACCCTCCAGCAGCGACAGCAACATCCAGCTCGCCGATCAAGACGAACTGCCGAACGACGCGAAACTGACATTCTCCCTGCGCGCGCAGTCACCGGCGAGGTTTACGCATGATGAAAAGATCGAAGTCGCCACGGCGGACGAATCGTTCTCGACCGACCTGGGTCTTGGCAACGGCAGCGTCACTCTCGAGAGCGCGACGGTTGCGGTCGCATCCTTCGATCCCGCAAGCTCATTCGGACCGTCGGCTTTCGGCCGGCTGCAATTTCGGGTAATCGCCAACGGCGTCAAGGGCGACTGGCAGCCGCTGGTCACACTGGTGCGCCTACCGACGCTTAAAAACCTTAAGTGCCCGGCGACTCCCGAGCTGGCCTGCAAACTATCCGGCTCCAATCTATTCCTGATCGACTCCATTTCGAGCGACTCGCAGTTCGAGCATCCGGTGCAGATTCCGGATGGCTTTCCGGGATATTCGGTGCCCGTGCCGCATCCCGTCGACGGCGCGCTTTACGTCAAGCTTCGCGATGATCCATCGGTGGTCAATCAAGCAGCGCTGGCGGCTCAGTCGCTGCCGCCGTCTCCCGACGAGGCAGCACGCTCAGTCATCAGGCAGGCGGCGACGCGCGCCGCAGATCAACCGGCGACCGGGCCGTTGCCTGCTCAGAGCGCCCCGGCTCAGCCGCAAAAGCAACCGCAGTCGCAACAACCGTAAGCGCGACCAAGCGCAGTGCTTTCAGTGAATCTGGTATAAAATACCTTTACTAATCAACTATCTATAGAGATATCCTCGAATATTAATAAGTCCCGACGAGCAATCAAAATGGGGTCGGCAAATGCTCTGCTCCACACCCCCGTCCGAATCAGACCGGCTTCAGCAGGTGCCGGTCGCCCGATAGCCGCTCGCGCGTCCCCCTTGCGATTAGCCGCATCATCCGCAAGCGGCTCTTCAACAGAAAAACAGGCACACCGCAGGCAAATCCGAATCGGCCGCTTCGCAGGGACGGAAGAGCCTGAAAGCGCACGACCGCGCACGCATTCGACCACTCCATCTTCATGGGGATGAGCCAGAACACAGCGATGATACCCGCGCGTACCCAGCGACGATGCATGATGCTTCGGCTGGGATAATTCCACGCGACGAAATTCTCGTGGAGCACAGCGAATATCATCAGCCGATCGGCAAAATTCAGATTTTTCGAACGGCGCCGCGCATTCGCGGGTTTGGGACCGATCCAGCCGACACCGCCGCTCTCGACGCGGTACGGAGCCCCGTTGAATGTGCTATCGAGCAAGCAAGGATGATAGGAAATGCCAAGCCACTCCGCCAGTCGGCGCATCGTTGCCGCAGGTGCCAAATGCAGGTCCTCGAAGCGGACCGCGCGCGTGAGCGTCTCCATGCCGGAATGAGCACAGTCGCAGTCGAGAATGCTTTGCATCGTGCCGTACGCCGGATTGAGATACCATGATGCAAGATCTGGGCGATGACCCGTAGCGACTCCGATTTGAAGGAACATCAGCCGCTCGAACCAGGAATCGATTGCGGAAATCGGATCGCGAATTGTATGTATGAATCGTCCGCCCGGAAAATCTTCATTGAAATTCGCGGCCAACACATCGTCCGTTAGATGTGGTGCAAAGATCATCATCGGCCGCGGATTTGCGGGACGTCGCCCGAGCGCGACAGCATAGGCAACGTGTAGAAACTGGAAAAACCTTCGCCGCGTCGCTTGCCATGCTGCGGGCATGACGCCGTAGGTTTCGAACAGGGCGTGGACGGCCGCGTAATAATCCGCGGCGGCAATCGCGAAATCGCCCTTGAAGAACGTGGACTCAAGCCATTTCATGTCCGAGTACACGGGATAGGCGATCAGTTTCTCCCATAATGAAAGGGCGTCGTATTCGCGGAAGAATGGGTAAATCCCTGCGCTGGTGAGCATCGGCAGCATCACCACATCGTCGTGGCCATCGAGGTAGCTGGCGAGAAGCAAGGAACCACTTCGACCCCAAAAGCATATCGCTGCCGCGGTTTCCATGCCCGGGACATCGTATTGCCGCAGCAGCTCACGCTTGTCCGCAGCGTGCGCCCGAATGGCGCCGCGCTCGTTTGCATACGAGCGGTAGGCGCGTTGCAGCACCTCGTCAGAATGCTCGCCGAATCCGATTATTATGGACATTGCGATTCGCCCGCTCAGCGGCGGAGAGGTCTTCGCATCAAAGCGGCTTTAGCAAGTTCCGGCTTCCGGTCAGCCGCGCTCGCGCTTCCGTAGCGATCAGCAACATCATCCGCAATCTTTGCCTCAATAGAAAAAGGGGCGCGCCGAAGGCAAAGCGGAGCCGACCGCTTCGAAGGCTCGGCAGGGCCTGCACGCGCATGACCCAGCGAGCGGCCGCCAACTCGATCTTCGTGGGTAAAAGCCAGGTCAGTGCGATGCTGCACAGACGTATCCAGCGTCGCCGCATGGCTCTTGGACTGGGGTAGTTCCAAGCAATGAAATTGTGCTGTAGCAAAGCGAACACCATGAGCCGATCCGCAACATCCAAATTTTTCGACCTGCGTCGCGCATTGGCGGGATTGGGGCCGCAGGAAGCGACCCCGCGGATCTCGACGACGTAGGGAACGCCGTTCCAAGTGCTCTCAAGCATGCTGGGACGATAGGGAATGCCAAGCCAATCAGCCAAACGGCGCATTGTTACCTCATGCGCCACATGCATGTCTTCGAAGCGGATCGCGCACGTACGTTGCTCCATCCCGCGATGCGAGCGGTCCCAGGTAAGTAGGTCATTGAACGTATCGACCGCGAGAGGAAAGTAGGAAGCCCCGGGGTCCGTAGGACGATTGTACAAGGTCCGCATTTCCTCCTTCCGGTCATACCACGAGTCGAAGGCGGAAATCGGGTCGCGAATCGTGTGGATGAAGCGCCCTTTCGGAAAATCTTCGAGGAAGCGCCCCGCGAGATCCTCGTCCGTCCAATGCTGGGCGTAGATCATTAGCGGCCGCGGATTGCCGGGGCGACGTCCGATTGCGACTGAATATGCGGCGTGTAGGAATTGAAAGAACCTTGAGCGCACATCGAGCCATGCCGCCGGCCTGTCACCATAGGTCTCAAACAAAGCGAGGACGGCCGCGTAATAGTCCGCCGCGGCAATCGCGAAATCGCCCTTGAAGAACATAGCCCCGTCGCCCTTCTTTGCCTCAGAGTATTCGGGATAGGCGATCAGCTTCTCCCAGACCGATAGAGGCTCGTACTCCTGGAAAAACGGATAGATCGCTTCGCTGGCGATCATCGGCAGCATCACGATGTCGTCGTGACTATCGAGGTAGCTCGCGAGCAGAAAGGATCCGCTACGTCCCCAAAAGCACATCGCCACCGCTGTATCCATTCCCTGGACATCGTAGTGCCGTAACAGACCAAGCTTTTCCGATTCGAGTGCTCGGATTGCGCCTTCCTCACCACGATATGAGCGGTAAGCACGTTGCAGAATCCCATCGGCGCTGCCACCAAATCTAATCGGCAGGCTTAACACTTGAGCCCGGTCATCGGGCGCTCCTTCGTGGCGGCTACTGTTTTCGCTCACGCGCGCCGCGCAGCCCACGCTCGGGTGAGATAGGTTGTCTCGATCGCCGGTAAGCCCGCGGTGCGATCCGCGACGAATTCCAAGAATCTTTGGAACAGTTCCGGCCCCAGTTGCACCTGCAGGTCGTTTACTGAGCGCCAGGCACCGAGATACTGCGCCGGCGTCTGGCGCGTCGCATGCCGACCCTCCAAGTAGAGCACTTCGGCGAACTGGGTTTTTGCGCTCAGCATGTCCGTCAACCGCTCGGTGAGACCGGAGCGGCCCGACGAAACGCGGCGGATATCGGGCTTGAGCTTGGTGATCTGTGCCTCAATCTCAACTAGCAGCGGGTTCGCTTCGATGAAGCGCGGGTTCCAAAGAGCAGCGAAGATGCCGCCGGGCCGCAGGATGCGGTGGAACTCATCGCACGCCCTGTCGAAATCAGCCCAGTGGAATGAAGAAGCCATTGTTACCAGATCGACGCAGCCCACTGCCAGCCCAGTTGCCTCGGCCGAACCTTTGCGCCATGCAACCCCGGTGTCGCGCGAGGTCTCAATCCCCTGGCTACGCATGTCCTCGTTGGGCTCGACCGCAACAACCGAGTGCAAGCCGCGGGTGGCAAGTATCCGCGTCCAAATGCCGGTGCCGGCACCCACGTCGGCGGCATCAACACTGGCGGAATTGTGCCCCAAACAACCGAGAATTGCGGTCGCAACCTGAGGCGCATAGCCCGGTCGAAACTTCGCGTAATCGTCCGCCAAACCAGTAAAATCTCCGTGTTTCATTTCAAATGGCCGCTAGCGGCCCTCCCTTATGTTACCGACATCTGCGAAAGGCGGAACAACGGCGGCCGTCGCTCCGATAGCTCATCGTACAATTCAAACCGCTTCGCGAGCGGAAATACCGTCCTCAAGTGCAAGGTTGCCCTCACCGAGCATTCTCTCGTAAAGCTCAACGTCTCCAGGGCTATCGATTTCACCCCACTGGCCATCGGTGCCGAAGGTGCGAATCGAGACTGCCTTCCCTATCAGCAGTCGGCGAAGCAATCCTGTCATATCGAGGCGGTCGCGCACGGCTGGATCGAGCGTTGCCAACAGGACTTCCACGGCACTCCACGAGGCCGGTGTGAATTTGAGCAGCCCCATGTACTGCCCCATGATCTCCTCGATCGTCGCCGTCTTGCCGCCGATCTCGAGCAATTCTCCGGCCGCGTCGATGCGAAAAGTTTCCGCATCGGAGAGCGGATCGGCGAAGCGCCGCGTCCACAGTCTCCGCCATTCCCGATCGTAGCTAATAACGAGCGCCCCTGGCGCATTGGCTAAGCCGCGTACCAGTTCCCGTCGATAGAAAATATCGGCGTAACTGACGATCACCGGCCCTGCGCGCAGCCAAGCGGCGGCGGCCGCGAGCGACATCACCATGTTGGTTTCTGCCCAGCGCGTGTTCTCGAAGTAGGACAGACTGGGAAAGCTCAGCATATCGGCGCGATAGCCGCGGACGATTCCGATCTGCTGCGCCCCGCCGCGCCGCAGCGCCGCTATCTGGCGATCGAGAAGCGGTCTGCCGTCGAGCTCAACCAGGCATTTCGGGCGCTCCTCGCCCAACGAACCCATGCGGCTGCCGCGCCCAGCGGCCAGGATTATGGCGCGCATCACGCGGCCTTGAAGACGCGGCGGAATAAGTCGACGTCGGCGGCTGCGAAGGGCGTGTTTCGTTCTGGGTGCCACATGATGCCGGTGGTGGGCCGCGTCGAGTGGCGGATCGCCTTTACCACGCCGTCGGCGGCGACGGCCCAGACCTCGAGTGGAGGCCTTGACTCGTGGGCGGCGAAGCGATGATAGCTGTTGACCTCCACCGGCTCGCCATTGATGCGAATGAGCTGACGCCGCGCGACATGACCAGCGACGCGCACCAGCGGCACCGCGCAGCGTTGCTGAATGAGCTGCATACCGCGGCAAACGCCGAGCACAGGCAATCCTCGCGACTCGGCTGCATCGAGCAGCGCATTCTCGGTGGCGTCGCGTTCAGGGGCGTCGCCGCCGAGCACCGCGATATCATTGCCGCCCGTCAATACCAGTCCGGCGACATCGGAACCGCCGAAGATAGCCAGCGCCACCTCGGTAACGTTTGGCAGCGCCAGCGGCAACAGTCCGCACGCGGCGATGAACCGTGGCCATGCCTGATCGAGGCAATCACGGCGCTCCCCATACTGCGGAATGACGGTTACCCGTTGGCTGATCGCAACGGTCTTCATGCGATGAGCAAGACTTTTTGATTTGTGCAATCCAGGCAAAGTTTCTGCGCCGCCTGCCAGCGCTGATACAGCGCTTCGCCGGCGCCGATCACCGCCGGAATGCCGAGTTCGCTGGCACGGATCGCCATGTGCGAGTTGGCGCCGCCGAACTGCGTGACGAAGCCGCTGATGCCGCGAGTGAATATCCAATCGAAGCCAGGGTCGGCGCTCGGGACGAAGAGAATCCGGCCTGCGAAGCCTTCCGGAGGGTCGCCCACGGAGGCAACCGGCGCGGTGACGCACTTGCGCGTAATGAAATTCGGCTGGCTCGGCGGCAGATGAAATGCGAAAACTTGATCGGGCGAAGCGATGATGGGGGGCAGCGCCAGTTTGCGCGTCAGTGCATGCCGCTCTCTGCCGCGTGCGACGCTGGCGGTCAGGCGCTCCCGCACCGAGCCGCTCTCGCTATACAAGGTGCGAATCGCATCGTAGTCAAGGAAAGCGCAATCCTCGACCGATAGACCAAACTCCTCTCCCAGCTGCTTGATCAGCGATAGGGCATCGCTCAGGCTGCGCGTGAATACGAATTTCGCGTACTCGCGCCCCTCGATACCGGCCTTGATGAATTCGATCAGGCTCAGCACGTCGATATCGAGCTGATGCTCCTTAAGAAGCTCCTCCAGGCGGCGTAGCTGCTCGATTGAGAGCGCGAAGCGCGGAGGCGCTGACGATGCCGCACGCGGACTCGCCCAGTCAAAATACAGGTCGGGCGCCTCGTCGTAGCGCGGCGAGAGAATGTCATAGGTACCCGGACGAAGGTGCCCGTAGCGCGCCAAAAACTCCGTCTTCGTCAGATGTCCGAAGTCGTGGCCTATTCGCGACCCGACGGTGTCGACGCTCGCCATGAACGTTGCATGCTCCTCGGCACTGAGGACACCCGCCGCGACAAAAGATTGGAGTAGCTGAACGGCGATGAATCCCGCCCGCGCAAGCCCCGCAAAGGGCAAAGTACCGTAGCGCTTGCAGTCCTCGATCAGCCAGTAGATGCGGCTGATCTTGTCGATCTTAGCCTCGCCGATCGCCGGTAGGCGTCGCGCCAGTAAATCGATCTTCGCGCGGTCGCGCCGCCACAGCGCCTTCTCCCCATAGATGATGCGATTGGTGAGGCGCCGCAATGCGCCGGATAACTCCGTGATATCCGCGTGGGAAAAGCCGCACTTCGCGAGCCGGCCCAGGCGTTGCGGCAGATCGAGCGTGTTACAGGAAAAAATGATCTCGAATTCAACCTTGTCGTGCAGCTGCGGTTCGGCGAGGAGGCGATCGATGTAATAGTTAACCAGGCGCCCGGCGAGATCTTCGGGCACGTCGCGCGGTATGAACGAATTGAAGCTGACTCGCACGTCGATGTACGGCAAGCCGTGAAAGCTGACCAACAGCGGGAAGCTGCGCAGATTTTGGTAACCGTAATTGTCGCGCTGGTAGGCCCAGATCGCGTCGGTAACGAGTTCGCGGTATAGCGACAGCGACAGCGGCCACGGCCGGAGCCCGATGATCTCAGCCGGATTCCAATCCGGCATGACGCCGAAAATCGCGCGGCTGCCGTGTAGAAATGGATGTGGGCGGCTGAGCAGTTCGACCTTGCGCGCCACGTCGGCGAGCGCGGCCTCAATATGCGCGTCCGATACCGCGTCCTGCCCATCGATCGACAGACGGCGGACCTGCAACAGATAGATCTGTCCCTCGCCGTCGATCGCAAACTCCACGTCGATCGCATCGCATGAAAATAGGGTTTCTAGCTCGCTGACCAGGGCAATGACGGGCGCCAGCGTCGGTGGACACGCATCGATCCGCGACTTGAGGCAGAGAAATGTCTCGAGATTGTCGCCGCAGCCGGCGGTCACACGATCCGTGCGGCCCGACCGATCGTCATAATTGACGATGTAGTAAGGAGCGCCGCCGCCGGGCCAACGCGAGAAGGCCACGCCGGCCATGGCGACCTGATCGAGCATCGGTTGCACGAACACCTGGTCGTCGGCGGTTCCGCCCTCGGCGAACGAGATGATGACCTGCTCGATCGCCTGCGTGATCTGTGCACTGCCGAGCACGCCAAGCACCGAATCATAGCGTCCGGCCTGCGAACTCGCCGGACCATCCTCGCCTTGCGCGCTGCTGCGTACGATAACCGGCCGCGTACTCCAGCGCTCGGCGGCGATGTCGGCGAGCACTTGCGCACTATCGGCGCGCCATTCGGCTACCGAGAAGCGCACTTGCGGCAGAATTCGGCCCGCGCGCAGCAGCGGCACCAGCGCTTCCAGCGTCTCTGCCTTGGTGGAAAATGCGGCGATACCAAGCGGGCGCGCCGCGCCGGCGGCCTCGTGCATGACGCATGCCATCCAAATGCGGTCCACTGCGGCTGCTCCGTCGAGCGCCCCAAAATTATCCAGCACCAGATCCGGCGCCTCGGGTAGCTCCGCCGGCACGTCGAGGCCGACGACGTCGCTTAATTCGCCTCGGTGAGCTGCGGCGTAAATGCCCTTGGCATCCCGGCGTCGCAGTTCGTCCATCGGCACCCGCAGGTAGACCTCGCAATAACCCGGAATGTTTTCCCGATTCCAGCGCTGCACCTCGTGGAACATCGAAATCGTCGGGCAGACGACGTCCACACCCTGGCCGCACAACAGCCTGCACAATCGCGCGTTGCGCATCGCCGATCTTCGCCGGTTGCTGGCGCTGTGGCCAAGATCCTCGGCAATGACCTCGCGGACGGTATCGCCATCCAGCAAGATCGCGGAACGTCCGGCGGTGCGTAGCCGCCGCCAGAGTTCCCTTCCAACGGTCGTCTTACCAGCGCCGGATAACCCCGTAATCCAGTACACCCGGCCTTTGGCGCTTTCAGTCTCGGTCTCGGCAGCATCCGTCCGGGTCGCGTACTTAGCCAACTTGTCTGGTTTCGCTGCCTCCATATCCCGGTCATCCTCGACTAATAGTCATCGACTGTTCAAGCTGCTTGTAACATAAGGTTCAAGCTGCCTATAACATAAGCATAATATTTATCGGTTATACTATAGCAGCCAAGCTCTACCGATGAGCAGGCAGGACCAGCAACGCACGGCTGCGAACGACTGAATCGCTCTTCTGTCGCGTCATTCCAGGCAAGTAAATTCTTCAAGCCTGATCTTCGTACTCATTTCTCGCTTTCTTCGATTACCGCAGCCGCCTCGCCCTCCCCGAGCCCTCAAACCTCTGAATTTGTCGATCAGGGCACGCCCCGGGGTCCGGCCGTCGTGCATTCTGTCAACTTACTGTCGCGGAGTACGGATGGCGAATGGTTGCATGCGTCAGGCGCTGAGAGTCGCGGGGGCCATTAATGGACTTTTGATCCGCGCTTTGCTCGCGGCCCTGCTCGTTGCCGTTTACGGGCGGGCGTACGCGCTTGATCCGTCCGTCCAGCCTAGCCAGTACGTCGTCGACAATTGGCAAATTCCGGAGGGACTGCCGCAGACCTCCGCCCAAACGATCGCCCGCACGCCGGACGGCTACCTGTGGGTCGGCACGCAGGAAGGACTCGCCCGCTTCGACGGGGCTCGATTCACCGTATTTGACAGCGGCAATGAACCCGCCATCCCGAACAAGGATATCTGCGTCCTGCTCGCCGACCGCGACGGGCGGCTCTGGATCGGAACACGGTCCGGCATCGCCGTGCTCCAGAATGGGCACTTCGCACCGTTCACTAGGATCCCGGGGCTCGCGCATGCCTATGTTCGCGCGATCGTCGAAGGCCACGCGGGACGTTTGTGGGTGGGAACGGAGAACGGCCTGTTCGAGATCGGCGGCGGCCGGGCGCGCTCGTTCGATGCGTCGACTGGGCTGCGAGATAACCGGATCCGAGCGCTGCAAGAAGATCGCAACGGCGTGCTGTGGATCGGCACGGCAAGCGGTCTGCAACGCTTCGATGGCAAACGCTTCGACACCGTGCCGTTGGGTGCCGGCAGCACCCAGGTATCGGTCACGGCGATCCACGAGGACGAGGACGGCACCCTGTGGATGGGAACGGCATCGGGAGCGCTGTATCGCAGTGCCGGCGGTCACTTCGATGTTGTCGCGGAACCTGGGCGGCTCGGCTCGGTCGTCCGCGTGCTGACTCGCGATCATGACGGCAATTTGTGGATCGGAACACGCAGCGGCGGACTCGTCAGATGGCGAAACGGGCGTTTCAGTGCGTTGACCAGCAACCTGTTCGCCGCGAGCGATTTGCGTTCGCTGCTCGAGGACAACGAGGGAAGCCTGTGGGTCGGCAGCTATGGCGTCGGCTTACTGCGGTTGCGCGATGGCAAATTAGCGGCGGCGGGCGAGCCTGAGGGTCTGCAAGGCAACGTGACTTGGACCATCGCGCCCCGCAAGAGCGGCGGCGTGTGGGTCGGAACGGACGGCGGACTCAGCAGCTATGTCGATGGCAAGTTTCAGCACATCGCCGGACCGCGCGGCCACGAGAATGTCCCGGTGCGTTCGGTACTCGAGGACCGCCAGAACGCCCTGTGGGTGGGCACGGAGGGCGCGGGCCTCTATCGGCTCGACCAGCACGGTATGACTGTGTTCGACCACCATAATGGTCTGTCGGGGGACACGGTGACGGCACTTATCGAGGACCGGAAGGGCCGCATTTGGATCGGTACGAACGAAGGTCTCGACGTCATCAACCAGGGGAAGGTCACGTCGATGCAATCGCTGTTGGGCGCATCCGGCCCGGCCGCGGTGCACCTCATATACGAAGATCACGCCGGAAACCTCTGGGTAGCGACCGAGGCCGAGGGGCTGTTCGTAATCGGCGCAGATGGTACTCGGCACCTGGGCACGTCCGACGGCTTGCCCGGCGATGATTGGGTTCTCGCCATCCACGAGGACGAGCGCGGCCTCGTGTGGCTCGGCACGGACGACGGCATGGCCGTGTGGCGCGACGGCAAGCTCATCTCACTGGTGCACTTCGGCGGCGCGTTGCGGGAGACCATTCTGCAATTGCTCGAGGACGATGCGCACCAGATCTGGCTCACGACAAACAAGGGTGTGATGTCGGTATCGCGCGACGCACTGGACGCCTTGGCAGCGGGTGGAACCACCATGCCGCAGTTTCACGTGTATGGGCTCGCGGATGGTCTGCGCACCGCCGAGTTCGATGGCGGCAACACCTCCGCCGGCTGCCGTACGCGGGACGGCCTGCTCTGGTTTCCCAGCATTCGTGGAATCGTGACGGTCGATCCGAGACACATTCGAACGAATACTCTACCGCCGCCCGTGCACATCGAACAGGTCGCCGTCGACGGAGTCCCGTTGGCGCTCACCGACGGGGTGGAGGTCGCGCCGGGTCCACAGCAATGGGAATTTCAGTACACGGGTTTGAGCCTCCTGGTGCCGCAGCGTTCGCTCTTCAAATATCGGCTCGACGGCTTCGACAAGGGCTGGATCGACGCGGGAAACCGCAGGACCGCCTACTACACCCGGCTTCCGCCGGGCACGTATACCTTTCGCGTGATCGCCAGCAACAACGACGGCGTCTGGAGCGACACCGGCGCGAGCTTCCGCTTCACGCTCAAGCCGCATTTCTATCAGACGTCGTGGTTCGCTCTACTGTGCATCCTTGCCATCGTGGCCGTCGCGGCTACCTTGTATCGCCTGCGTGTGGGGCATCTCAGGCGTCTCGCCCGAACTCTCGGCGAACAGGTGGCGCTGCGCACGCGGGACCTTGAATTGGCCAATGCCGAATTGTTGCACGCCAAGGAGCGGGCAGAGCTTGCGGCCCAGGCAAAGTCGCAGTTCCTCGCCAACATGAGTCATGAAATCCGCACGCCGATGAACGGCGTGATCGGCATGACAGAGCTGCTGTTGGACACCGATCTCGACCGGATGCAACGCGATCATACGGAAACGATTCGCGATAGCGCCGCCAGTCTGCTGACTATCCTCAATGACATTCTCGATTTCTCGAAGATTGAAGCTGGCAAGCTGGATCTGGAGCGGATCGACATGGATTTACGCGGCACCGTCGACGACGTCGCGCATTTGCTGGCGGTCCAAGCCCATGCCAAGGACCTCGAACTGATTGCCAACGTCGATCCGCTGCTCCCCGACATGGTGATCGGCGATCCCGGCCGCGTGCGCCAGGTGTTGCTAAATCTCGGCAGCAACGCGATCAAGTTCACGCGTAACGGCGAGGTGTCGATCGATTTGAAGGTCGCCTCCTCCGACTCCATGGGCGGCACGACGATACGTTGCGAGATTCGCGATACCGGTATCGGAATCCCGGCCGAGCGCGTCGAATCGCTGTTCCAGCCGTTCTCGCAAATCGACGCGTCGACCACGCGACACTACGGCGGTACGGGTCTCGGACTGTCGATCGTGCGCCGCTTGGTTGCGCTGATGGACGGCGAAGCCGGCGTCGAAAGCACGGAAGGTGTCGGGTCGATGTTCTGGTTCACGGCCCGATTCAGCGTCTCGGCCCGCAAACCGGAAGCCCTTCGCTGCGACGTCGAATTACTCGAGAACCGGCGCGTGTTGATCGTCGACGACAACGCCACGAACCGCAAAGTGCTTAGCCGACAGCTGATGCAGCTCGGCATGAACCCAACCTGCGTCGACAGTGCCAGCTCCGCTCTGCAAGCTCTTGAGGCCACCGCCAATGGCGAGCCGGCCTTCGATCTCGCCGTGCTCGATTACATGATGCCGGACTGCGACGGGTTTGAGCTTGGCCGCCAGATCGCGAGCGACGATCGGTTCAAGGGGACGCGGCTGGTGCTCCTTACGTCCGCCCGTGGGATCCGCGGCGCCGAGGACTTCGCGCAGTTGGGATTTGCAGGCTATCTCCTCAAACCGGTGTCGCATCGGGATTTGCGCGAATGCTTGGGCCGCGTCATGTCGGTGGACGCGGCGAAGTGGCACGAGCGCACGCAGCCCATAGTGGTCGCCGAACGAACTCGCGATACGCACAAGAATCGGCGCATCCTGCTGGCCGAGGATAATTTGGTGAATCAAAAAGTGGCGCGCGCCACTCTTGAAAAGATTGGCTTCAAAGTCGACATCGTGAGCAACGGCGCCGAGGCCGTTGCCGCCTGGCAGACCGGCCGGTATCACCTCATCTTGATGGATTGCCAGATGCCCTTGATGGACGGTTATCAGGCGACTCGGGAGATCCGCCTGCGTGAACGAGGTACAGGCCACGTTCCCATCATCGCGCTGACGGCCGACGCGATGATAGGCGCCGAGCAGCAATGCCGCGCGGCCGGAATGGATGGTTACCTGATCAAGCCGCTCGATCGCGCGCAGCTCGGCGAGACGATCGATCGGCATCTCGCGTCTGCAAGTCCACTCTCGCCGCAACCGCCCGCGAGCGCCGATGATCCGGTTGATTGGGAGCAGTTCATGAGCGTGACGGATGGCGACCGGGCGTTCGCACAGGAGCTGGTGCAACTGTTCATCGACGCCGGCGACGCCGCCTTGCGGGACATCAGCGCCGCGCTGGGCCGCGGCGATCTGGCGGCGATCGGGTCCGCTGCGCACTCGTTCAAAGGATCGAGCGCGAGCATTCGCGCCCAGTCGACGAGCGCGGCAGCGGCTCGGCTCGAAGAGGCCGCGCGCGCAGGGGCGGTCGATCAGCTATCGGAATTGGAACAGCATTTGCGCAAGGAAGCAGGTCGAGCCATGGAGTACCTGCGCGCGCGACAGGCCTGAGAGGTACTCTGCAGGTACTGCGCTCTCACGCGTCCAGGCCCGCCCGGAGCCGCTCACGAACCGCACTCGTATGCACGGGCAGCACGATCACGTCACCGGGTTTCGCAGCGTCGAGCAGGCGGCGCGCCGCCGTTTCCTCGTCAAGCTCCACCCGAATGCGCTCAGGAGCAACTCCGGCCGCCAACAAGGCGCGCTCGATCAGCTCCGGCACTTCTCCCGGCGAGCGCCCGCGCAGCATGTGCGACAGCTCCTTGATCACCACGCAATCCGGCGCACGGACACCGGCGTGAATACCTGCCCGGCACTCCGCGGCGCACCAGCGTCGCTCAGACAATTCGGCGTTTCTAGTAGCGTGTCGGACTGAGGTTTTGTTTGAACAGGAAAACGGATAAAGAGCGGAGATTCATGTCGATTTTGATCGATATTTTAGAACCGAGGGATCGTGATGCAACTCGTGCTCCTTACATGATTGTCGCCGGTGCCTCCCACGTACGACGTTTACAGCGTGCTGAACGGCCTGGTCTCGCACGGGTTCGCGTTCTCGGTGCCGGTCGCGCTGATCATAAGGCGGCTATTACGATAGCCGCTGTATGATGGACCGCCGTGTGCCGCGGCGCTGGGCGCCGACATCAGGCGAGCGAGCTGCGGCGTGGCTGCACGCGCAGACGACCGCGAAGGACGAGCAGCGAGCCCAGCAGCAGCGTCAGACCACTCGCGGCCGAGGCCGGAGCGATTTCCGGCGCTGTCACGCCGCCGCCGCTGGGAACTCCGCTGAAGCCGGGGCCGGTGTAGCCTGTGTTCACGAAATTGCCTCCACTATAGCCGACGCTGCCATGGTCGCTGATACTGCTTCCCTGACTGCCGCAATTGTTCGAGATCGTATTGGCATCCATCGTCACAGCGCCGGTCTGCGCAAGCGCCCTACCGCAGAGAATTGTCGCCCCCGTGGTAAGGGTGATGCTGGTGTCCGCAAGAATATTTCCTTCAAATGACGTGCCCGAGCCAAGCGTGGCCGAGCTGCCGACTTGAAAGAACACGCCGTCCGTCGAATTGCCACCTACAATGATGACACTCGAAGCACTTGCGGTCGTCAGCGTGCTTCCAATTTGGAAGACGAATTCTTGATTGGGCGCAGTGAAGTTGAGCGTGAGCGCTCCTGTCAATTGGGCTGAACTATTGAAGGTATAGACGCCTGGTGTGAGCGAAAGACCGCCCAGTGTACCTGTACTGGTCAGATTAGCCGTGGACGGAAGGGCCGCAAGGCTGTTGTACGCATTCTTTTCATCAGTTTGCGCCTGCAGGCCTACCGCATCTGCCGCGTACGATGTTCCGGTAAGGCTGATGCCTGCTAAGTCGGTGATCGCGGTCCCTGGGTCAACACCCAGATTGCCATTGATCGTGGTCGCTCCCGTGTTGGTCACGGTCGATGCACCAAGGACGGCAAAGCTCTCGGCCGTGCCCAGTATCGTTTGCGCATCCGCTCTCTGGGAGAGACCGATCGCGCCGACGCAACCGAGTGCAAATGCGGCGCCGAAAAAACTTCCCTTTTTTGTCATGTCAGTTCTCCAGAATTGACGATGTAATTCTACAACAAGTCTATACGGCCTGGGCGGGCTAGTGAATCGGGGCCAGCAAAAAACCCGTGACACTAACACCAAGCCTTAGGTCCTCACGATCCAAACGCCCGGTGCCGCAGATCGCGGCGCAAAGGCCGCCACGACGTGAATACGTTCACATACTCCCGCGACACCGTCTGTCTGATAGCGCACTGAGCAATGCGAGTACTCGTCGATAAGGCCGCGAGAATTCTTTGCGGATGTAACATAAGAGATTCGCGCCATCACGGACTTAACTTAATCGAACCGAAATTCGCGAAACTTTTGCGCGTTGATGTTGGAACGCTGCGCAATTGAGAGCAAGGACGGCGAGAGCCGACGGGGCCTGCGCAGGCACTCTTGAGGGCAATTAAAAACAATCCCCAAGCCGTGTTGAAGGCACTAGCGGCATAATCACGTGCAAATCTAGCAGTCTGTCGGAATTAATCGTGTGAAATACCCGATAATCATTTGAGTGCCCTCACGTCGATGGATGTCATGAATAACTTTCGACCGATCAACCGCGACACGGGATTTTGCTGCCGCCGTCGGTGGACGAGTGGCTGCCGCAGAGACACCTCGCGCGCTTTTTGGTGGAAGTAATCGATGGCCTCGATTTGTCGGCGCTGGTCCAAGCCTACCGGGGTTCGGGGTCGGCGTCCTATCACCCGGCGATGCTGCTGGGGCTGCTGGTGTACGGGTATGCCACGAAGACATTTTCCAGCCGAGCGATTGAGCGGGCGACGCACGACTCGGTGGCGTTTCGTTTTATCGCCGGCAACGAGCATCCCGACCACGACACGATCGCGGCCTTTCGCAAGCGCTTCGTACTCCAGCTCGAGCCCTTGTTCGTCGAGGTGCTGAAGCTGGCGCACGATTTGGAGATGCTCAAGCTTGGCACCGTGGCCCTGGATGGCACGAAGGTGCATGCCAATGCGAGCCGGCACAGTGCGCTCTCCTATGAGCACGCGGGCAAGATCGAGGCGCAACTAAAGGCCGAGGTCGCGGATCTGATGGCCAAGGCCGAGGTGGCGGACAAGTCGGACGTTCCCGACGGGATGTCGATCCCCGACGAACTGGCGCTGCGCGAGGCGC
>PKXS01000087.1:8374-8782 GCA_003132425.1 Gammaproteobacteria bacterium | reverse complement strand
AGGTCGGCGACCGATCGCTGGTGGGGAAACAGGCCGTCTTCCATGCCGGCGAGAAATACCACCGGAAATTCCAGGCCCTTTGCCGAGTGTAGCGTCATCATTTGCACGGAATCCGCGTAAGGATCCGCCTGACCCTCGCCGGATTCCAATACCGCGTGGGCGAGAAAGGACTCCAGGGGCGGCATGGCCGTCTCGCCGCCGTCCTCGCTCTGCGGCGAGAATCCGCGCGCCGCGCTCACGAGCTCGAGCAAATTCTCGATTCGTCCCTCGCCGCGCTCGCCCTTCTCCTTCTTGAAGTGCTCGATCAACCCGCTCATCTGGATCACGTGATCGACCTGCTCGTGCAATTCCAGGCCCCGCACCTCTGCGCCGAGCTTGTCGATGAGAATCATAAAACTCTGCAACGCT
>PKXS01000087.1:0-8304 GCA_003132425.1 Gammaproteobacteria bacterium | reverse complement strand
TCCTTGATTTCCGCGCGCTCGAAAAACCGCAGACCGCCATAGACCCGGTACGGCAGCCGTGCATTGAGAAAGGCCTCCTCGAAGACCCGCGACTGCGCATTGGAGCGATACAGCACCGCCGCCTCGCGGCGCGCTCCGCCGCGATCGACCCACTCGCGGATTCGATTCACCACGAAGTCGGCTTCGTCCCGCTCGTTGAACGCCGCGTAGAGTTTGACGCGCTCCCCATCCTCGCCGCTGGTCCACAGTGTCTTGCCGAGCCGGCCGGCATTGTTGGCGATGAGCGCGTTGGCCGCCTTCAAGATGGTGCCGGTCGAGCGGTAATTTTGTTCGAGCTTGTACAGTATCGCCTGCGGGTAATCGCGCCGAAATTGGTTCAAGTTTTCGACCCGCGCGCCGCGCCAGCGATAGANNCGGCCAGGATGTTCTGCGTGGAGCGGTAGTTCTGCTCCAGGCGATAGAGCTGCGCTCCCGGAAAGTCGCTGCGAAACTGCTGCACGTTCTCCACGCGCGCGCCGCGCCAGCGATAGATGGATTGATCATCGTCACCCACCACAAACGGCAGGCCCGCGGGTCCCGCAAGCAACATCAGCCACTTGTATTGGATGGCGTTTGTGTCTTGGAATTCGTCCACCAGCACGTGGCGAAAGCGCGTGCGGTAGTGTTGAAGCAGGCTCGGGTCTTCGCGCCACAACTCATAGGCACGCAGCAACAATTCGGCAAAATCCACCACGCCGGCCCGCCGGCAAGCCTCTTCGTAGGCATGATAAATCTTGATCAGCTGGCGACGCGTCGGATCGCCTTCGTCCTTGAGGTGCTTGGATCTTAGGCCCTCGTCCTTCTGCGCATTGATGAACCATTGAATCTCGCGCGGCACCCAGCGCGTCTCATCCAGATCTAGCACCTTCAGGACTTTGCGCAGGACGCGGGTTTGATCCTCGGAATCCAGTATCTGAAAGCCCTGCGGCAACTCTGCTTCGCGCCAATGCAGGCGCAACAGCCGGTGGGCAAGGCCATGGAACGTCCCAATCCACATGGCGCCGCCGGGAATCCCCAGCAGCGTTTCGATGCGGCCGCGCATTTCCGCCGCCGCCTTATTGGTGAAGGTGACTGCCAGGATACTGTTCGGCGATGCGCCCTCGACCTGGATCAGCCAAGCCACCCGGTGCACGAGTACCCGGGTCTTGCCGCTGCCGGCTCCCGCCAGCACGAGCGCGGCTCCCAGAGGCGAGGTAACCGCTTGTCTCTGATCGGCATTGAGGCTGTCGAGGAGGTGAGATACGTCCATACGGGCGCGGATTGTACTGTAGCTTGCGGTCCGCGAAGGGCCGGCCTTTAAGAGATTTGCGGGCGGGTTTCCTCGGCGAACTCCACCAGCGCGAGCACCAGCGACAGCACCACCGGGCCGGCAATGACGCCGATCGCGCCGAAGGCGGGAATGCCGCCCAGCACCCCGACGAATACCGCCAGCGCGGAAATCTTCGCGCGACCGGAGATCAGCATCGGCCGCAGCACATTGTCGAGCCCGGCAAGCATGAGTCCCCAGGCCAGCATGAAAATGGCGAAGCCCCAATGACCGTCAAAAAAGAGCCAGAGGACGGCAGGTGCCCATACCAATGCTGCGCCGCCGACGGGGAGCATGGAAAGCAGGGCCGCCAGCACGCCGAAGACCACCGGCGAAGGCAGGCCGGCAATGGCGAATCCAATCCCCAAGAGCACGCCTTGCATCAGTGCCGTCATGCTGGTGCCGAAGACGATGGCTCGGGTAACGCCGCTCAGCTGGTGAAACAAGCGATCTTTGCGCGCTTCGTCGAGCGGTATGAGCTGGCGCGCGCGCGCCACCATGGCGTCGCCGTCGCGCAGGAAAAAAAACAATAGAAACAACATGATCGCAAATGCAATCAGCGAGCCCAAGGCGCCCAGGAAGAATGAGCCGCTCCAACCGGCGGCGCGCTGCAATACATCCTGGGTACCCGAAATGAGCCAAGACTTCGCCTGCTCGGCCGATATTCCCGTATGCGCCTGCAACCACGCATTGCTCCGAGCGATCCATGGAAATTGCTGCAGATCCGAAAACGTCCTGATGTCCATCTGCCGCGCGGACTGTTGCAGCCTGCGCAAAAGTCCCGAAACCTGCGCGACGAATTCGATCGATAAGGCGCTCAAGGGCAACAATATGGTGATCGGCGCCAGAATCGTCAGAAATCCGGCCGCGACGGCGCTGCCTCTAAAGCGCCTCCGCAATTGCAGATTCACGGGATATAAGAGGAATGCGAGGAACCCGGCCCAGGCCATCGAACGCAGAAAAGGCGAGAAAATCAGAAGTAGCGCGTAGCCCAGAACCGCCGCCACGACGAGCGCGAAAACGCGCGGGTAAAAGGTCGACGTGGCGGGCATCGCGTTATCCTAGCATTTGCGGGTACCATTCAAATGGGATCGCCGCCATCGAGAACGTCGCAGTGACAAAAATTACAGTTAATAATCAAGTGATTAACGTCGATGCTGCCGCCGACACACCGTTGCTTTGGGTGCTGCGCGATCACCTCGCCATGACCGGAACCAAGTTTGGCTGCGGCATGGCGTTGTGCGGAGCCTGCACCGTGCACATCGACGGAGTGGCGACGCGTTCCTGTGTTCTGCCCTTGAGCGCATTGCAAGGTAAGTCGATCACGACCATCGAGGGACTGTCCAAGAATCGCGGCCACGCGGTGCAAAAAGCCTGGATGGAAATCGACGTACCGCAATGCGGCTATTGTCAGTCCGGGCAGATCATGTCGGCCGCGGCGTTGCTCAACAGCAACCCCAATCCGAGCGATGAGGATATAGACGCCGCCATGTCCGGGAACATATGCCGCTGCGGTACCTATCCGCGAATCCGTAAGGCTATTCATCGCGCGGCAGAACTGCTTAAGCCGGGCGCGCAAAATTGAAAGCACCGGGGTCCGATTTCAGCCGCCGCGATTTCTTGAACGCTGCTGCCGGTGTCGGCGGCGGATTGATTCTGACTGTGACGCTGCCCGGGTTCGGTGACCCGTTCAAGCCTGGGAAAGTGCAGGCCGGCGGTCAACTGAACGCATGGCTGCAAATAGCCGCGGACAATTCCATCACCGTCATCGTCGATCGCTCGGAGATGGGTCAAGGCGTCTACACCGCGCTGCCCATGCTGTTGGCCGAGGAACTCGAGGTCACTCTCGATGCCATCAATATCGCCGCCGCCCCTGTGGGCGATGTGTACATCAGTCCGGGCAATGGCGGGCAAATAACGGGTACCAGCAACAGCGTCCCGGAATCTTGGGACAAGCTGCGCATCGCGGGCGCTCGGGCGCGCCTGATGTTGATTTCGGCCGCGGCCCGGCGTTGGCAAGTCGATCCTCGGGAGTGCCAGGCCAAGAACGGCCGGATCGTCAATGCCCGCGGCAAATCGCTGACTTACGGTGAACTCGCCGAAGCTGCGGCGAAGCTCCCCGTCCCCAAGGACGTGACATTGAAGCCTAGGGCCGATTTCCAACTCATCGGCAAGCCTCAAAGCCGCCTCGACACGCCCGGCAAAGTCGACGGCAGCGCCGAGTTCGGCATCGACGTACAACTGCCGGGGATGCTGTATGCCGCGCTCGCCCAGAGCTCCGTGTTGGGCGGCAAAGCTCGGGCCGTCGACTCCGCCGCGGCGGAGGCGATGCCCGGGGTGCGCAAAGTCCTGAGCACCGACAGCGGCGTGGTCGTGGTCGCCGAACATTTTTGGCAGGCGCTGCAAGCGCGCAATGCCCTTAAAATTACCTGGGATCCCGGCGCCAACGCACGGCTCGACAATGCCGCCATTCGCGCAATGTTGGAGAAAACAGCAGCGGCGGGCCGGGGATTGGTCGCGAGAACCGACGGCGACGCAACCGCTTCCCTCAAGTCCGCGAAGCACGTACTGAACGCGGTGTACGAATTGCCGCTGTTGGTGCAAGCGACCATGGAGCCGATGAATTGCACCGCCGACGTCAAGGCGGATGGCTGCGATTTATACGTCGGCACCCAAGTTCAGCAGGCCTCGCAAGTGGCAGCGGCCGGCGCTGCGGGCTTTTCGCCCACCCAGGTCAGAGTGCACACGACGCTGCTCGGCGGCGGCTTTGGACGCCGCCTGGATGTCGACTTCATCCCGGCGGCGGTGCAGGCATCGAAAGCGGTCGCGGCGCCCGTGAAGTTGATTTGGACGCGCGAAGATGACATGACGCACTGTTGCTATCGGCCCCCGGCGCGGGAAGAGGTGAGCGGCGGGCTCGATGCCGATGGGAACCTGATCGCGTGGAAACTGCATATCACCAGCCCGTCGATCACCGCGCGAATGTTTCCACCGGTCAAAGGGGTCGACGACTCGGTGATCGAGGCCGCCGTCAACAATCTCTACGGCGTGCCGAACTTATTGGTGAGCTATTCCCGCCAAGAAATCGGCATCGATGTCGGGTATATGCGCTCCGTCAGCCACGCGCCGAATTGCTTCGTGATCGAAAGCTTCATGGACGAGCTGGCCGCCGCCGCCGGAAAGAATCCGTATGACTTCCGCTTGGGCCTGCTCAAGCCCAAGCCCCGTCAGACACGCGTGCTGCAATTGGCGGCCCAGCGCGCGGGCTGGGGTCAGGCGCCCAAGGGCCGCTATCAAGGGATCGCGCTGATGGAGGCTTATTCGACCCACTTGTCCCAAGTAGCAGAGATTTCGCTCGACGGCGGCGAATTAAAGGTGCACAAAATCGTTTGCGCGGTGGACTGCGGCCAAAAGGTCAATCCGCGAATCGTGGAATCGCAAATCGTGAGCGGCATCGTGTTCGGTCTCACTGCGGCGCTTTGGGGCGAGGTGACGATTGTCGGGGGACAGGTGCAGCAAACCAACTTCAACAATTATCGCGTGCTGCGCGGCAACGAGATGCCGGAAATCGAGGTGCATCTTGTGGACAGCGATGAGGCTCCCGGCGGCATCGGCGAGCCCGCGGTGGCATTGGTCGCGCCCGCGATCTGCAATGCGATATTCGCCGCCACGGGAAAGCGCCTGCGCGAGCTGCCGATCTCAGCGCACAAGCTGCAGCAACTCTAGATTACGGTGGTAAGGAGGCTGTGTACGCGGCAATCGACACCATGTCGGACGCGCTCAACTTTGCGACGGGCAGCTTCATTAACTCAGCGCCCGCTCCGGCACGAGTACCGTGCTGGATGTCATAGAGCTGACGCACTACGTAGCTCGGTGAACGGCCGGCTGCTACGGCCCGGAATGGTTGAGTAGGGCGTCTTCGTCGGCACTCAAGCGACGACTGTTGCCGACAAATCGGATCCCAGCAATTTGGCGAACTCGGTGGCCGCCAGCGGCTCTTGGAAATAGTAGCCCTGTCCCTCGGTACAATGTTGGGCCTGCAGGGCAAGGAACTGTTCTCGTGTCTCTACGCCTTCTGCAATGACTCTCAGCCTAAAACTCTTTCCCATATTGATGACGGCGCTGACAATGTTGGCGTCGCCGGCGTCCGTGCACAGCCCGCGTACGAACGACTTGTCGATTTTCAGCGCGTCGATCGGAAAGCGCTTTAAATAACTCAGGCTGGAATACCCCGTTCCGAAATCATCCAATGTGAGCTGCGCGCCCATATCCTTGAGCGCGCGCAGCACGGCGATCGTGGATGTGGGGTCCTGCATGAGGGCAGTTTCGGTCAGCTCAAACTCCAGGTACTGCGCATCCAATCCGGTCTCCTGCAGGACGGCGCGAACGCCCGGAACGAAGTCCTTGGATCGCAATTCCACGGCAGAAATGTTGATCGCCACAGGTATTGGCGCGAGGTCTGCGTCCAACCAGCGTTGGGCTTGGCGGCACGCTTCGCGCAGCACCCATCGCCCGATCGGTACGATGTAGCCGCACTGCTCGGCGATGGGGATGAACTTCTCGGGAAGCACGATTCCTTGCCCCGGTTGCCTCCAGCGGATAAGTGCCTCCGCGCCCGTGATCGCTTCCGTCTCGAGATTCATCTTCGGCTGGTAATACAGCACGAACTCGCGCCGATCCAGAGCATGGCGCAAGCCGCTTTCGAGGGATTGCCGTTCCAGAGCGTGCTCGTTCATGTCCGGCTTGAAGAACTGGTAGTTACTGCGGCCATTGTCCTTGGCGTGCAACATCGCGATGTCGGCATTCTTGACGAGCGTCTCGGCATCGATGCCATCATCCGGATAGATGCCGATGCCCATGCTGACAGTGATTTGCAAAACATGCTCTTTGACCTGGTGGGGCATGCCGAGCGCGATGAGAATCTTATTTGCACTGAGAGCGGCATCCTCCGCTTGCGCTATCGTCGACAGCAGGATCACGAATTCATCGCCGCCCTGACGACTGACGGTATCGGAGCCGCGTACGCTGGCGACAAGACGCCCGGCGATCGACAGCAGCAGTTGGTCGCCGATGACGTGCCCCAGGGAGTCGTTGACGTGTTTGAACCGATCGACATCCACAAACAGCACCGCCAATTGATGCTGGTGCCGGCGAGCCGAGGCCATCGCTTGGGACAGCCGATCGTTCAGCAATAATCGGTTGGGTAAATCGGTCAGATAATCATGGTTCGCCAAATATGACATGCGCTGCGACATCGCACGCGCCTCGGTCACATCGTGAAAGACGATCACGGCGCCCGTCACCTGGCCTCTGCGATCGTGGATGGGCGCCGCGGAATCCTCGATGGCCGATTTAAAACCGTCGCGCCGGATCAGGCTACAACCCGCCGTCAGCCCCACGGTTTTGTTTTGCTGCATGGCCATCGTCATCGGGTTTACTGCATGTTCTGGATTTGCACTGTCGATAATTCTGAACACGTCACTAAATGGGCGGCCGAGTGCTTCGGCGCTTGGCCAGCCCGTCATCACTTCTGCCACGTGATTAAGATAGGTCACGCTGCCTGCGACGTCGGTGCTGATTACGGCATCACCGATGGAATTCAAGGTGACTTGGGCGCGCTCTTTTTCTATAAATAGGGCCTCGGCGTTCGCCGCACGCTCCAGCATATTGCGTAGGGCTTTCGACAAGAAGGAGCTGTCGAGGCGGTCGTCGATGAGGTAATCCTGCGCTCCGCGTTGTACGGCTTGTTTGGCCACCTCCTCGTGCTCCAGCCGACTTAGCACCAAGATCGGTATGTCGGGTGATGCCTGAAATATCCGATCGAAGGTTTCCAGCTCTTGCGCATCGGGTAGGAATAGGTCAAGCAAAATGGCCGCTATGCCGTTTTTCGTGCGGTCCTTTAATCGACTGACCCCAGCGGCGCAACTTCTGATCCATTCAACCGCAAAAGGTCCGTCGCTTGATGCGGCAAGCAACTCCCGGGCGATCGCAGCCTTCGAAGCATTGTCCTGCAACAGAAGTATAGTTTGTGGCATCGCATCATCCCTGCGCACTAAACCCCACGCTATTAGAACTACTTTCTCGTCAATTGTCTGTCTGATAGCGCACATAGTTGATGCCTTACACTAAGATAGTTGCGCAGGCCATTGGGTTGCTTCTGATCGAGGAGTACCGGGTGGTCTCCGCGGGCTGATGAAATCAGCAGGTGTCACTCTCAAAAAAAGGGTTTCGCGTTTTCTGTAGCCGGTTTACGGATTTGCCATCCCATCAGGTGGCCCGATCCCAACCCATTTTGATCATCGTTTTCACACGGCCCTCCGGCAAATACGATTTCCATCTGCGGATGTTTTTTTCCGAGCGTGCGGTGCCAGCGCATGCCGCGTATCTCGATTTTCACCGCCTGCTCCCTGGTAATTGAATGATGTAAGAGTTACACGACACCTCCAACTTGCGTCTGTGTGGCAGCGCACTGATAAATTGCCGCACAAATGCAGAGAATCCTTATCGCAGAATTTCGTGCATTGTAGCGACTGATATTGACAATGACGTGCGCGTTGCGCGGAACTTCGGTTGGAAGATTTGCGAACTCTCAGAGGTACCATGTCCGACACACTCGATCAGCTTTGTATCAACACCATCCGATTTTTGTCCGTGGACATGGTACAAAAGGCCAACAGCGGGCACCCGGGCATGCCGCTCGGTGCTGCGCCGATGGCCTATGTACTGTGGACGCGCTGGCTCAAGTACAACCCGCGCAATCCGCTGTGGTTCGATCGCGACCGCTTCGTACTCTCGGCGGGGCACGGCTCGGCGCTGCTCTATAGTCTGTTGCACCTGACGGGTTACGATCTTTCGCTGGACGATATCAAACAGTTCCGTCAGTGGGGCAGCAAGGCGCCAGGTCATCCGGAGCGCGGACACACGCCCGGCGTCGAGGTCACCACCGGCCCGCTCGGCCA
>PKXS01000055.1 GCA_003132425.1 Gammaproteobacteria bacterium | reverse complement strand
AGAAGCCGGCCACGAAAGCGCGCGAGGGAGTCAATCCTTTCAACGGCGAAAAAATGATGTTCAAGGCAAAGCCGGCAAGCAAGAAGGTGCGCATCGCGGCACTCAAGACGCTCAAGGAATTCGTGAACTGATTTTGAATTCGCGTCCGGAGCGGCTGAGCCCGCTCAACCGCTCCGGATTGCATCTATGACGGCGTCGCGCACCTCTTGGAGCCGTCCATGAAAGAAATGCCCGGCCCCGGGCAAGACGACCAAGCGCGGCTTGGGCTCTAGGCTCTCCGCCCAGGCGATCACGCTCGCGGGATCTACCACGTCGTCTGCGTCCCCTTGAACGACCAGCCACGGGCAGATAGGCGCGGGAATACTCGAAAAATCGAAACGATCGACCGGAGGGGCGATGGTAATCAGCCGGTCCGCGGTCCGCTGATGCGCCAAACGCAGAGCGACATAGGAGCCGAAGGAAAAGCCGGCGATCACCAAGCGCCTTCCAGGCCAACGTTGCTCGCCCCAGGATGCCACGGCGCCGGCGTCGTCGGTTTCGCCTCTGCCTTCGTCGTACGCCCCTGCGCTGGCGCCCACGCCGCGAAAATTGAAGCGCAGCGTCGGAATGCCGGTTTGCTGCAGCGCTCGCGCCACCGCGAACACCACCTTGTTGTCCATGGTACCGCCAAATAAGGGGTGCGGATGGCAAACCACGGCATATTCCGATCCCGCCCCGCCCGGATCATTGACGATCGCTTCAATAGCGCCGGCGGGACCTACTATCGCCGGCCGTTCGACGGCAGGAGGCCGAGAAATCATTCGATGGCGACAAGATCGATATCGAAGACCAGTGTGGCGCGCGGAGGAATTACCCCGCCGGCGCCGCTATCGCCATAGGCAAGGTCCGCAGGAATGGTGAGGCGGCGGCGCCCGCCGATCTTCATGCCGACGACGCCCTGGTCCCAACCCTTGATCACCTCGCCGCGGCCCACCGTAAAACGAAACGGCTCCCCGGTGCCCCGCGAGCTATCGAATTGCTTGCCCTTCTTGTCGGGTGCGGACATTTGGTACAGCCAACCGGTGTACTGCACAACGGCCTTTTGCCCGGCGGCGAGCGTTGCGCCGCCGCCCGGTTGAAGCTCGACAATCTCCAACGAGTGCACGCCCGCGGCAGTCGCATCGACGGGTTTGCCGCTGCAGGCTGCGATGAAGGCCAAACTCAAGCTTAAGGCGAATGTCCGCAGTGGATTGCATGGCATGACGCGGCCATCTTAAATGATTTCGCCGCGCGAAGTGCTTTACGGCGCGGCCGGCGAGCGCGAATCGCGGATTTTCGAGATTCCGGCAAGCCCAAGCACGATGGTTGCCGCCGCCATCAACAGCGGTTCGGCGCCCGTCACGAGTGCCGCGCCGATCGCGCCGAAGCCGGCGCCCCCGGCCAACACCAGGGGAATTTCGGCGGCGGCCCCGAGCCAAAAAAGCCTCAAGGCGCCAACTACATCGTCAAATTCATCAACAACTTGTAACACCCATTCCATAGGCCGGGGAGTTTAAGCGACCGCTTTGGGGCCAACCGTGAGTGGGCTCACAGCTTCGGCGCTTCGGTTTGCGCGTCTTCCCAAGCTTGCTATGGCGCGGGCGGCTGCGTAGGCTCCGCCTACATGCAGCGAATTCTCGTCCTGAACCCAAAAGGTGGTTCGGGTAAAACGACCGTAGCGACTAATCTCGCCAGTTATTATGCGAGTCGGGGTGATCGTCCGCTGTTGTCCGACAACGACCCCCAGGGATCCAGCACTCGCTGGCTGAAGAAGCGCAGGCCGGAGCAGGCATTCATTCACGGTGTCGCGGCCTTCGAGCGCAATGCCCGCATGACCCGCGCGTGGCAGCTGCGCGTCCCGCCGGACGCAACCCAGGTCATCGTGGACACGCCCGCGGCGATACTTGCCCAGGATATGCCGGACATGACCAAGAACGCCGACGCGATTCTCGTGCCGGTGCTGCCTTCCGACATCGACATTCACGCGTGCTCGAAATGCATCGCCGACCTGCTGCTGATTGCGAAGGTGCGGCGCGACGAAAACCGCATCGGCGTGATCGCCAACCGCGTCAGGCGAAATACCGTGATCTATCAGTCCTTGATGCGATTTCTGGAAACATTGCGGATCCCGGTGATCGCGACCTTACGCGACTCGCAGAACTATGTGCGCGCCGTCGAGCAGGGAGTCGGCGTGCACGAGATGAAACGCTACGTGGTGGAACAAGATCTCGAAGATTGGCAGCCCTTGCTGGCGTGGCTGCAAGCGAAGGAGGGTGCGCGGAGCCCGGGTACGGGGTTCAATCCCCTGCCGGAGACCGCATAAGCGCGGCGCCGCGAGCTATTTCTTTTCCTGCCAAGTTCCGCGAATTTTCTCGGCCCAGTTTTTGTAGCTGTGCCAATTGTAGAGATTGTTGGTAATTGCCGCGTGGCGACCGCCGCCCTTGTAGGGATCGCGCGGGACAGCAGTACCGGACTTTGCACCGCCCGGCTCCGTGCGAGGGGCCCGACGATCCACTCCCGTGTATCGCGTTTGAGTCTTGCTGTCGTTCATCGGTTATGCCTCTGTCGATGTGTACGACAGTAAGTGTCGCGCACTTTCCTCGACAGGAACTGTGTCACAGGCGAGCGGGCATCGTCGCTGGGCGACCGCGCGCATTGCGATACGCATCTCACAGCACGTCGCGGTAAGTTAAATGGCCTAAAGTCAAGCAAGTTGCCAAGCGTTAAATAGGGGCTTGAGCTCATCCAGCGAGCGCTCCAATGCGGCAGGCAATAACGTCGTATAGGAATCGAGCAACGCCATCGCGTTGCGCACCGGATCGGTTCGGGCGGCGGCGCCCAAGCGTCGCGCCATATCGCGGTTCACCACGTGCAGATTCCTGTAAAGCTCCTCCAGCGCGCCGAATCCCGGGGCGCCGTCCGCGCCGGCCAGTTCGCGCGCCAGCAGGTACATGCAAACACTGCGGTACACCGTTTCCGCCTCGGTGGCGAAAGGCAAGTGGAACCGCGCCATGGGTCGCAAACGGTCGGTCCACGGGCATCCGGCGGTCGCCATGATCAATCCGAGCACCGAACACATCGCCTGCTGCGCGGTTGTTTGCACATACACGGTCCTGTCCGCTTGCACGACGGTGACCCCTACGACGTCGAACGAGACCAGTGCTTTGAGCGGCTCAATCGCGTTTGCCATCTGCAATGCGGCAGGGCAATGCTTGTGGTCGGCCGCACTGAGCGGGCAATTGGCGCATTGATTGAATCCCAGCTCCGTCCAGAACGGCGGCTCGGCCGGCGTCGAATTGGATAAGCGAAAATCCTTCGCGTCGAAGGCGAACTCCAGAGCCCTTTGCGAGCCGTCCGGCAGATCGAAGCGATAACGGATGATCTGCGGATCGTTCATGCCACTAATCGATAACAGGGCGTGTACTCGGTGCCCGTGAGTTTCATCCGCCGCTGTGCCACAAATGACCTGAGCAATTGATCGAGGGGCTCCATGATGGCGGGCTCGCCGGTGAGCTCGAACGGCCCGTAACGTTCTATCGCGTTGATGCCGTATTCCTTGATGTTGCCGGCCACTATCCCGGAAAACGCGCGGCGTAAATCCGCGGCGCGCTCATGCGGCGGCTGATCGAGCGACAGCCGCAAGGCGCGCATCGACGCGTGCGTGACTTCGAATGGCAGCTGGAACTCGAGCGGAATCTTCAGCAGCCAGTTGAAGCCGTAGGAATCGCTCGCTTGGCGCCGGTAGTCGCGCACTTTCGCCAGGCCGTGCACCATTGCGCGCGCCACGCCGGCAGGGTCATCGATGATGATCTGATAGCGCGTCTGCGCGGGGGCACCAAGGGTTGCGCCGATGAAGCGGTGAATTTGCTGGAAGTACTCAGCGCTTTCGGCCGGCCCGGTGAATACCACGGGAAACGGAAGGTCACGGTTGGCAGGGTCAAGCAGCAGCCCCAGCAAATAGAGTATCTCCTCCGCCGTGCCTGCGCCTCCCGGAAAAATGACAATGCCGTGGCCCAGGCGTACGAATGCCTCCAGCCGCTTTTCAATGTCCGGCATGATCACCAGTTGCGTCACGATCGGATTAGGCGGTTCGGCCGCGATGATGCCCGGCTCGCTGATGCCGAGGTAGCGCCCGTTGACGATACGCTGCTTCGAGTGGCCGATTGTTGCTCCCTTCATGGGACCCTTCATGGCGCCCGGACCGCAGCCCGTGCACACATCCAGGCTGCGCAGCCCGAGCTCGTAGCCGACTTTCTTGGTGTAGTCGTACTCGACGCGCCGGATGGAGTGTCCGCCCCAGCAGACCACCAAATTCGGTCGCGCTTGCAGCTCCAACACTCTCGCATTGCGCAGAATGTGGAATACCGCATTGGTGATGCTCGAGGAGGAACTGAGGTCGAAGCGTCCGCTCTCCATGATCTCATTCGAGATGAACACCACGTCGCGCAGCACGGCGAACAGATGATCTTTCAGTCCCCTGATCATCTCGCCGTCCACGAAGGCCGCCGCCGGCGCGTTCTTGATCTCGAGCTTGATGCCCCAGGCTTGCCGTACGATTCGCAGATCGAAGTCCCGGTACTTCTCGAAGATCAGCCGCGAATCGTCAATATCGCTGCCGGAATTGAGTACCGCGAGCGCGCATTGGCGAAACAAGGGATACAGACCGCCTTGTCCGGAATCAAGAAGCTTGGCGATTTCCTGCTGCGAAAGGTGCTCCAAGCTGCCTTTCGGCGCGACCCGCGCGTCCACCATGTCGGAGGATAAAATCGTGGTTTCCACGCAGCCCCTTCTTAAGGAAAAATATCGATCGGAATATTGTCTTGGGTGCGCATCCACACTTCGACCATGTCGGAGTTCGATAACGCGATACAGCCGTCCGTCCAATCGTTGGACATGTAGTACGCCGAAGGATGCTTTGGATTGTTCGGAAAGCCGTGAATCATGATCGAGCCGCCGGGAACCCAGCCGTGCTTGCGGGCGCGCCGCTCGTCGTCCCTGTTCGGATATGAAACCTGAATGGCAAGAAAGTAGTCGCTGCGCACGTTCCGTCGCTCCAGATAGTAGCGTCCCTCAGGAGTCCGAAAATCATGTTCGCGCTCCTTCTGACCCTCCGGATTCAAGCCCAGCTCCACCTTATACTCGCCCAGCAAACGCTGGCCGCTGTATAGGTAGAGCTTGTGCTCAGCTTTACGGACGACCACCCGATCCGCGGTAGCGATTTCCTCCGCGCAGGCGCGCATGGAGCCCACGACGCCCGTCGCCAGGGCGAGGATCGTGCATAAACTCGTTACCAGGAGTGGGCGACTTCGATTGATCATCCGTGAAATTATAGCGTGTACTCGGCGCGACATAATCTGCTATGGGTCACGTACTGGGTATAATTGGCGACATGCGCTTGCGGTGGTTTCTCGTAGTTCTAGTTCTTGGGGTCTTGTCGGGCTGCTCCGGCCAATCCTCGATCAGGCCTGTCGAAGCGCTGGACGCGAAAACCGGGATCACGTGGGCGGCGCTGCGCGAGCCGATCGAACTGGAGCAAAGCGCGCAGAGCGCCGTAGTCACTTTGGGCAAACATACCAGCCTGATCTACTTCGGTCCGGTCGAGTGGGATCGTTCGGGCAACATTGGCTATGGATTGTGGATCAACGTGGCGCCCGGAAGCGGCGCCCAAGTCGGCGATATTCGCGAGCCCGGGGCCGTTTCGCTGATTCTCGATGACGGTCCGTTGGTCCTAACTACCCTCGAGGCGCCCAGACTCGGCCGAGAGGCGTATCGGCCGGCGGTGCCCTGGGGCCAGGTCGCGTATTTCCAACTCAGCGCAGGAACCCTCGGACGCATCGCCGGCAGCCAAAGGCTTGCGCTGGATTTTCGCGCGGGGGACGGCTCGGTGTTGAGATTCACCCCCGGTCGCGACGCCCACGCTAGGCTCTCGGCGTTCGTGCGCGGGCGGAACATCATTGGCGATTGATTGCCGCGACCCGCGGCAGGGTAATCATGGTTCCGGGCCGCACGTCGTTGAAATCAACGTCAGGGTTATACTGGGTCACCAGCCACACCGGCAGAGCATCGTGCTGTTGCGCGATCGTCCACAGCGAATCGCCACGCTTGACGGCGTAATTTTCGGTACCCGCAATTCGGTGCGTGGCGAAGAAGACCTCTTGTAAATGCCGGTGATACTCGCGCCGGACCGCGACAAACTGCGCGGCGGTGACTTTGGATAGATCCAGTTTGATTTTCCGGCCGACGGTTACCGTCGATTTCTTATGCAGCTTGTTCAACGCGCGCAACGCCCTGGAGTCCGATTGTGTCCAGTCCGCAAAATGGCCCAAGGTTTCCGCAGCCTGCACTATCACGGTGTTGTTGGCGCTTACGCTGTAATCGGTCGTATCCGAGCTGCCCGACGGAGTGGCAACCGGCAACAAAGCTGCGCTGTCGGTCTGCCGCGCCGAGACCGGTTCCTTGGGCGGCGAGGCAATCACTTCAATCGCCGGCAGCGGCGGCGAGGCAGGAACCTCCGCGGAGGCGATCATCGCGCTCGCCGCGGCCGGGGCTGTGCCGCCCGCAGTTTCCGCCCGCGATGCCGGCATCGGGATGCGCAACACGTCGCCCCGCTTAACGGCGTGCTCGCCGCTCCATCCGTTCGCAGCCAGCAAACGGCTCATCGTCACTCCGCTGGCGGCCGCAATCCCGGCCAAGGTCTCGCCGCGGCGCATTCGATGCTTGCCATCGTTGCGCTGCACCGCGTAGCGCTGGGTCAACGGCAGGCGGCCCCAAGCGGCGTCGATCTCGCTTTGCGGCGGTGTCCCGGGCACACGGAAGGCGTAGCCGCGCGGCACCAAACGAGTTCCGTTCCAAATGGGAGGCCGCAGGGCCGGATTCAACACCCGAAGTGCCCCCATATCGGCCTTGAATGCCTTGGCCAACGCATCCACGGGAATATAGTCCGGCAATTCCACCGCCGTGCTTTCCGTGTCGGGCAGGTGGGAAATCGGCCCGAAGTACTTTTCCGCGTTGCGGTCCACATCAAGTGCCGCCAAAAACGCCACATAAAAGTTGCGCGATGCAAAGCCGAATGTCTTACCCCGGTAGCGCTTGACTATGATGGCGATGTCGCTGGTGCCCAACTCGTCTTCCGCGCGCCGCAAACCGCCTGGACCATGGTTGTAGGCCGTAACGGCGAGCGGCCAGGTACCGAGCAGGCGATAGTTGTAGAGCATCAAATTCGCAGCGGCCTGCGTGGCGCTGTAAGGATCCAAGCGTTCGTCGACCACGCCGTCGACGCGCATGAATCGTCTGGCGGTTGAGGGCATGAATTGCCACAATCCCGCCGCGCCGTCTTTTGAATAAGCCTCGATATTGAACGATGACTCGACATGCGGAAGCGCCGCAATCTGCGCGGGCACGCCGTGATGCGTCAGGGTACGTGCGATCTGCTTTTCCCACACGGCGGCTCGCACCAGCCCGTCATGAAACCGGTCGGCTTGCCCCAGTTGAAAGCGTATCCGATCGATGGCATCGCGAAAGTCGGCGGCAGTCGCCTTGTCGCCGAAGGCGTGCAGTATGCGCCGCTCGTGGGGGGTTAGATTGTCGGTGGAACCGGCGGCAAACCGCCGTAATAGCGCCGCATAGCGCCCTTTCGCCTCCGCAACACGGCGTTCGCGCTGTGCCGGGGGCATGGCCGGATCGAAGCGCAGCACTTCGTATACCAGCCCAAGATTCCAATCATCGTGCAGCAGGCCTTGATCGGTGGTGACCTCGGTGTATACGCGAATCCAGAAGCGCACATCCTGCTCGAGCTCCGGCGGACGGGCAAAAGGATCAGGCTCATCCGCCGCCGCATGCACGCAAAAGTCCGGCGCAAGCAGTAGCGCCAGCGCCGCAAAGATGATGAATCTAGCTATCGGCGATCTATCCGCACTTCGAGTCGCCACAATTCAAGCAGGTATTGCAGCCGTCCATCATCACCACCGCCGCGGTGCTGCACTTCGAACACAGCCGGGCGCCTTCCGGAAAGAGCGTCTTCGAGAAGGCATCCGTTTGCTTGGTTCGCGCTTCGAACTCCGCGCGCTTTTCCTGCACGAGTTTGCGCTGATGCACGTCGAGCTCGGGTTTCTTGAGCAAACCAATCGATTGCAAGTGGCGCTCGATCACATAACCGAGTTCGGCGATCGTCGAGGGCATGAATTTGCCGCCGGGCTGCCAGTAGCCGCCCTTTGGATCGAATACCGCCTTGAGCTCGTCGACCAGGAACGTCGTATCGCCGCCCTTGCGAAATACTGCGGAAATGACCCGGGTCAGCGCGACGATCCATTGAAAGTGGTCCAGATTCTTCGAATTGATGAACACCTCGAACGGCCGGCGCTGCTCGTGCGGCGTTCCCTCGTTGAGCACGATATCGTTGATGGTGACGTACATCGCGTGGTCCGATACCGGTGTCTTGATTTTGTAGGTCGAGCCGATCAGAACTTCCGGTCGCTCGAGCTTCTCGTGCATCCAAATAACGTTGTCTTGCGTCTTGAGCGCATCCTTGGGAGCAGCGGCGGCCGCGGCGTCCTTCGATTCAGGCCTCAGCACCCGATATTTGGCGATCTTTTTTTCAATTTTGATGTGAGCCATGATCAGAATTTCCCGTAATAACCTTCTTTCAAGGCGTCAAAAAGGTTCGCGGCGGTGTGCATTTCGCCGTCGTACTCGATCTCCTGATCGCCCCGCGCTTCGACCTCCGCGCCGTCTTCGAGCGTGAACACATAGGTCGTGTTCTTGAGGTCGTCCTCCTTGACCAATACCCCTTGAAATGCTTCCGGATTGAACCGAAAAGTCGTACAACCCTTAAGACCCTGCTCGTAGGCGTACGAATAGATGTCTTTGAAATCCTCGTACTTGTAATCCGTCGGGACGTTCGCCGTCTTGGAGATGGACGAATCCACCCACAGTTGAGCCGCCGCCTGAATGTCCACGTGTTCCTTGGGACCTATGTCGTCGGCCGAGACAAAATAATCGGGCAATTTCTCGGCCGCATTCTGCGAATCCGGCATGGCACGTGAATTCACCAATTCGCGGTACGCGAGCAGCTCGAATGAGAACACATCGATCTTCTCCTTGGATTTCTTACCCTCGCGAATCACATTCCGGAAATAATGATGTGCAAACGACGGTTCGATGCCGTTGGACGCGTTGTTGGCGAGCGACAGGGATATTGTGCCCGTGGGCGCTATGGATGTGTGATGGGTAAAGCGCGCGCCGACCTCGGCTAGCTCGTCGACCAGCTCCGGCGATGCTTCGGCAATGCGCTGCATGTAGCGGCTATAGCGAGCATGCAGCACGCGACCGCACACCCGCGCGCCGACGCGCCAGCCGTCCTTGACCATTTCCGGGCGCTTGCGCAGCATTTCACGGCTCACCGTGAACTCCTCGTTCATGATCGGCGCCGGACCCTTCTCGCGCGCCAGATCGAGCGCCGCTTCCCAACCGGCGACCGCCATTTCTCGCGATACATTTTGCGAAAACGCCACCGATTTCTTGGAACCGTACTTCATGCAGAGCATGGTGATGGAGGAGCCCAAACCCAAAAACCCCATGCCATGGCGGCGCTTGCGGATGATTTCCTCACGTTGCGGCGCCAACGGCAGACCGTTCACCTCGACCACATTGTCCAGCATGCGCGTGAAGACCTTGACGACCTTGCGATAGGTCTCCCAATCGAAGCGCGCGTTGTCGGTGAACGGATCGAGCACGAATTTGGTGAGATTCACCGAGCCTAGGAGGCAAGAACCGTAAGGCGGCAACGGTTGTTCGCCGCAAGGGTTGGTGGCCCGGATGTTCTCTGCCCACCAATTGTTGTTCATCTCGTTGACCTTATCGACCAGGATAAAGCCGGGTTCCGCGAAATCGTAGGTGGAGGACATGATCAAATTCCACACCCGGCGCGCCGGTAAAGTCTTGTAGACCTTGCAGGCAACCAGCCCTTCCTCGTTCGCAACATAGCCGTCCCTGTGCGGCCATTCGCGCCAGACAAATTTGGCGCCATCAGACAGATCCGGCTGCTCAGCCTCGAACTCCTTTAGCCCTAACGGGAACGCGAGCTTCCACTCGCTATCGCCCTTGACCGCTTTCATGAACTCGTCGGTGATCAGAAGCGACAAATTGAATTGCCGCAATCGGCCGTTCTCGCGCTTGGCGCGAATGAATTCCAGGACATCGGGATGGCCGATATCGAAAGTACCCATTTGCGCGCCGCGTCGGCCGCCCGCCGAAGATACGGTGAAGCACATCTTGTCGTAGATATCCATGAACGACAAAGGGCCCGAGGTATATGCGCCGGCGCCCGATACATACGCGCCGCGCGGCCGTAAGGTCGAAAACTCATAGCCGATTCCGCAACCGGCTTTCAGCGTAAGACCCGCTTCGTGCACCTTATTCAATATATCGTCCATCGAATCGCGGATGGTTCCGGATACGGTGCAGTTGATGGTCGAAGTGGCGGGCTTATGCTCAAGTGCGCCGGCATTCGATGTGACGCGGCCGGCGGGAATCGCGCCATGGCGCAGCGCCCAGAGGAACGAGTCGTACCACTGCTCGCGGCACTCTTCGGATTCCACGTCGGCGAGCGCGCGAGCGACGCGCTTATAAGTGTCGTCCATCGATTTATCGATAGGCGACCCATCCTTTGCGGTCAGACGGTACTTCTTATCCCAGATATCAAAGGACGCTTCTTGGAAAGGAATACTGCCGACGTCTTTGGGCTGTATCTTGACCACCGTGTTCATGGGTATTAAAGCTGCTCCCTCATAATTATCGAACGAACCATCTGAAACAAATGGCGGATAGCCTCGATCAGGAAATCGACACTAGAAATAAAGCCGACGGGGATTAACGTGAAACTGCCGACCACAACATGTTGTATGTGGGCTGAGAGGTTACGGCGCGATGACGATCACCGTCAAGACTTTTTTTGTAGAATTTGTACCCTAGAATATCTATATATATCAATATCTTACAAAATTGTCTCGAGAAATTGCCTGATTACACTTTCTAAGCTGTAGGTCAAGCGGAAAAAACCCTAATCGCAACATCTTGTGTTTGCACACGTTATCCACATTATGTCCCATTGACTTTGAACCACGTCTCACTTTGTCCCGGTCGCACTCGTCGGGACGTCGGCCCATCCGCTGGCTCTCATTGCCGCCGTCGAATTTCTTCCTCCTGATTGAAATTCGCATGAGCGACCCAACTTTTGAGTCACGCGCAGTGGTTCTTGAATCACTGAATTTTTACCATCGACATTTTTATCAATACGCTTATTGAGGAGTAACTATGACCGTCGTACGTTATGAGCCCTGGGCACTCGTCAGCCGGCTCCAGAAAGACATCGATCGATTATTCGGCGCGCCGCTGACGACGGCCGCGGATTCCGGCGCCTGGCTACCGCCGGTTGATATTCACGAGGAAGCCAATCAGTTCGTGCTGCATGTGGACCTTCCCGGCGTGGACCCGAAAGGCGTGGAAATCACCTCCGACCAGGGTGTGCTGAGCATCCGCGGGCAGCGCGAGGATGCGCGGCGCGAAGCACGCGACGGCTATCGGCGAATCGAGCGCATCGCGGGCGAATTTCAGCGCCGTTTCAGCCTGCCGGAATCGGCCGATGTCCAGAACATCAAGGCTAAATTCGCCAATGGTGTGCTGGAGGTCGCAATTCCGAAGCTTGCCCAGGTGCAGCCGCACCGTATCACGGTCGAAGCCGCCTAACGGGGCCTGTGTCAGCGCGCGGTCTTGCGTGTAACATCGCGATTCGAAACTTGCGGCCCATGGGGTCGGACGGAAATCCGCCCGACCCCATTCGGCCGTTCAACGACGGCGATATTATTTGTAAGGACTGCGCATGAACTTGCGTCTTCAGTTTGCGGCCGCTGCGCTTGCAGCGGCTTTTTTCGCAGCACCCGCGGTGCATGCCGCCTCGCCTGCGGCCGTTGCGGATGCCGCGCCGATGCCCTCGCTCGCGCCATTGGTCAAGCGCGTGTCGCCCGCCGTGGTCAATATCTCCACCCGCGGCACCATTAAGGAGCAGCCGGGACAGCGAAATCCCCTATTGGACGACCCTTTCTTTCGGCGCTTTTTCGATGTGCCGCCGGACTCGAAGCCGCGGGAGCGGCAATTCCAAAGTGCCGGGTCCGGCGTCATCGTCGATGCCAAGAACGGCTACATCATCACCAATCATCATGTGGTGGAAAATGCCAGCGAGATCACCATCACCTTGCTCGACAATCGGAGCTTTTCGGCCAAGGTGATCGGCAGCGACGAAGGCGCAGATATTGCCGTCCTGCAGGCGAAGCAGCCGAACCTGGTGGCGATGACCCTGGGAGACTCGAGCCGGCTCGAGGTCGGAGATTACGTCGTCGCCATCGGCAATCCGTTCGCTCTCGCGAACACCGTGACCGCCGGCATCGTGAGTGCTTTGGGGCGCAGCGGAATCAATCCGGAGGGCTATGAAAACTTTATCCAGACCGACGCCTCCATCAATCCCGGTAATTCCGGCGGCGCTTTGGTGAATTTGCGCGGTGAACTTGTCGGCATCAATTCCGCCATACTGTCGCGCACCGGCGGCAACATCGGCATCGGATTTGCGATCCCGGTCAACATGGTCAAGGGCGTGATGGACCAGTTGATCAAGTACGGTCAGGTGAAGCGCGGAGTACTCGGCGTGAATATCTACCCCGTCACGCCGGACATCGCCAAGGAATTCGGCGTCAGCGAATCGAGCGGCGCACTGGTTGCGGGCGTCGTGCAGGGCTCCGCAGCCGAGCGGGCCGGAGTCAAGACCGGCGATATCATTACCTCGATCAACGGCGCCACGATGAAAGACGCCGGCGAGTTACGCAATGCGATCGGCATGCTGCGGGTCGGAGACAAGGTCGAGATCGGCCTGTTGCGCGACGGCAAGCCGCGCAAAGTCACCGCGATGATTGCCGAGCGCGGCGATACGGAAACCGCCAACGCGGTCGACATCAACAGAGGCCTTGACGGAACGGACCTTACCGATGCGCCGGACGGCGGCGGCGTCCTGGTGAAAGCCGTGCAGGAATCCAGCCCCGCGGCTGAGGCAGGGCTTCGCGCCAACGACTTGATCGTCGGCATCGGCCGCACACCGATTTCGAACATCAAGAGCTTCCGCGAAGCCGCGCAAGGCGCGGCAGTCTTGGTGCTGAATGTGCGCCGCGGCTCCACGCAGCTGCTGATTCCGATTCGCTGACGAGATGCGGCGGCAGACCCTGTGCATTCTCGGCGGCACCGGGTTCTTGGGCACCCGGCTGGTCGCCCGATTGATCAAGGAAGGCCATCGCGTCACCGTCTTGTCGCGCGATCGCGAACAGCACAAGCACTTGCTGGTCCTGCCCGGACTGACCCTCGAGAACTGCGATGTCTACCAAGAGGCGCAACTGAGCGAGCGCTTCCGCGGCAAGGACGTGGTGATCAATCTGATCGGGATTCTCAATGAACGCGGGTTCAGCGGGAGTGGCTTTCGCCGCGCGCATACCGAGCTCACCCGAGGGGTGCTGCAGGCGTCGCGATCCGCGGGGGTCACGCGCCTTCTGCAGATATCTGCGCTGAAGGCCGCGGTCGATGCGCCCAGTTATTACCTACGCTCCAAGGGCGAGGCGGAGAAGCTCATTCGCGAGCACGGCGGCACGCTGGATTGGACAATATTTCAGCCGTCCGTGATTTTCGGTCCGGGCGATTCATTTCTGAATCGCTTCGCCGCGCTGCTGGGGGATGTGCCCCTGGTCTTTCCACTGGCGAAGCCGGACGCACGCTTCCAACCGGTATTGGTCGACGATGTGATCGAGGCGCTTCTGCACTGTCTTCAGGGCGGAGCGTGCAGCCGGCAGACGTATGAACTCGGCGGACCCCAGGTGTATACCTTGCGTGAGATCGTTACCCTGGTAGCGAATCTCACCGGCCACCGCCGCTGGATCATCGGTTTACCCGACTTCGCAGCGCGTTTACAGGCTCTGGTGATGGACTTCGTTCCCGGCCGGCCATTTTCCAGCGACAATTATCGCTCGTTGAGCATCGACAGCGTCTGCACGGTCAACGGTTTCGCCGGCCTTGGCATCAAACCGCAATCGATGCTGGCGGCAGCCCGCCAATACCTGGGTTCTCTGGAAGACAATGCCCGCTTGAGCCACAACCGCGCCGCCGCCGGTCGCGCGCTGCATCGCCGCTAGAGGAACTAAGAACCAAGAGACGGACCGTCGCCGCAGACGATCGCATCGCGCTGCTTCTGATCCAGCTTCGCCAGTTCGCGGGCGCGCCGATAAAATGCGTTGAGGTCCCCGCCCACCGCCGACAATTCGCGCTCGAAACCCGGCACACAATCGAAGTACGTTGCCACAGACGCGAGATGCGCGTTGTTGATCTCCCCGTTGAACCAAGACTCGAAGGGTGCGTGCCCTCCCCATCCTGCCTTCAGTTGTGCAAAGGAGACCCTCATGGCGGCAAGCGCGGCGTTTTTTTGATCTCGCATCCGCCCCTGCGCCGCGCCGGACGCATATATCGATTGCAGCTCGGTCCGAGTGCGATTCAACAGATCGATGACCGTCATGTAGCGGGCTCGCTGCAATACATGATTCGCCAAATCCTTGTCGCGGCCTTGGTACAGGAGCCAGCGACGAACGCCTTCTTCCTCCACCATCGTGGCGAGTGCTTCGTTGAACGACGAATCGTTCGGCACATAGAGCAATTGATGCGTCAGCTCATGAAACACAATCGATGCCAATTCGATGTCGTCCCACGCCAGCATGGTGTTGAGGATCGGATCGTTGAAAAGTCCGAGAGTCGAATAAGCGGCGACCCCGCCGACGCTGACGTCCAGGCCCTTGCCGCGCAATTTTGCCGCGAATGCGCGCGCCCTACGCTCGGTGAAATAGCCGCGATACGCGACGCACCCGACGATTGGGTAGCACCAGCGCTTGGCGGTCAGGGAGAACTCGGGTGCCGCAACGACGTTCCACACCACCCACGGCCGGCCCACATCGGCATAGCTACGATAGCTGCCGTTATTCGGCAGGCCCAACTCGTGNNGAGCCGGGTACGCACCGCCGGCGGTGTCGAAGGGTCATCGATAACACGGCCGATCGGCTCGCGCTTCGACATGAGCGCCAACTCACCGTTCGCGCTTTGCAACAAATAGCAGCCGCCGGTCAGCCCTAGGATCATCGCGATTGCCAGTGCGGTGCGGATCTTTGAATACATGCTGCTACTATTCACGCATGCAAGTGTATCTGGTTGGGGGAGCCGTTCGAGACGCCTTGCTCGGCCTGCCCGTGAAGGAACGTGACTGGGTGGTGGTGGGCAGCACGCGGGAGGAGCTGCTGCGCTTGAACTATCGTGAAGTCGGCCGCGATTTTCCGGTGTTTCTGCACCCCGGCACGCAAGAGGAATATGCACTGGCGCGGCTCGAGCGCAAAGTGGCGCCCGGCTATCGCGGATTCACCGTGGAATTCGGGCCCGGCGTGACGTTAGAAGAAGATCTCGGGCGCCGCGACTTGACCATTAACGCCATTGCACAATCGCCCGACGGCGCCCTGATCGATCCTTACGGCGGCAAGCGCGACCTCGACGCACGGCTATTGCGGCATGTCTCGGAGGCATTCGTCGAGGATCCCGTGCGTGTGCTGCGCGTGGCGCGCTTCGCCGCCCGCCTTGCGCCGCTCGGATTTAAAGTAGCGCCAGAAACGCTCGCTCTCATGCGCAGCATGGTCGAGCGGCAGGAGGTCGCAGCGCTGGTTGCCGAGCGAGTATGGCAGGAGTCCGAAAAGGCGCTGCGCGAATCTACCGCAAGCGAATTCTTCCGAGTACTGCGTGTCTGCGGCGCTCTGAAGTCCATTTATCCTGAGATTGACGCGCTTTTCGGCGTCCCGCAGCCGGCGCAATGGCATCCGGAGATCGACACCGGCTTGCACACGCTCATGGTTCTGGACCAAGCCGCCTTGCTGAGCGCCGACACCACGGTACGATTTGCAGCCCTGGTGCACGATCTCGGCAAAGGCTCAACCCCGCGCGCGGAGTGGCCGGGCCATCGTGGCCACGAAGAGCGCAGCGTCGCGCTCATCGAAGCGCTCGCGGAACGGCTGCGCATCCCGAATGACTATCGCGAGCTTGCACTGATCGTCGCGCGTTACCACGGCGTCGTGCATCGTGCATTCGAACTACGCGCCAATACCATTCTCGAATTCATGGAGCGAGCCGACGCATTTCGCCGCCCCGAGCGGTTCGCCCAGGCCCTTCTCGCCTGCGAAGCGGACTCGCGCGGCCGAACGGGACTGGAAACTAGACCGTATCCACAGCGGGAATACTTGCACGCGGCACGCGATGCCGCTGCGGCGATCAAGCCTACGGCCGAGGACATCGCTGCCCACAGCGGAACGAAGATAGCGGAACAGCTACGCCAGCGGCGCAGTCGCGCCATCGCGGATCTGCGCCAACAACCGCTAGCCGATACGTAGGCGAAGAAAAAAATAGCCGCCCCGCTAAACCCCGGATCGGCCGCCGGGTACCTACTCCATGTCATCGTTACGTGAGTAGTCGAGCATGCACATTGGCCGTTGCAGGTCCTTGGCCGCGCTGGTCGCGTTCGCCTGCACCGCAGGTTGCGCCGGCAACGGCGACGGCCTCGATCAGAACGGGCAACCAATCACGGCGGGCAACACAACGACCGGGCCGATAACCGCGGATTTTCAGTCGATCCAGGACAATGTCTTCACGCCCATCTGTTCGAAGTGTCACATCGGTGCGAGCGCGCCGGAAGGCCTGCAGCTCGATGCCGCGCATAGCTACAACTTGCTTGTAGGAGTACCCAGCACAGAAGAACCCAATTTGCTGCGGGTGAAGCCGGGTGATCCGGACGGCAGCTACATGGTGCAGAAGATCGAAGGTGCCCCCGGAATAGACGGCGGTCAAATGCCGCTCGGAGAAACACCGCTTCCGCAGGCGACGATCGACGCCATTCGGCAGTGGATTACGAATGGCGCGCCGAACGCGCCGTCGGCGGTGTCTACGGTGTTCGCCGTCCAAACTACGGCACCCCTCGACAAGGCGACGGTAAAGGCTCCGCCGGCGCGAATCTTGGTGACCTTCACGCAAGAGGTTGACGCATCGCTGGTCAACGATTCGACCATCACGCTTGAACGCATAGCCGGCGACCGCACCGAGAGGATTTCGATCGCCGCGGCGCTTGCCGAACAAAATCCCGCCGTGCTGTTGCTCACTCCGAGTACGGTGCTTGAATCCGGAATCTATCGTGTCACGGTGCGCGGCACAGGGGGCGGCGCCTTAGCCAATCTGAACGCGATGACGCTCGGTTCGGATGCCTCATTCGAGTTCACCGTGGAACCCGCTCCATGACCGGCCGGCGCCGTCAATTTGGGCCCCGCTGCCTGCTCGTCCTGCTGTGCTTCGGTGCGCATGCCGCGCACGCCGAGCCCTATCTCGCCGTCCAGCTCGGGCTGAAATGCGGGCAGTGCCACGTCAACCCAACGGGCGGCGGGTTGCGCACGGCGTTCGGCGACATATTCGCGCAGACCGTGCTGCCTGCTCAACACATCGATACCGCGCTCGATAACTGGAACGGTCAAGTCGGTCAATACCTACGGGCCGGGGGCAACCTGCGATTTGACGCCTCGGTAACCCAGGCGCCGCAAACCAGCTCGGTGCAGCAATTCGCGCTCGAACAGACCCGGATTTACATGGAGGCGGAAGTCATTCCCAACAGGCTCCTGGCGTACGTCGATGAGCAGGTTGCTCCCGGAGGCGCGCTCAATCGGGAGGCCTATGTTCTGTATTGGTCCGGCACGCACGACTGGTATATCAAGGCCGGCCAGATGTACCTGCCCTTCGGTCTGCGGCTGCAGGACCAGACTGCCTTCATTCTCACCGCAACCGGAATCAACATGACGACGCCGGATCAAGGAGTGGAAGTGGGGTGGGAACGGGGCCACTGGGACGCGCAGCTCGCCGTCAGCAACGGTACCGCCGGTGGTGCCGTCACCGGCGACGGCAAGCAGTACAGCAGTCAGTTGAGCTACGTGGAATCCGTTTGGCGGGCGGGCGTTGCGGCCAACCGCAACGATCAGTCCGGCGCAGCTAAAAGCGCCTATGGGATCTTTGGCGGCCTGCGCACCGGCCCGATCTCCTGGCTGGCGCAGGTCGAGGCAACCGATGACCTGAGCATCGCCAATGGGCAGGGTAAGCAGCTCGCAACCCTGGCCGAGGCCAATTGGCTCATCGCTCGCGGCAATAATTTGAAGATCACCCACGAGTTTCTGAATCCAAACCGTGCGGCGCCGAATGGCGAGGAAACGCGCTGGAGCCTGGTCTACGAACTCACGCCGATTCAGTTCGTGCAGATACGCGCGGGTTTTCGCTGGAACGACGGTATACCGCAGGATAATTCCGAGCATGGACGGCTGTACTTCGTCGAACTACATGGATTCTTTTGATACGAAGTTCGGAACGCAGCACGGCTGTCGGTTCTGTCCGCGTGTGTCCATGCGAATAATTTCTCAGATCGTAAAACCCCGCGCAGTCGGCCGGGTACTCATACACAGAAAGTGGCCACGCGTGCGGCCACTCCAGACGCCAGTCAGATGGCGCCTTAACCTCGAGGACTCGACCTATGCGTGACCAAGCCTGCACATCGACTCGCCGCGTTCGGCACCCGCTCCGAGCGCTAGTGCTGCCTATGACCTTACTACTTTCCGCCTGCGGAGGTGGTGGCGGTGGCGGCGGCGGCGGCGGGGCCGCACCCACAGTCAATCTCGCCCTAAATAGCAGCTCGATCACCCTGGGCGCGAATGCGACTCTAACGTGGTCATCGGCGGCCGCGACCTCGTGCACCGCGAGCGGCGCATGGAGTGGCCCGGAGGCGACCAGTGGAACGGCGACTGTCACGCCGACGGCCGCGGGCAGCGACACGTACACTCTCACGTGTGCCGGGATGAATGGCAGCACACCGAAGTCCGCGACCCTGACGGTTACACTCGGCAATGGGCCGTACACCTTGACGAGCCTGGTCGCAGACACCGCAGGGACCGCGGCACTGACGGTTGATGCGAACCTCATCAATCCGTGGGGGCTCTCGATGGCTCCCGGCGACCCGGTGTGGGTGGCCAACAACGGTACCCAGACCTCGACGCTCTACGACGGTAACGGCAAGTTACAGGAAGTCGCCCCGAGCACGCCGGCCGTCAAGCTGCCGCCCGGCTTCGGTCCGACCGGCATCGTCGCGAATACCACCACCGGCTTCGTCGTCAGCGCCGGCGGAAGTAGCGGCGCGGCGCTCTTCATCTACTCTGGCACGGGCGGCATGCTGGCCGGATGGGCACCGGGGGCCGACATCGGCAGTGCCGTGACGACATACACCGACACGGGCGGTGCCGTTTATACGGGGCTCGCCATCGCCAGTAACGGCGGCAGCTACTACCTCTACGCCGCCGACTTTCACAACAACAAGGTCGACGTGTTCAGCGCCACGTACCTGAAGCAGACACCGTCGGCGACGAGCTTCGCCTTTGCGGATTCGACGCTGCCGGCGGGATATGCGCCGTACGGAATCCAGGCCGTGAACAGCGGTGCAGGCGGCGCGACGCAGATCTACGTCGCCTACGCGAAGCAAGGAGCGGACAATGACAGCACCTTTGGCGCCGGACTCGGTCTCGTGGATGTCTTCGACACGAACGGCACGTTGCTCTCGCACCTCATTCCTGTGGGCGGGGCGCTGAACGCGCCGTGGGGCATTGCGCTCGCTCCCGCGGACTTTGCGCCACTCAGCAATGATGTGCTGATCGGCAACTTAGGCGACGGGAAGATCAACGCCTACAATCCCACGAGCGGCAAGTTTGTCGCAGCCGTAAGCGACTCAGCGGGCACTCCGCTGGCCATACCGGGTCTCTGGGGCATCGTGTTCGGCAACGACAGCGATAACCAGCCGGCCAACACGTTGTTTTACGCGGCGGGCACTGCTGACCTACTTCACGGCAATTATGGCCGCATCGACGTCGGCGCGACGCCGCCAGCGCTCAACAAGGCACCGGTGGTCACAATCACGGCGCCCCCGCCCAGCACCGGCGGCGGCTATGGTGGCGGTGGCACCACCATCGGCGGGACCGTCGCCGTGACCGCGACTGCGACTGACAGCGTCGCCGTCGCCAAGGTACAGTTCTTCGCGAACGGCACCTCGATTGGCACGGCCACGGCAGCGCCCTACACGGTGCAGTGGAACACGACGACAGTGGCGAACGGCACGTCGGTCGCGCTGACGGCAAAGGCCACTGACGTGGATGGTAACGTTGGCACCTCCGCCTCGGACACTGTGATCGTGGCGAACTGAACAAGGTAGCGCTTTAACGTCAGAGCGTGTGTCGCAGGTCCTGCAGCGCGAAGCCGGATAATTCAAGATCAAGTCCGCGCAACCACGCCATGGCCTTGAACCGTTCGCCCATTTCGCCCGGCAACATCAATTGCCGCGCTTGATTCGCCAGACGCGCGAAGTGATTTTCATCGTCGCCGGCAATGACCCGCATTTCCCGGTCTACCTGCAAGCCTGCCAGGAAATAGGTCTGGGTGGTGAAGCCCGCGAGCTCGCAGCCGGCGGCGGCCCCGGCCTCGGCGAGCGAAGTGAAATCGACCCACGCGCTGATGTCTTGCAGTCCCGGATGGAGGAACGGATTGCCGTGCGCGCGCTGGCGGAAATGGCACAGCAGGGTTCCGTCATGCCGCTGCGCAAAGTAGTACTGCGCGCGCGGCAGGCCGTAGTCGAACCATAACACTGCGCCGGTGTTGAGCGAACCCGTCACGCTCTGGGCCCAAGCACCCAGGCGCGGACAGTACTCCGAGACGTAGCCTTCATCCCAGGTGCCGCCGGCCGCCGCGGCGAGCGCATCGCAGATCTCGATCATCGATCGGCTCGCGCGCCTGGGTGCCGCGGCCAGTTGCCCGTTCTCGAGCACCACCCCAATTTCCTCGATTTGTGCCCGCCGCCAACGAAACCGCACGACCGGCAAAGCGTCCAGCACCTCATTGGCAAGAATGACGCCGTTGAAGGGTTCGCCGGCCGGGGCGTCCAGCCAGCAGACGCGTTCCAGCAAGTGCGGGACTCGCTCTTGCAAGCGCCGGCGCTGACGCTCGCGCAAATCCGCGCTCACTTCCAGGATCATGTACTGCGCCGGCAATCGTCCGAGCGATTCGAGGCGCAACATCACATCCACCGCTAGGCGGCCGCTGCCGGCGCCGATTTCCAGGATGGATCCTCCCGACAGCGCGCCCAGCACCTCGGCGCACTGCAGTGCGACACAGGCGCCGAACAGGCTCGAAATCTCCGGCGCCGTGGCGAAATCGCCGCCGCCGCCGAATTTGCGCGCTCCGGCGCTGTAGTAACCCAAACCGGGTGCGTAGAGCACGGTGTCCATGTACTGCTCGAAGCTCAGCCATCCGCCCGCAGCGGCGATTTCAGCGGCCAGATGCGCGCGCATGCCATCGCAATGCCGCGCTTCGTCGGCATTCAATGCGAGTTCACGCTGCATGAACATTGCGGTATCTTCCTGACGCATGACAGCTAGTATCGAGAAATCATCTCTTAGGGACCAGGTGGTGTTGATCACGGGCGGGGCGCGCCGGGTCGGCGCCGAGATAGTCCGTACCCTGCATGCGGCAGGGGCGAAAGTGCTCATTCATTATCGATCCTCGTCCGCCGCGGCAATTACGCTGGCCGATGAGCTGAATCGGAGCCGTCCGGGATCTGCCGCCATTCACGCGGCGAATCTGCTGACAGCGGGCGCTGCGGAGACGCTGGTGGCCGCCACGCTGATGGAATTCGGCCGTCTGGATGTCTTGATCAACAACGCCTCCAGCTTCTATCCCACGCCGGTGGGACAGATCACGCACGCCCAGTGGGACGATCTCATCGGCAGTAACTTGAAGGCCCCCCTGTTTATGGCGCAGGCGGCGGCGCCGGGACTGCGCGCCCAGCATGGGCTCATCATCAACATGGTCGATATCCATGCATTGAGGCCCCTTAAGGCGTATCCGGTATACAGCACGGCCAAAGCGGGCCTGGCGATGCTGACGCGGTCGCTGGCGCGCGAGCTGGGTCCGGAAATTCGCGTCAACGGTATCGCGCCGGGCCCGGTTCTTTGGCCTGAGGGCGAAACGGACGAGGCTTCGAAGCGTGAAATCATCGATAAGACGGCGCTGAAGCGCCCCGGCACACCACAGGATGTGGCGCGCACGGCGCTGTTCTTGGCGCAAGACGCACCCTATATCACGGGGCAAATAATCGCCGTGGACGGCGGGCGCAGCATTTAGAGAGCGCCCGGCCGCCGATGTCGAACAAGTTCGCACGCACGACCGATGTCGCCGGCCAAGGGACGATCGTCGCGATACTGAGCGACAGCGCTGCGAAGTGCTCGGTAAATGCGCTCGGTCCCGGGTGCGCGAGCATGCGGCTGCGGCTGGAGCTCGTAGGCCTGCGCCGCCGCGAGCAGTTCAATCGACAAAATGATCTCCGCATTGTCGAGAATCTTGAGCAGCTTGAGCGCCGCGGGGGTCGCGTGGCTCAGATGATCCTCCTGCAATCCCGAGGTGGTACCCCCGTCCAGGCTCGCCGGCGCGGCCAACCGTCGATTCTCCGCGACCAATGAAACCGCGGTGTATTGCGCGATCATGAATCCCGAACTCGCGCCGCTATCGGAAGCCAGAAACGCCGGTAGATTGCTCACGAGGGGGTTCACCAGCCGGTTGACGCGGCGTTCCGACATCGCGGCAATCTCGGCTGCCGCGGTAGCGAGCGAATCTGCGGTAAGAGCGATCGCGGCTCCGACTGCATTCGCCTCTGACAGAGCGCGCGGCGCATCCACCGTGCCTATGACGATGGGATTGTCGGTCGCCGATGATAATTCGCGATTGACCACCGCCGCGGCATAGTCGAATAAGTCCCGCGCCGCGCCGTGCACCTGGGGAACGGCGCGCAAGCTCAAGGGATCCTGGGTGCGCCGGCCAGCGGCGGCGGCAAGCATCCCGCTGCCTTCAAGTATCGCGCGCAAATGCACGCCGGCCTGCGCAACACCTGGGGATGAGCGCACGCTCAAGGCGTCTGCGTCGAATCCATCCCGCTGCGCGCCAAGATTTTCGAAGGTCATCGCGGCAATCACGTCCGCCCAATCCATCAGCCGCTCCATGCGCACGAGGGCGATCGCAGACAGTCCTGTCGCGCAGGGCGTGCCGTTGACCAGGCTCAGGCCCTCCTTGGCCTGCAAAACCAACGGTTGCACGCTCATGGCCTGCAGTGCTGCGGCGCCCGACCGCCGCTCGCCGCTCAGGCTTGCGTGCCCGTCTCCCAGCAGCACGAGCGCGATGTGGGCCATATGCGAGAGATATCCCACCGACCCTGCCGCCGGCACCTCCGGTATGCAGTCATGCGCGAGCAGCGCGCCCAGGCCCTCGACCACGGCCACACGCACGCCCGAATACCCGTGCGCAAAGTTGTTGATCGCCGCCGCGATGATGGCGCGCACTTCAGTCGCTTCGAGGCAAGGACCCACGGCCACGGCGTGACTCATCACGATATTTCGCGATAGTTGCCGCTGCTTGGGCTCCGCCACGACGACGTCGCACAGTGCGCCGACCCCGGTATTCACGCCGTAGGCGCGAATCCCCTTGGCCACAATGGATTCCACCAGAGCGCGCGCCGCGGCGATGCGGCGCTGCGCGGCGTCCGACAGGACGAGGTGTGCACCGTGGGCGATGGCCCCTATTTGGCGCCAGGACAGAGATTCATCGAGCACAATGCGATCTGGCATCGGGCAGTCAAACCTTGCTTGCCGCCGCGATCTTGCCGTCGCGCGTGCGCCACGTCTGCAGATCAGCGCGATCGCGATCCAGAATGACACCCACATCGCGCGAGCCGCGTACCGCTCCCGGCTTGCTCAAGGCAATTCGAACGCCGGCAATTGCGAACTCTTCCAAGATGAGCATGGCGATGTGCTCGGCGAGGGTTTCGACCAAGTGAAACTTGGACCCTTCGACAAACGCCAGCACCCGCTTCGCGACCCGTTTGTAATTCATCGTGTCGTCGATGGAATCGCTCAACGCCGCTTTGCGTATATCGATGCTCATCTCGATGTCGACAATCACCGTTTGCTTGACCTGGCGTTCCCAATCAAAAATTCCGATGATCGCCTCAGCCTTGAGCGCGTGTATGAAAATTTTGTCCATTAAAGCTCTAATCCCCTGTTGCCATTGCCGCTGAGTTCCCAATTCGCGCGCGCAAGGATGGCCAAGCTGCCGCGTGAACCCGCCGTCAAGCGCAGGCATCCGGCAAGCGCGATCATTGCGCCGTTGTCCGTGCAGAACTCGGACCGCGGGTAATACAATTCCGCGCCCATCCCGTTCGCGACACTGGCCAGCCGTTCGCGCAGGTGCCGATTGGCGCCGACACCACCGGCCACCACCAAACGCCGGTGACCAGTGAGCTGAAGCGCCCGCCGGCACTTTTCGGCCAGCGTCTCAACCACAGCTTCCTGGAAACCGCGCGCCACATCCGCTCTTGTATCGTCGTCCAAAACGCGGCCCCGCAAGGCTACTAGGGCGGCCGTCTTCAAGCCACTGAAACTGAAATCCAGACCTGGCCGATCGAGCATGGGACGCGGAAACACAAAACGATTGGGCCGGCCGCTCTCGGCCAGCTGAGCAAGCGCCGCTCCACCCGGATACGGTAGGCCTAAGAGCTTCGCGGTCTTGTCGAAGGCCTCGCCCGCCGCATCGTCCAATGTCTCGCCCAATATCCGGTACTCGCCGAGTGCCGTCACCTCCACCAGTTGCGTGTGGCCGCCCGATACCAGCAGAGCGAGAAACGGGAAGGCGGGCGATTTGGCTTCGAGCAGCGGTGCCAAGAGGTGCCCCTCCAGATGATGAACCCCCACCACCGGCTTGCCCCAGGCGTACGCCAAACTGGCGGCAAAGCTCGCCCCGACCAACAGCGCCCCGATGAGCCCCGGCCCCGCCGTATAGGCCACTCCGTCGATCGAACCTTGGTCCGAGCGGGCATCGTTCAGAGCTTCCCTGACGAGGGGAAGCAGCCGCCGGACATGATCTCGCGAGGCAAGTTCGGGCACGACCCCGCCATAGGCCTGGTGCATCGCGACCTGGCTGTGAAGGCGATGTGACAGCAGCCCAAGTTGGGCGTCATAGACGGCCACAGCCGTCTCGTCGCAGGAGCTTTCAATTCCAAGAACACGCATAAAATCCAATAAGATACCGAACCTTTGCCTTTTGTGGAGGCGCACCTTAGAATGCGCGCCCCTGTCGCCGAAAGCCGGCGGCCCGTTGCCCTAGACTTTTGAGGTTTGAATGCCCAGCGTTCGTGTTCGCGAGAACGAGTATTTTGACGCCGCCTTGCGTCGCTTCAAGCGTGCCTGTGAAAAAGCGGGCGTCCTCACCGAGCTTCGCCGGCGTGAATTCTACGAGAAGCCAACCCAAGAGCGTAAGCGAAAAAAGGCCGCGGCGGTGAAACGGCACCTGAAACGCCTGTCTCGCGAGAACATGCGAAGCTCTGGCGGCAGCCCCCCGGCCACCCCTCCCGCGGCTCCCCCGTCCCGATCCTACTAAGAGTCGATGCCGCTCCCTCGATGTCTCTCAAAGGGCGAATTACCGATGACATGAAGGCGGCGATGCGCTCCGGTGAAAAGGAGCGGCTCGGCGTCATTCGCATGATCACCGCCGCCATCAAGCAGCGCGAGGTCGACGAGCGAATCGATCTGGACGACGCGCAGGTCTTGGGCGTTCTCGAGAAGATGATCAAGCAGCGCAAGGAATCCTTGGTGCAGTTCCAAGCAGGCAAGCGTCAGGACTTGGTGGACAAGGAAGCCGCGGAAATTACCTTGCTGCAAGGCTATTTGCCTTCCCAGTTAAGCGAAGCCGAGATCGACACGCTGATCCATGATGCCATCGGAGCGGTGGGCGCCGCGAGCATCAAGGACATGGGGAAAGTCATGGGTATCATGAAAGCCAAAGCGCAGGGCCGTGCCGACATGGGCGCGGTTGGGGCTAAAATCAAAGCCAAGCTCGGCGGTTGATCGCACGCGGTCCATGGCCGGCCGCATTCCACAGCCGTTCATCGACGAGATCGTGTCGCGGTCGGATATCGTCGAAATCATCGGCGCCCGCGTGCCGCTGAAGAAATCCGGACGCGAATACAAGGCTTGCTGCCCGTTCCACAGCGAAAAATCGCCGTCATTTTGGGTCAGTCCTGAGAAGCAGTTCTATCACTGTTTCGGCTGCGGCGCGCACGGCACGGTGGTCGGCTTTCTCATGCAGTACGAAAAGCTCGGATTTCCCGATGCCGTGGCGGATCTGGCGGAGCGCGCTGGGCTTGAGCTGCCGCGCGAGGCGCAAGCCTCCCGGGATCCGGGAGGGGCCGACTTACATGAGGTCATGGCGCGCGCATCGCGATTTTACGAACAAAACCTGGCGGACAGCGAGCGAGGCCGGCAGTATCTGCAGGCCCGCGGCATCGATGCGCCCACCGGCGCCAAATTTTGCTTAGGGTACGCCCCGGATTCCTGGAACGCCCTGCTCAACCGCTTTGGCGCGCAAGACGAAGACCGCCGCCGATTGCTGCAAGCCGGTTTGATTATCGAGCGCAATTCGCGGGAGGGTTCGCGCACCCCCGGCTTTTACGACCGGTTCCGCGATCGCTTGATGTTTCCGATTCGCGATTCGCGCGGGCGAGTCCTGGCATTCGGCGGCCGCGTGATCGATGAGGGCGAACCGAAGTATTTGAATTCGCCGGAAACTCCCTTGTTTCACAAAGGCCGCGAACTCTACGGTCTGTACGAGGCGCGCCAGGCGCGCACCGATTTCAAGCGCTTGATGATTGTTGAAGGGTATATGGATGTCGTTCGCCTGCATCAATCCGGCATTACCTACGCCGTGGCGACCTTGGGGACGGCCACCACCCAAGAGCATCTGAACAAAATATTCAGGATAACGAGCGAGCTCGTTTTCTGCTTCGACGGCGATCGCGCCGGCCGGCAGGCCGCCTGGCGCGCCCTTGAGAATGCGCTGCCCTTGGCTCGCGACGGGCGGGAGCTGAAGTTTCTGTTCCTGCCGGAGGGCCATGATCCCGACACCTTGGTCGCCGCCGAGGGAGCCACCGCCTTTGAGAATCGGCTCAAAACCGCCGTACCGTTGTCGGAGTATCTGCTGCAGCAACTGTTGCCGCAGGTCGACCTTGGGAGCGTCGACGGACGCGCGAAGCTCAAGGCGCTGGCGCAACCCCTGTTCGCGCGCATGCCCGAGGGCGTCTATCGCGAACTGCTCGCCGAGCGTCTCGCCGCCGAAATTCGCATGCCGACCGGCAAACTGAAGGAGTTATTGTTCGCTGCCGGCGCACCGAAGCGGCACGGGGCGCAAAACCCGGAACCCGCGCCGCGGCGGCACGGTCGAATGAGCATAGGACGCGGTAACTTGCTCACGCAGGCGATTACTCTGGTGCTGCATCATCCCGCGGCGGCGCGCGCCGTCAAAGAACCCGAAACGCTGGGTCGGGTCGACAGGCCCGGCGTGTCGGTCCTTAGGGACCTGCTCGAGCAGGCCGTGGCGGTGGCCCAGCCGAGTACTGCGGTGCTTCTGGAGCGCTGGCGGGATCGCGCCGAATACGGCCGTTTGGCCGAACTCGCGATGGCCGAACCTCTGGTCGCTGACGCCCAAGCGGCGGCCCAGGAACTGCAAATGGCCGTCGAAAAGCTGCTCGAAGAGTATGGTCCAGGCCGGCGGATGGACGAATTACTGCGAAAAGCGGAGGAATTGGGCTTGAATTATGAGGAAAAGGCAGAATTAAGCTTGCTTCTTAAGTCCAAAGGCCGCCCTTAAGGCGCCCTCCCAGGCCGAAGCATATGTGGATACGCAATTGCCGAAATCATATACTAGTCGGCTACGCGTTTAACTTTCGGACCTAAAGCGGGGCGTCCACCTTGATCAAAAAAGCGCCTGCGGGCACAGCGACTCAGATCGCCGATGAGCGTCAGTCGCAACTGAAATTACTGATTGCGCGCGGCAAGGAGCAGGGCTACCTCACCTACGCTGAAGTCAATGATCACTTGCCGAGCGAAATCGTCGATCCTGAGCAGATCGAAGATATCGTCAACATGATTAACGACATGGGCATTCCGGTGTATGAAAAGGCACCCGATGCGGAGTCGTTGCTATTGACGGACGCCACTGCCGCTCCCGATGAGGAAGCGGTTGAGGAGGCGACGGCGGCGCTCGCCAATCTCGACGCTGAATTCGGACGCACTACGGATCCTGTGCGCATGTATATGCGTGAAATGGGCACCGTGGAATTGCTGACTCGCGAAGGTGAAATACGCATCGCGAAGCGCATCGAGGAAGGTCTGGAGGCGGTCAAGATCGCTCTCGGCAGCTATCCCGGCACCTATGACTTGCTGCTGCGGCATTACGAAACCGTCAAGGCCGGCCAGATGCGCCTCGTCGACGTGATCGTCGGTTTCGTCGACCCGAATGCTCCGGACGAAATCGCGCAGCCCCAAAATCCGAAAATGATGGCGCTGGAACGCGAGGAAGCCGCCAACGACGACGATGAATCGGAGGACGATGAGGACGAGGAGGCCATCGATACCGGTCCGGACCCCGAAGAGGCGGCGAAACGCTTCTCTGCGATCGCCAAGGCACATCATCAGTTCCTGAACGCGCTCGACAAGCTCGGATCCAAGGATCCGAAGACGCAAAAAATCCGCAAGAAGATCTGCGGTGAATTGATGGAACTGAAGCTCTCGCCGAAGATGTTCGATCAATTGATCGACAATCTTCGCCAGCATGTGACCGAGGTGCGCCTGCTGGAGAAGGAGATTATGTTCCTTTGCATCAAGCAGGCCGGGATGCCGCGCAAGGACTTCATTTCGACGTTTCCCAAGAACGAGACCAGCACACGCTGGCTCGACAAGCACATCAAGGCCAAGAAGCGCTATTCGGCGCCGCTCGCAAAATTCAAGGACGAGGTCGAGCGGCGGCAGAATAAGCTCCGGGACCTCGAGGGTCTGTTCCACGTGCTGATCAGCGAGATCAAGGAAATCAATCGCGAAGTATCGATCGGCGAAGCGAAGGCGCGGCGCGCCAAGAAGGAAATGGTCGAAGCCAACCTGCGCCTGGTGATCTCGATCGCAAAGAAATACACGAACCGCGGCCTGCAATTCCTCGATCTGATTCAGGAAGGCAACATCGGTTTGATGAAGGC
>PKXS01000139.1 GCA_003132425.1 Gammaproteobacteria bacterium | reverse complement strand
GAACGTTGGCTCTACGCCTGCCTCGCGGTGTTCGTCGCCGCGCTATGGTTTGCAACGCTGCACGGTCGGCCGCTATTCAATCCGGATGAGGGTCGTTATGCCGAGATTCCCCGTGAGATGTTGAGCGGCGGGGATTGGGTTATCCCGCACTTGAACGCACTGGCGTATATCGAGAAGCCGCCGCNNGGTCTTTGGACAGGGCGAATTTGCCGCGCGGTTCTACACCGCGCTGACGGCATTGCTGACCGTGTTCGTGGTGTGGCGAGCGGCGCTTGGGCTGTGGAATCAACAAACGGCCTGGCGAGCGGCCGCCATGTTGGCCGGCATGCTGCTGTTTCTGGTTCTCGGACAGATCCTGACCTTGGACATGAGCCTGACCTTCTACATGACGCTGAGTCTCACGGGGTTCTTGCTGGCGCAACGCACCCGCGCGGGGGCGCACCCGGCGTTGTGGATGTTCCTGGCATGGGCCGCGGTTGGATTCGGGGTGCTGACCAAGGGGTTGGTTGCGGCGGCCATTCCGGCCGCCGTCTTGGTCTTGTACAGCCTGTATTCGCGCGACTATGGCCCGTGGCGCCGCCTGCGCGCCGGGGCGGGGTTGACGCTGTTTCTCGCCATCACGGTACCCTGGCACTGGCTTGCTGCCCGGCGTTTGCCGGATTTCCTGGATTTCTTTTTCGTGCACGAGCACCTCGCGCGGTACTTGACCCCCGTTGCCGACCGCGAAGAGTCGTGGTGGTTCTTCGGAGCGGTGTTTTTGGCGGGCAGCCTTCCTTGGACCGTGCCGGCATTGCGCGTGTTGGGCTCGGGCTGGCGCCGGGTCAAGCAACCCGGAGAGTTCGATCCCGCGCTGTTCCTGTGGATCTGGATGGTGTTTGTGCTGGTGTTTTTTTCCCTTTCCGATTCGAAACTCATGCCCTATATTCTGCCGGCGATGCCGGCGTTGGCGCTGCTGATCGCCGCCCAGCCGCGGCGCGCCCTGCAGCGCGATTTACGGCTGACGGCTTGGTTGACGATGATCGCCGCCGCAAGCTTAGGGGTGGCGAGTCTTTATTGGCCGAGGCTCGTCGCGCCGTCCGATCGCAGCGCGTATTTTCTGCTACTGGCAAAACCTCTTGGATTCATCGCCGCAGTGCTGGGCGTGTCGGGCGCTTTTGTTCTGGTGCAACGCGGACGCGATTCGACACGAGCTGCGGTATTTCTCGGCGTCGGCTGGTGTTTGGCGTGGCTGCTGCTGGTGCGCTCGGCGACTGCGGTGGCACCGGTGTATTCGGGTGTGGGTCTGGCGGGGGCGCTGTCCGCGGCCGAGCGGCAAGCGCCCCTCTTCAGTGTCGGCACGTATGATCAAACGCTGCCGTTCTATTTGCAGAGAACCGTTCGGCTGGTGGCGTATCGCGGCGAGTTCGACTACGGTCTGCAACACGCTCCGGGCGCGGAAATTCCCAGCGTGGCGGAATTTCTTNNCAGCCGCGATGTGCACCGAGTATTGGTGGCGCGGCAATGAGCTGGATTACCTGGGGTTTGATACTGACTGGGGTCGGATTGAACGCGGCGGCGCAATTGTTATTGAAAGTGGCCACCAGACCGCTGGCGCACTTTTCCGACTTCAATGTCCACACCCTGTCCGCCAGTGCGGCGATCTTGTTCGGGAGTCTGCCGTTTTGGGGCGGCATGTTCTGTTATGCCGCCAGCGTGTGCGTGTGGCTGGCAGCGTTGACGAAGGCGCCGGTCAGCACCGCGTATCCCATGTTATCGCTCGGCTACGTGGTCGTGGCCGGGGTCTCGGTCCTGTGGTTGGGGGAGACCCTGTCGTCGGCCAAGGTGCTGGGGATCGCCTTGATCTGCGTGGGGGTGATTCTCGTTTCCAGGAGCTCGGCGTGAAACCATTCCTTCCCTTTACCCGGCCGAGCATCGATGCCGAGAGCATCGCCGCGGTCGCCGACGTGTTTCGCTCGGGACAACTGGCGAGCGGTCCTCGCGTTCAGGCCTTTGAGACTGCGCTTGCCGCGTATATCGGATCCGGCCGNNCGGCGATGAAGTGATCGTGCCCGCGATGAGCTTTGCCGCCAGCGCGAATGTGGTGGTGCGGCTGCGCGCCAAGCCCGTATTCGTCGATATCGATTTGCACACGCGCAACCTCAATGTGGATCTGGTGCCGGCCGCGATCACCGCAAAAACCCGCGCCATCATGCCGGTGCATTTCTCCGGACTGCCGGCGGATCTCGATGCTGTGCATGCGCTGTCTGCGAAGCACGGCTTGCGCGTGATCGAAGACGCGGCCCACGCCATTGGATCGCGCTACCACGGCAAGCCGATCGGCAGCTTCGGCGACCTCGCGGTCTTCAGCTTCCATCCGAATAAAAACATGACGAGCATCGAGGGAGGGGCCATTGCGACCGGCGACGCCGCGGCTGCGGAACTATTCGAGCAGTACCGGTTCCACGGCATCAAGCGCAACGCGGAAGGCGAAGTCGACGTGCTGTTCCCGGGAGCCAAGAGCAACTTAGCCGACGTGGCGGCGCAGGTCGGCATCGACCAACTGCGCCGCTTGGACGGATTCAACGCCCGCCGAGGCGAGCTTGCCGCGCGCTATTTCCAGGAATTGGCGGGATTCGCGCCGCTGGTGCTGCCGGCACGCGGCGATTCCGGCCACAGTTGGCACATGTTCACAGTGCTGATCGACTTTACGGCGCAGGGGATGAGCCGGCCGCAATTTCAAACAGCGATGGCCGATCGCGGGATCGGCATCGGCGTGCACTATCCCAGCATTCCGGGACTGAAGTTCTATCGCCAACAGGGATATCGGGAGGAGGACACTCCGATCGCGGCGCGCGTCGGCCGCGAGACCGTCACCCTGCCGCTGTTTCCGGCCATGAGCGACGAGGATGTTGCGCGGGTGTGCCGGGAGTTGCGCGCGGTCTTGAAGTAATGGCGCCGGCTTGGCGGCGAATGCGCGCGCTTGCGAGGGAAAATAGCTTGGCGCACACTGCGGACCGAGCCAAATTCGCTGCAAAGGAACTCATACCATGAAACGCTTACTGATAATGGTCCTGGGCGGTTTTGTATTGGCGACGCCGCTGTATGCCGCCTTGAAACCGGGCGCTCAGGCGCCGAATTTCACCACCCAGGCGACGCTCGCCGGCAAGCCGTTTACCTTTTCCCTGGCCGAGGCGCTGAAGACAGGTCCGGTGGTTCTTTACTTTTATCCGGCGGCGTTCACGCCGGGCTGCACCGTGGAGGCGCATGAGTTCGCCGAAGCCACCGATAAATTCAAGGCGCTGGGCGCCACGGTCATCGGTGTCTCCCACGATCCCATCGAGAAGCTCAACCGGTTTTCGGTGAGCGAGTGCCGCAATAAATTCGCGGTGGCTGCGGATGCCGACCAGAGCATCACCAAGGCCTACGATGCCGTGCTCATGGAAAACCCCGAATATGCCAATCGCACGTCGTATGTCATCTCGCCGGGCGGCAAGATCATTTATGAGTACACGGCGATGAACCCGGACAAGCACGTGAAAAACACCATGGCTGCCGTCCAGAAGTGGCAGGCGGAGCATAAGAAAGGGTCGTAAGGCTCCGCCGAGTATGGTAGGTTACATGTAACCAAACACGAGCTACCTATGCCGGACGCTTCAGCCACTTCTCGCGGAAAAGTCCGCGCGCACCGCGCGCGTCTGCGTGCACAGGGGCTTCGGCCCGTCCAGATTTGGGTGCCCGATGTTCGAGTGCCCTCGTTTATCGCGGCCGCCCGCAAGCAGGCGAAGGCTGTCGCGGCGAGCCGACATGCAAATACGGACCAGAGGTTCGTCGACGCCATAGCCGACGACATCCTAGTGTGAGGCGGGGAGAGATATGGACGGTGTCTGGCGGCTCGGGATACACGGGCAAGCCGCGACCTGCAGTTGTCGTGCAAGAAGACGCATTTGAGGCGACCAACTCCGTTACGCTGTGCGCATTCACAACGGATCCCACGGATGCGCCGCTGTTGCGGCTTTTGGTGACGCCGAGCGAACGGAATGGGCTTAAGCGCGCCTCCCGTTTGATGGTCGATAAAATCACGACGGTGTCGAAAGCGCGTCTGGGCGACCGTGTCGGACGCCTCGACGAGGAGGACCTCGTGCGGCTCAATCGTGCGATGGCTGTATTTCTGGGCCTCGCTAGTAGGCCCAGAATTGCTGGCTGACCGAACTAAGGCATATGCCGAGCTATAATACCGGCGCCGCAGTCACGATCACCCGATGCTTACTTCGGCTCGAATTTCAGAGCCACGCCATTCATGCAGTAGCGCTCGCCGGTGGGCTGCGGGCCGTCTGAGAAGACGTGGCCCAAGTGTCCGCCGCAGCGCGCGCAGTGCACTTCGGTGCGTGCCATGCCAATCCTTCGATCCGTGGTCGTGCCGACGGCCTTCGGCAGCGGCGCGAAAAAACTAGGCCAACCGGTGCCGCTGTCGAATTTCGTCGAGGATTCAAATAGCGGCAATCCGCAGGCGGCGCAAGCATACATTCCCGGCCGATGCTCGCTGTTGAGCGGGCTGGTGCCGGCGCGTTCGGTACCGTGCTTGCGCATGACGCTGAATGTCTCGCCCGGCAGTTCCTTCTTCCACTCATCATCCGAGCGCTTGATCGGTGTTTCGCTGCTCTCGTTCATAGCATTTCTCCGGTCACTGTGCCGCCATCATAGATCAAGACCCGGCTAGGTATGTAGCCGGGGCATGAGCAGCTTGGCAATCAAGGCGGTCCAGCCCGTTTGGTGCGACGCACCCACTCCGCGGCCGATGTCGCCGTGAAAATACTCGTAAAAAGGGATGTAGTCCCGGAAGTTCGGGTCGGTCTGCAATTGCGGGTATTGGCGCAGCACGGGCCGCTGACCCCGAGCGTCCTTGAGGAAGATACGCGACAGACGATGCGATAGCTCGGTCGCCACCTCATCGATGCTTAGGTATTTTCCCGATCCGGTGGGGCACTCCACTTTGAAATCGTCGCCGTAGTAGTGATGAAACTTCTGCAGCGACTCGATNNCCGAACTGGCGGGAGTCGGATTCGGCGGGCGTGTAGCGCACTGTTAAATCGACGGCGCCGATCTTGAACACATAAGGATGTTCGAGGTGTACCCGCGACAGCGCCCGCACGCCGTAGTCGGAGAGAAACTCCGATTCATCCAACATGCGCCGCAGCAGCCTTTTCATGCGATGTCCGCGCAGCAGCGACAGCAGGCGACGTTCGCCCCGGCCCGGCGCCTGCCAGCGCGACACCAAGCCGGCAAGATCCGGCCGATAGTTCAGAAACCATTCCAGCCGCTTGCGAAATCCCGGGACCTTTTCCAGCAGCTCGGGTTCCAATGTTTCGACCGCGAACAGCGGGATCAGCCCGACCATGGAGCGAATGCGCAGGCGGACTTTTTCATCGTCCGGCAGGTTCAACACATCATAGAAAAATTGATCCTCTTCGTCCCATAGGCCCACACCCTCGCTGTACATGGAGTTCATCGCTTCGGCGATACCCAGGAAGTGCTCGAAGAATTTGCTGGCAATATCCTCGTACACATGATCGTGCTGGGCCAGCTCCAAGGCAATGCGCATCAAATTGAGCGCGTACATCGCCATCCAGCTGGTGCCATCCGATTGATTGATGTAGCCGCCGGTCGGCAATTTCGCGCTGCGATCGAAGACTCCGATATTGTCCAGTCCCAAGAATCCGCCCTGGAAAATATTGCGGCCCAAGTTGTCCTTGCGATTCACCCACCAGGTGAAATTCAGCATCAGCTTGTGAAACACGCGCTCGAGGAATTCCAAGTCGCCGGCGCCGCCGTGATGCTTGCGATCGATCTGATACACGCGCCAGGCGGCCCACGCGTGCACGGGCGGATTTACATCGCTGAACGCCCACTCATAGGCGGGAATCTGACCATTCGGATGCATGTACCATTCGCGCGTCAGCAGCACGAGCTGATGTTTTGCGAACGCGCTATCGATCAGGGCAAACGGAATGCAGTGAAACGCCAGATCCCAGGAGGCGTACCAGGGGTATTCCCATTTATCGGGCATCGACACGATGTCCGCGTTATTGAGATTGCGCCACTCGATATTGCGGCCGCGCAGCCGCGAGGCCGGCGGCGGCACTTGGCCGGCGTCCCCCTTGAGCCATCGCGGAATATCCAGATGATAGAATTGCTTGCTCCAGATCAGCCCGGCGAACGCTTGGCGCTGGATCGCGCGTTCATCGTCGGAGGCGATGTCCTTTTGCAGTTCGGCGTAAAAGTCATCCGCTTGCCGGCGGCGCAACTTCACCAGAGGATCGAAATCCTTGAACGGCGCGGCCACGGAATGCCGCGAGAGCCGCAGCCGCAGTTCCCACTTGCCGCCGGCGGGTATCGTCGCCTGGTACCACACGCCGGCCTTCGTGCCGGTCCTGGCCGGATTCACTGTGCCGAGCTGCGCTGCGACGATGCGCTCGTGAAAAGCGTCCTTGAAATAGCCGGCGCCGCCATAGTTCCACAGGCGCCGCGCGTTCGTCTCGTTGTTGGTGAACAGCAACTCGGGGCTGCCGTCGACATACAGGCGATGCACGCCCAGCTCGGCCGGTTCGACGCTGATGCCGTCGCTTAAAGCCCGCAAGGCCGGTTTGGCCGTCGCTGGATTCCAGCTCCAGGTATTGCGCAGGACCAGTTGCGGAATCAGGTGCAAGGCCGCTGCCTCCGGGCCGCGATTCCAGGCCGTGATCTTCATCAGAATATCGCCGGGCTCGGCCTGCGCGTATTCGACAAAGACATCGAAGTAGCGGTTCTCGGCGAACACGCCCGTATCCAGCAATTCATATTCCGCGGAACCGGTGCCGCGCCGGGCATTCTCGGCGACCAAATCCGCATAGGGAAATGCGCGCTGCGGATATTTGTAAAGCATCCTCAGGTACGAATGCGTGGGGGTGGCGTCGAGGTAGAAGTATTGCTCCTTGACGTCCTCCCCATGATTGCCCTGCGTATTGGTCAAGCCGAACAGCCGTTCCTTCAGAATCGGATCTCGGCTGTTCCACAGGGCAAGGGATAGGCAGAGGAGCTGCTCGGCGTCGGAAATTCCGCCAATGCCGTCTTCGCCCCATCGATAGGCGCGGCTACGCGCGTGATCGTGCGGAAGATATTCCCAGGCCGTGCCGTCGGCGCTGTAATCCTCGCGCACGGTGCCCCACTGGCGTTCGCTTAAGTACGGACCCCAATGATGCCAGCCGTCGCGGCCGGGCACGTTGGCGAGCAAGCGCTCGCGCTCGATAGTCATTGAAAATTCCTCAAGGTGTCGGGATCTTGCGTTCCAAGTAAGCCCACGTACGCAGTATCTCGGCGACGCTCCACGCCTGCGCGAAACAGCCGCGGGCATTGTGAGGCGCGTCGCCGTCGAATATTTCGCTGACCGATCCGATGCAGGCGCTCTTCAGATGCTGCGCAATGGGGGCAATAAAGGTCTGCGCCAGGCGCGCATCGCCGTAGACCCGAAAATGCGCCCGGGCAAACGGCCCCAGCAGCCAGCTCCACACCGTTCCTTGGTGATAGGCGGCATCGCGCTGCCAGGGACCGCCCGCATAGCGGCCGATGTACGCAGGGTCCGCCGGGCTCAAACTTCGCAGACCGTGGCTGGTCAGAAGCTCGCGGGCGCAAGCATCCACGACTGCGCGCATCTGCTGTGACGGCAACGCGCAGTAGGGCAGCGATACTGCCAGGATCTGATTGGGTCTTAGGCTCGCGTCGTGCCCGGTCCCGCCGTTGACGTCGATGACGTCGAACAGACAAGCACTTTCCGCATTCCAGAAACGGCCGAAGCTTGCACTCGCCTGGGTCAGCAAGGACTGACAAAAATTCTGTTCGACGGAATTGCGCAGGTACCCCGCGAGGCGCATGGTGAGATCCAACGCGTTCAACCACAGGGCATTGATTTCCACGGCCTTGCCGATGCGCGGCGTAAACACCTGATCGCCGCACTTGGCATCCATCCATGTCAGCTGGGATCCCGGCTCGCCTGCGCGCAGCAAGCCGTCGGACGGGTCCACTTGAATACCGAAGCGCGTGCCGTCCGCGTGCGCATGCACTATTTGCAACAGCGTCGGGAATAGATCGTTCACCAGAGCCGGATCGCGCTTGACCTCAAGGTAGTCGCGCAGCGCATGGAACAGCCAAAGCGTCGCGTCCGCCGTGTTGTATTCGGGCGGCTCGCCGCCGTCCGGGAAGCGATTCGGCAGCATCCCGCGATCGACGAAACCTGCGTAGGTCTTGAGGATGCCCGCCGCGATATCGTAGCGCCCCAATGCGGTGGCCAGGCCCGGCAGAGCGATCATGGCGTCTCGACCCCAATCGGCAAACCACGGATAACCGGCGATGATGCTGACCGTGCCGGCACTCTTATCGCCCCGCTGCACGATGAATTGGTCCGATGCGCGCGCCAACGTCTGTATCCAACGCGGCGCCGTCTTGGGTAAAGCGGCGATGAGGCGCTGCGAGCGCAGCCGCAATGAGTCCAGCACCTCCGCGCCGGCGGCGGGCGGCGCCTGTTCGGCCGTCGCGACCAGGAAGACCGGTTGTCCGGGCGCGAGCGGCGTGCTGAAGGTCCCCGGCATCCATAGATCCTCGAGCGCATCGAGCCCCCGCTCGGCCTCGGCGCGATGGAAGAAGTTCCAGTACCACGTACTTGCCGCGGTGAATTCACCCTCGCTGATCGATAAGCGATAGGGACGCGCGCCATCGTGTGCTTGCACCGTGCAGCCGCCGCCGGCCGCCTGCAGCTGGAAGGGTCTGGCGCCGCGTCCCTGGCCGTGATAATCGCGATAGGTCACGAAGGGTCTGAATGCCGCGCGCAACGGCGCCGATGCGCGCAACAGTTGCAGGCTTAAGTAGCTGGTATTGGCCCCGGGAGCCATGAATATCTGCTGTTCCAAGAGCGCGTCGGCCACCGCGAATCGCCACGTGGGAATGCCCTCGCGCACGGCGAACGATTCCACATGGACAAGGCCCAACGGATCCACCGTCCCGCCCTCGAACTCATTCGCGGAAAGCTCGGTGTGCTTGCCAAGATACTCGACGCTCAAGTCGACTTTGGCGACCAGCAGGGTGCGCTCGACGGGCGGTTTGAGACTGGCCAGCAGGAATCCGTGGTAGCGACGCGTATTGGCGCCCGCGACGGTCCCGGAGGCAAAACCGCCGAGACCGTTGGTCACCAGCCATTCGTGGCTGCTAGCCCGCTGCCAATTGCCGCAGATGTACCTGCCAAGGGTCACAATAGGTGCTATCTCAGATGGGGATGGCGAGGCCGATTGTACCGCTGCGGCGGTGGCGAGAATGGGTGAGTGCGGCAGAAGTTTGCCTGTAGAATGGCGGTTTGAATCAAGTGGGTGGCGGATGAGGCAGGAATTGGGCGGCGGCAAAGCCGCGTTGATTTGCGGTTCGGTGGCGTACGACACCATTCTGCGGTTTCCGGACCGGTTCAAGGAACACATTCTTCCCGATAGGATTCATATCTTGAATGTGTCGTTCTTGGTGCCGGACATGCGCCGCGAGTTTGGCGGCTGTGCTGCGAATATCGCCTTCAGCCTGCGCCTGCTGGGCGATGCGGGGCTTCCCATGGCGACCGCCGGGCATGATTTTGCTCCGTACCGCGAGCGCCTGCGATCGCTAGGCGTCCCCGTCGAGCACATCAAAGACGTGGAGGGCGCCTTTACGGCGCAGGCCTTCATTATGACCGATCTCGACAACAATCAAATTACGGCGTTTCATCCGGGCGCCATGCAGTATGCGCATGTCAATAAGGTCTCCGACGTTGCTCAACGGATTGCGCTCGGCATCGTGGCCCCGGACGGCCGCCAGGCGATGATCGAGCACGCGGCACAATTTGCCGCCGCCGGCATTCCTTTCATTTTTGACCCCGGCCAGGGCATGCCGATGTTCGGCGCCGATGAGCTCAAGGCGTTCATCGCACAGGCCAGATGGGTCGCGGTCAACGATTATGAATGGGGCCTACTGCAACAAAAGACCGGTTTCACTGTCTCCGATATCACGGCCCAGGTGGATGCCCTGATCGTTACCTTGGGTCCCGAAGGCTCGGTTATTCACACCCAGGGTGGCACTTGGGCCATTCCGTGCGTGAAACCGGGCGCGATTGTCGATCCGACGGGTTGCGGTGATGCCTATCGCGCTGGTCTAATTCACGGCCTGTTGCGGGGTCTGGATTGGCAGACCACGGGCCGGATCGCCTCGCTCATGGGCGCGATCAAAATTGAATCGCGGGGCCCGCAGAACCACGCTTTCACGCGAGCGGAATTCGACCGGCGATTCCGCGACAACTTTGGTCAATTAACAGTAGGGACTTGACATATGAGCAGAAGCTTTTCCTTCACTTCCGAGTCGGTGTCCGAAGGTCACCCCGACAAGGTCGCCGATCAGATCTCGGACGCGGTGCTGGACGCCATTCTGGCGGCGGACCCTAAGGGTAGGGTCGCCTGCGAAACCATGGTCAAGACCGGTGTGGTGATCGTCGCCGGTGAAGTAACGACCAGCGCGTGGGTCGATGTGGAATCCATCGTGCGCGAGACGGTGCTGGAAATCGGCTACGACACCTCCGACATGGGTTTCGACGGCGCCAGTTGCGGGGTGCTCAATATCATCGGCAAGCAGTCCCCCGACATCGCGCAGGGGGTGGATCGCAAGGACGAACGCAAACAGGGCGCCGGCGACCAGGGCTTGATGTTCGGCTACGCCACCGATGAGACCGACGTATTGATGCCGGCACCGATTACGCTCGCGCATCGGCTGGTCAAGCGCCAGGCCCAGGTGCGCAAGAGCGGCAAGCTCCCGTGGCTGCGTCCGGATGCAAAAAGCCAGGTGACGTTGCGCTATGAGAACGACAAGCCCGTGGGCCTGGAGGCCGTGGTGCTGTCGACTCAGCATTCGGACGATGTCAGCACCAAGATCTTGCGAGAAGCGGTGATGGAAGAGATCTTGAAGCCGGTGCTGCCGGCCAAGTGGATCGACAAGCGCACGAAGTACCACATCAATCCGACCGGACGATTCGTCATCGGCGGGCCGGTCGGCGATTGCGGGCTCACGGGGCGCAAAATCATCGTCGACACCTACGGCGGNNGCCTTCTCGGGGAAGGACCCGTCGAAAGTCGATCGATCCGCGGCCTACGCCGCCCGATACGTGGCCAAAAACATCGTGGCCGCGGGTCTTGCGGAGCGCTGCGAAGTGCAAGTGTCCTATGCGATCGGCGTCGCCGAACCGACCTCCATCATGGTCGAAACCTTCGGCACCGGAAAATTATCCGACAAGCGTTTGACGCAAATCGTGCGCGCGCATTTCGACCTCACCCCGTTTGGATTGCGCGAGATGCTGGATCTTGCGCGGCCGATCTATCAGAAGACCGCGGCATACGGCCATTTTGGCCGTAAGGAAGAGGAATTCAGCTGGGAGCGTACCGACAAGGCGGACCTGCTCGCATCAGAATCCAAAGCAACGCGGGCCGCCTAAGGAGTATCGATCGATGAGCGCAGCAATCAAGTATCCGTCCGATTACGTGGTCAAGGACCTCGCTCTGGCGGATTGGGGCCGCAAGGAAATCAAAATTGCCGAAACGGAAATGCCCGGGCTCATGGCGATCCGCCATGAATTCGCCGCACAGAAGCCGCTGCGCGGCGCGCGCGTGACCGGCTCCTTGCACATGACCATTCAAACGGCGGTGCTGATCGAGACCCTGCAGGCCCTGGGCGCTCAGGTGCGCTGGGCCTCGTGCAATATCTACTCGACTCAGGATCATGCGGCGGCGGCGATCGCCGCGGGCGGCACGGCGGTGTTCGCGGTCAAAGGCGAATCGCTGGCGGACTACTGGGATTACACACATCGCATCTTCGAGTGGCCCGACGGCGGCTACTCGAACATGATATTGGATGACGGCGGGGACGCGACTCTGCTGCTGCATCTGGGCGCCAAGGCGGAAACCGATGCAACGCTCCTCGCCAAGCCCACGAGCGAGGAAGAAGAACGGCTGTTCGCAGCGATCCAGTTGCAGCTCAAAGCGGAGCCCAAGTGGTATTCCACCCGGCTGGCGAAGATCAAGGGCGTTTCCGAGGAGACCACCACGGGGGTCAAGCGCCTGTATCAAATGGCCAAGGACGGCGAGCTCGCGTTCCCGGCATTCAACGTCAACGATTCCGTCACCAAGTCCAAATTCGATAACTTGTACGGCTGCCGCGAGTCCTTGGTGGACGGCATCAAGCGCGCCACCGACGTGATGATCGCCGGCAAGGTGGCCGTGGTCGCCGGTTACGGCGACGTCGGCAAGGGGTCGGCACAGGCGCTACGGGCACTGTCGGCGCAAGTATGGGTGACCGAGATCGATCCGATTTGCGCGCTACAGGCAGCGATGGAAGGCTATCGCGTCGTGACCATGGATTATGCGGCCGACAAGGCCGACATTTTCGTTTCCGCGACGGGGAATTTTCACGTCATCACGCACGAGCACATGAAGCGCATGAAGGATCAGGCGATCGTGTGCAACATCGGTCATTTCGACAATGAAATCGAAGTGGCGGCGCTCAAGCAATATACCTGGGACAACATCAAGCCCCAGGTCGATCACATCGTGTTCCCCGACGGCAAGCGCATCATTTTACTGGCGGAGGGCCGTTTGGTGAACTTGGGTTGCGGCACCGGCCATCCCTCCTACGTGATGAGCTCGTCATTCGCGAATCAAGTTCTGGCGCAAATCGAGCTATTTACCCACACCGAGAAATATCCCATCGGCGTGTATGTGCTGCCCAAGCATCTGGACGAGAAAGTGGCGCGTTTGCAGCTATCGAAGCTCGGCGCGCAGCTCACCGAATTGACCGATACCCAGGCGCGCTACATCGGCGTCGCGAAGCAAGGTCCGTACAAAGTCGATCAATACCGGTACTAGGCGGGAGGGTAGGCCGGATGAATAAATCATCGAAGTCCAAAGTGTACGCCGATGCCGCCAGCGCCTTGCGCGATGTCGTCAAGGATGGCATGACCTTGATGTGCGGCGGCTTCGGCGTCTGCGGCGTCCCGGAAAATCTGATCGCCGCGTTGCACGACATGGGGGTGCGCGGTCTGACGGTGGTCTCCAACAACGCGGGGCTGGATAACGCCGGCTTGGGGCTGCTGCTCAAAACGCGCCAGATCCGCAAGATGATCTCGTCCTATGTCGGCGAAAACAAGGAGTTCGAGCGGCAATTTTTGGCCGGAGAACTTGAACTGGAATTCAATCCCCAGGGCACTCTCGTCGAACGCATCCGAGCGGGCGGCGCGGGCATCTATGCCTTCTTCACCAAAACGGGCGCCGGAACCTTGGTGGCCGAGGGCAAGGAGACGCGAGTGGTGAACGGCGACACCTACGTGTTGGAGACCGGGCTGGTGGCGGATATATCGCTGGTGAAGGCGTGGAAGGGCGATACCGAGGGCAATTTGATCTATCGAAAAACCGCGCGCAATTTCAATCCACCCATGGCCACCGCCGGGCGCGTCACGGTGGCGGAAGTGGAAGAACTGGTCGAAGCCGGCACTCTGGAACCTGACCAGATCCACACGCCCGGCATTTACGTGAAGCGCATCGTGCGCGGCAGCAGCTACACCAGAATGATCGAGAAGCGCACCGTTCGAAAAAGGCAGGGGAGTGCTCATGCCGTGGTCACGTGAAGATTTAGCCGCACGGGCGGCCCGGGAACTCGCCGACGGTTTCTATGTGAATCTCGGCATCGGCATTCCGACCTTGGTCGCGAATTACATCCCGGCGGGCATGAAGGTCGTGCTGCAATCCGAGAACGGCATGCTAGGGATGGGACCGTTTCCCTATGAGGGCGAGGAAGATCCCGATTTGATCAATGCCGGCAAGCAAACCGTGACGGAGCTGCCGATGACCTCGTACTTCTCCTCCGCCGACAGTTTCGCGATGATTCGCGGCGGCCACATCGATTTGTCGGTGCTCGGCGCCATGGAGGTCTCTGAAAGCGGGGATCTGGCCAATTGGATGGTGCCCGGCAAGGTCGTGAAGGGCATGGGAGGCGCCATGGATTTGGTTGCCGGGGTCAAGCGCGTCGTGGTCGTCATGGAGCACGCATCGAAGGACGGTGAGCCGAAATTCAAGGTGCGTTGCGGCTTGCCGCTCACCGGCGCCAATGTGGTCGATATGCTGATCACCGACCTTGCGGTGTTTTCCCGGGCGTCCCGCAAGGGGCCGTTCAAACTGATTGAAACCGCACCCGGCGTCACGGCAGCGGAAGTCCGCCGCAAAACGCCGGCGAATTATCTGGAATAGCCTAAACGCTCGCCGCCCGGTGCGTTGCGCGACGCTGCTGTTCGTCGCGAATGTCTGCGTCCGTCAACCCGGTATTCGTGGCGATGATTTCCACCAGCCGATGGGCGGGATCGCGCGGCAGCGTGACTTCGTGTATGCGTTCCCAGATGCGAATGCGCTCCTCAGCGCTTTTGAGCCGCGAGGATTGATCGGCTAAATCCATTTTGCGCCGCTCGGCGGTTTCCGCTTGCTGCTGGACGAGTCGCGCCCGGAAATCCATCATCGGATCCTCCCCGGGCGACGCTAGGGGGCGGCCCATCGATTGGCTTGGTTTGTATTGCGTCACGAGAGTCTCCGTGGTGAAGCTCGCCACGTTAGCACTCTCCGGCTCGGAGCGAGCCATAATCGTAAAGCTCGCTCGTGCGGGGCCCGGCGAGCGAAAATGGAGCCGACGCGCCACCTCAGGCGGCGGAATTTCCCGTTCCGAGCTGCGGCCAGTGCCGAATATAGTCGGCCTGCTCGGGCGTCTGCGGCACTTTGGGCCATGTGTCGGCGCGCGCGCTTTGCCGCCACAGGCGGTTCAGGCGCTTGATTGCTGCCTTGCCGTCGCGCTCCTCTTCGGCCAATAAGCATCCCACGACGAGTCCGGTGCGACCGATACCGGCACGGCAATGCACATAAACCCGCCGGCCCAGGGTGAGCGCGGCGCGAATACGAGACAGCAGCTCCTGCATCTGCGCCACGTTGTTGGGCACACGGGTATCCGCGATCGCAGAGCGCAGATACCAAGTGTGCTCGGGCAGCAGGTGACGGTAGTCAGGCAGCTCGCCGTCTTCGGTGAGATCGACAAAACAATCGATGCCGGCATCGCGTATGAGGGTGAGGCGCTCGCGTCCTGCCGTTTGCTCGGCGCCCACCGGGTGCTCGCCGGCCAGCAGCCGGCCGGGAATGACCCAATAGGTATTGGGCAGCGGCCGGTCCATGCTCGCGCCCGCCAAGTCCTGTGTATTCACCCCCGGATGTTAGCAGCGAATCAACTTAGATGGTTTTGCTCGCGATGTCCGAGTTTCCGCTGTCAATGCCCATGGCATTATAGGCGTTCACCGCAAAGAAATAGGTGCCGGGAGCCAGCCCCGTGATCACATAGGTCGTCGTGGCGGCTCCGGGGACGTCGATGCTCTGCGATAAGTTGCCTGCGTCCGTGCCGTAGTAAATGTGGTAACCGGCTAGATCGGTGTCCGAGCTGCCGTTGGTGTTTTGTTGGGGAGCGATCCATTCCAACGCGGCCGCGTCGGGCCCGCTCGCCGTAGCGGGAGTATTTGACGCCGTCGATGCCGTCGATGCCGTCGATGCGGAGCTGCCGGAGGTGGCGCTGCCTGAATTGCTGGCGCTTTGATCGTCCCAGCAACCTGCCAAGAGCAATGCGACGAGGAGTAAACCCGCCGGCGTAGCAAATCTAATTGATGGTCCGACTTTAAGCATTCATCCGTCTCCGATTTCGCGAGTGACGGCATTTAATGACGAGAGAAAAACTGCCGCAACGTGTCTCCAGTTAGGGACGTGTCTCCAGTTGGTGACATGGCGAAACCACGCGGCGCGAAAATTTCCTGCAATGGCGCCGAGTCAAATTAATTGGATTTTCGCGACGCGATTTGCCACGCCTTTCACATATTCGGAAAGCCTTTTGGAGCAGCAGTTACTACCGTACCCAGGCGGATTAAGGCTAATGCGACGATTACAGGACAGCCTGAGCGCGGCCGGGTAAGATAGCGCCCGTGTCCAAAACCAAATCGACGAACATTTCGGGATTCCTCTTAGGTCTGATGGTGGGCTTAGCCGCGGCGGCGCTGATTCCTGCGCGCCCCGTGATCGCTGCCGCAGGGGCGCCCGCCGCCGCGGTCTCCGCCGACTATTTGATTGGTCCGGGCGACACCTTGCAGGTGTTCGTGTTTCAGAATCCGGATCTGTCGGTGACGATCCCGGTACGCCCCGACGGCAAGATCTCAACGCCGCTGGTGGAGGACATGGTCGCGGTGGGCAAGACGCCGTCCGGATTGGCGCGCGATATCGAGAAGGCGCTGGCTGTATATGTCAAATCACCGAAGGTCAACATCGTCGTTACGCTGGCGGTGAGCGTGTACAGCGAAATCAAGGTCATTGGTCAGGTGGTGCACCCGCAGGCGCTGCCGTATCGCGAGGGAATGACGGTTCTGGACGCGGTGCTTGCGGTGGGCGGCTTGGACAAATTCGCCGCCGGCAATCGAGCGCACATCGTGCGCAGCGGCCACGGCGGGGAACAGGAGATCAAGGTCAAGCTCGAGNNAGCGGCGACATGAAGCAAAACTTGCCGCTCCAGCCGGGCGACGTGCTGGTGGTGCCGGAAACCCGCTTCTAATGCCCCGAGCCACCCAATGACACCCGCTTTAGATCAATTCATCGACGATCTGCGCAGCGCCTGGCGCTTTCGCTGGATCGCATTGTTCACGGCATTCAGCGTGGCCGTACTCGGCTGGATCGTGGTATTTGCGCTTCCGGACCGCTATGCCGCCGATGCGCGCGTGTTCGTGGACACGGGCACGGCACTCAAACCGGTGCTCAAGGGGCTGGCGCTGGACCAGGATGTCGATGCGCAGATCAATTATGTGCGTCAGTCGCTGCTCGAGGGTCCGCAATTGGAACAGATCGCGAAGGATACCGGCGTCTTGCCGGCATCCGTCACCGATGAGCGTAAACGCGCCAAGATTCTCGCCGATTTGAGCGATCGCATCACGATCACCGTGAGCAGCGCCGGCAATCAGGGAGACGAGCGCAGCACCGCGGGGACTATTTATAGCATCCACTACGTCGACAGCAGCCGGGATCGGAGCTTGCGCGTGGTCGAGACCTTGCTGAATACCTTCGTGGAACAGACTTTGGGCAGCAAGCGCCTAGGGTCGGAAGCTGCGCAAAAGTTTCTCGAGACGCAAATCAAAGACTATGAGCAGCGCCTGAGCGCAACGGAAGATAGGCTTGCCGCCTTCAAAAAGAAAAACGTCGGGCTGATGCCGAGCGAGCAGGGCGGTTATTTCGCGCAATTGCAGAACGAACAGGATGCCGTCAAGAAAGCCCAAACCGCGCTGTCCATCGCGTTGAGCCGCCGCGATGAGCTCGCCAGGCAGTTGCACGGAGATGCGGCGATTTCGGCCGCGGGGAGCTCGACAGAAATACTGGGCGGGAGAGGAGTGACCAACGGCACCGACACGCTGTCGCGCATCCAGGCGACCCAGGCAAGGCTGGACGAGCTGCTGCTGAAGTACACGGACAAGCATCCGGACGTGATCGCCACACGCGCGACGCTCGCGGAACTGAAAAAGCGGCGCGCGACGGAAATGGATAGCCTGCGCCGCGGCGATGCCAGCGCCATCGCGGCGAGCGGCGCCGGCAACAACCCGGTGTATCAGAGCATCGAACTCGAACTGAACAGGGAAGATGTCGAGATCGCGGCGTTGCGGCGCGAATTGGCACAGCACCAAACCACGGTGGCGGAGCTGCGGCAGAACCTCAACAGCGCGCCGCAGGTGGAGGCCGAATATCAGCAGCTGAACCGCGACTACGACGTGAACAAGGCGCAGTACACGGCGTTGCTCGAGAACTACCAGAAAGCGCGCCTGGGCGAACGGGCGGACAATGCAGGGTCGGTGCGCTTTGAGGTGGTGCTGCCGCCGACGGCGCCGGTCGCGCCGATCACCGCCAACCTCATGAGACCAGCATCTCCTCGACGATCGCATCGAGCCGNNGCTGCCCTGGCTGTCGGCGCGGGAGTTGCCTACGGATTGCACCTGCTGCGGCCGATAGTGAGTTCCGTGCGCGTCATGAATGAACTCACCGGCTTTCCCGTGCTCGGCGTGGTCAGCGGCGCGTTCCCGGCGCGACGGCGGGCGGCGTGGCGGCGCCATCTGTGGCGCTTTTCCGCGGCGACGCTCTGCCTGGTGGCGGCCCTCGCCGCCGCGCTGGCGATAAATTGGTCCGGCGCGAGGCTGACCATCCAAGCGTTGAAATCTCTGGTGCAAACATGAGCCTGGTCGAANNCGACAGGTCGGGCTTGGCGGGGAGGGCAGCGTCGAAATCGTCCGCGACTCCGGCGCATGGCGATGCCGCGGGCAACCCGGCGAAAAGCACGCGCCAAATGACGATCGATACCCGCGCCCTACGAGCGGAAGGCTATCTACCGGAAGAGGGCAAGGATCGCCTGTTTGCCAACCACTATCGCCGAATCAAGCGTCCGCTCATCGAGAAGGCAATGTCCGGAAAGGCCGCCGTCGGACAGCCGCGACTGATCATGGTGACCAGCGCGCTGCCCGGGGACGGCAAGACCTTCACCAGTGTCAATCTCGCCTTGAGCATGGCGCTCGAACGCGACATTTCGGTGTTGCTGGTCGATGCCGATGTACCAAAGCCGCATGTCAGCGAGATACTCGGTCTGCAGCAGGAACCCGGCCTGCTGGATGCGCTGGTTGAGGACGCCCTGGATGTGGAGTCGCTGATCGTGCAGACGAATTTGCAGGGCCTGGCGATTTTACCCGCCGGCCGACCGGTGCACGGCACCGCGGAGCTCCTGAGCAGCCTCCGCATGCGGCAGATTGCGGCGAGCCTGTGCGCGCACAATCCGCGGCGCATCGTGCTCATGGATTCGCCGCCGTTGCTGATTACCAACGAGGGACGGGCGTTGACGAAATTAGCGGGTCAGATCGTGTTGGTGGTTCGCGCCGGGGATACGCCGCGGACTGCCGTGCAGGACGCGATCGGTCTGTTCGATGAACAACAGGCGGGCGGTCTCGTTCTCAATCAGCTGCAAGCGAGCTTGACCGACGGATACTACGGCTACGGGGCGTACGGGATGGGTGGCGATGAGCCTTAGGCCGAGGGCCAAACTTCTTCCGCTGCCGCTCGTCTCGATACTGACGGTAGTCCCCGCCGCCTATGCCGAGACATTGAGCTACGGCATCGATGCGGGTATCGGGGAATCCGACAACGTGACCCTGGTCTCCACGGACAAGATCAGCGAGACCATCGCGATCAGCGATGTCGACTTCGCGCTGCAGCAGCAGAGCCGGCTGCTCGATGCCGATCTGAAGGGTGATTTCACCTATTTCGACTACTTGGAGAATGCCTACGGCAGCCAGTTGATCGGCCGCTTCGACGGGTTGGGGAAACTCGCGCTAATACCTGAGCGATTGACCTGGGTGCTGCAGGATGATTTTGGCCAGGCGCAGTTGGATCCCTATACGCCGGTGACGCCAAACAATCTCGAGAACATCAACTATGTGAGCACCGGCCCGGATTTATCGCTTCGCATGGGAGGCACCGGTTTCGTCAACGCGAGCGCGCGCTATGCCCAAGCGGACTACGAGACTAGCCCGTTCAACAGCAACCGGTTGCTGGGTAGCCTTGCCGGCGGACTGCAACTGTCGGCGAACTCGAGCCTATCGCTGAACGGCGACTCGGAGCGCGTGCTGTTCGAAAACACGGTGATCAATACCAATTTCGACCGCAGCAGCGCCTATGTGCATTATGAGGCGCACGGAGCCCGCACGGACCTCGCGGCGAGCCTCGGGGCCACCGAGGTGCGCCAGGGTGATTCGACGACCACCGGGCCTCTGGCGACGGTAAGGCTGGTTCGCACCCTATCGCCGTCGGCAAAGCTGACGGTTTCAGCCGGCCGGGAACTGACCGATCCCGCCACCAGTTTCAGCACTATTCAGAATGGGGTGATCAGCGCCCTGACCACTGCGGTGCCGGTACTTACGACCGCGAGCTACACTAGCACTTCCGCCTCGGCCGGCTGGAACTATGAGCGCAATCGCACCAAGGTTAACCTCGCGGTGAGTTGGGAAAAAGACAGGTATGTGAGCCAACCGCAGTTCGATTCGACCCGCGCACTGGCACAACTCAGCATCGAGCGACAGTTAACACACGACTTCAGTGTCGAGTTGTTGGGCCATCTATTCAAAACGGACTACCCCCATGGCATTGTCACGGAGCTCAATGGCGTCATCACGGGGTTCAATAGCGCCGCTCCGACGGGCATCAGCGTTGGTACGACGCAGATCGTCAGCAGCGATCAGGATAGCGGACAGATCGGCGCAGCCCTGACCTGGAGACACGGACGGTGGCTCGAAATTCGCCTGCGTGTCGACCACAATTCACAGACTGTGACGGGCTTCGGCTTCGGCTACGTTGAGAATCAAGTGTTCGTGACGGTCGGGTATCGACCGCGACCCTCTACCGATGCTTTGGCGCCGAACTAGCCGAGCGGCGCAGATGGGGGACAACAAAACGCCCGGGCGCTTGACGCACCCGGGCGATAGTCTTATCCCGAGGATGCTTCTAGGCCTTTGAACTCTGACGGCGACGGCCGCTCAACACCACCAGGCCGCCCGCCAGCAACGTCAGGCCCGCCAGCGCCGAAGCCGAATCCATTTCGGGCGCTGACACTACGGCTGGGCTCGTGTCGGGTTTCGCGTCGATGAAGCGCGTGCAGTGCGAGAAAAAGGCGAATCTCGAACACTCGTCACGCCCATTGGTAAAATCATGGGCCGAGGCGATGCTCGCCGCCGTACACAATAAAACCGCCAAACCAATTGCTTTAACCACTGTACTGTCCTCGATGCTGAAGCTAGAGAACCGGACACCATGCAGATTAGCAGTCTCGTCGCTGCTAGCCAACTAGTATTTCCATAAGTACAACAATACGTTAAATGTCATTCGCGCTAAATTCCATAGGTCATTTGACGGTTAGGACGGGCGGCGAGGGGGTCGGGGTAGGGGGCCCGATCGCGCCGGCGCATCCGGCCCACCAGCAGGGGTTTTTCGCGATAAAGTTCTGTATCGCCTGCCACTTGGGCGGGGCGCTGGCGAGCGGACTCACCGTATCTTGGAACGACTCCAGCGCGCCCCATTCGCCGTACATGCCGGGCCCGTAGGTGTCGGCGAAGATGGTGTAGATCTGGCCCCCGTTCGACTTCCAATTGTCCAGCGCCGTCGTGTAGGCGGCCCCCATCTGGGGGCTGCGGTTGGCGGCAATGTAAAAATTGACGACCGCTGAGCCGTTCCGATACTCCGGGCCCCCCACCAACGATTGCCCCCCCTCATAGCTGATGAATGGCAGCTTGTACGGCGCAAGCGCCTTGGCGTACGACGCTTCCCAGCCGGCGACTTCCTGCAGACTGCTGACGCCCGTACTGCTGCCATTGACCTGGGCAAAGAGCGCGGAAACGCCGCCGGAAGCCAACGACGGGGCTGACTGACGCGGGGGTTGGGAAAAATACGGAGCGATGGCGACCGCATCGATGTGGTGGGCGGAGCAGGGCGCGTTCCCGGTTCCCGTCCATAGCGCGCAATCCAACGACGAAATGGCCGTTGACGCCTGGGCTGCCTGCGCGCTCAACACACAGACGACGCGCGCCGAGTCCGCGCCCCAAGCGGCCTTCCAGGCGTCGCACATTTGAGCGGTACGCATGCCGTACCAATTTCGGTTGTAAGTAAACGACGACACGCCTGCCGAGGGCCACATCGCCTGGCCCTGCGCACTTGCGTAATTGAATTGTGCGTAACCACCATTCCATACCTCGTTGCTGAACTCGAGGTACACCTTTTGAGTGGGCGCCAGATTGGCGTGCGCCAAGCTCGCCATTTGAGTGATGTAGTCGTTGTTCGCCTTATGGGGGACGTTCAACCAACAGTCCGCTCCTACCGCATTACAGAGCTGCAGCACCACTTCCAGGGGCACGCCGTTGGGTCCGCCCCAGCCCGCGTCGGTTTGCTGCGGACGGCTCGCCCAATTCGTCAACAAACCACCAGCGTCGTCGATTTCAAGCCATTGCATGGCGCGTATGACACGGAAGTTTTTCATCAGGCTCAGGAAGCTCGGCTCGAAGACATTCCCGGCGTCCACCAGACTCTCCTCTTCCGCCTTCACCACCCGGATATTGCGGATGTAATTGCCGGTGTGATTCGGGTCCGTGGACGTCATCCGAAAATCGATACCCTGTTGGGACGGATTTGCCACAATGAAGACGTCTCGACCCGGCGAGGAACTGACGAGCTTGGCATCAAAGCCATAGGTCAGGGTTCCTTGCCCGTCATAGAGAACAACGTACTTTCCCGCGCGATAGGGAAGACCTGTTCCTGCGTTGGCCTTCGGCAAGCCGCGTTCAAGTAACAAGCCTACGGAGGTGAATAGCTGCGGCGAATGGGGATCAGCCGAGCTCGCGGTAAGAGTGATGGGATACCCATTCGCATCAACCTGCAGGTAAGGCTCCTCGCCAGTGCTATACACCATGACTGTTCCCGTCGACCAGCCACCAGGGTTGGACTTAGAAGGGCCAGATGTCTTGAAAATATTCAAGAATGGTTGTTCCGGATTGTAGTAATTCACGTTCATCAGATTGACGCCCAACGGCGAGTTCGCATTCGAGGCCGTGGCGGCTTGCGCGGTGTTGTGGGCGCACAGCGCCAGCACGAGACTCGCGAGGCCGACTACAGTGGCCGTTGCGCCATAGGCTCTCGCCTCACAAACATATGAAACAAACCGACTAAAAGTAGAAAGTGTAAAGCGCATTTAGAGTTCCTTTGGGCCACATCAAACGCTTGCTCGACGACGGATTTCGATGACCTTGCAGCTTGCGTAGCCTACCGCTGGTAGGAGCCGGTGGATACTTTTACGAAGAGTTGTGCCTAATGTAGCAATATGTAAAAGCATCAGAATTAGCGTAGTTTAGCCTCGTGACGAATGTGCATATCAAGCGGGCGTATTGAAGTGCAGCCACGCATGATTGGCAACGTGTCTCTTTATACCGACCCCCAGTCTTTCGGACACGCAGCTGGTAGCGAAATTGGCTTCTTATATAGTCGCAACCGACAGAATCATGATTCGTTTCTAGGTGCGTTGACAAAGGGATCTTTGTACGACCCGAGCATCTGTCGGACGAGGAGGTATAGAAATGGCGGCTGATGCACGAAGTAGCGATGCCAACGCTGTCGGGGTTCTCGCAATACACGATAAAGCCACTCGAGGCCCGCGTCCGTAATCCAAGCCGGCGGACGCTTCAGGGATTCGGCCTCATAGTCAATTGTGCCACCGAGCGGCAAGAAAAGCCTGACGCGCGGAAGCCGGTCTCTGTATCTAAAAATGAACTTCTCTTGGCGTCCGCCACCAAGCCCAACCAAGAGCACGCTGGCCCCCGATTCGTTAATCCTCGCGATCAGTCGTTCGACCTCTTCGGGGCGACGGTCATAGTCGCGCGAGGGAGCATTGGTACCGACGATCATCTCGCGGCCTACCTTTGCGTTCACGTTCCGGCGAGCGATTTCGGCGACGCCCGGGGCCCCCCCGCAGATAAACACCGTAACAGAGAGGTCATCCTTGTACCGTAAATAGAAGCGCGGGAAATAGTCGGAGCCCGACACTCGCTCCGTCAGAGGTGTACCCAGCAGTCGTGCCGCAATGGTGAGGATCTGGCTGTCACAAGTGATCACGTTAAATTTCGGCAGGAGTTCGTAGAACTCTCGGTCTTTCTGAAGCTTCATGATCGAGTCGACGTGCAATGTAAGCATCACCCCGTCCCGAAACGTCTCGACCAGATCCTCCATGGCAATGTCGTCGACGTCGACGTTCAGAAGCCTCACCCTGCGGTGCATGTGATCAATCCTCAAGAAGGTATTCAAATTAGAGAGCTCTCATCATGTCCACTCTAACAGACACCCTCTGTGACGCCTTCTTTCTCAGAAAGAACTGACGCCGGACCGCTAAATCGCAGTCAACTGCTTGATGAGCTGATTAGTCTGCGCAATATTTCGGCGGCTGGAGGCGCCGAACACGATGGCCTCAATCTGTGGAAAACGGCAAACATACTCCAAAGCTTCCCGAGGCGGCAGCGCGCCGCTGGCAAAGACGGACATTGCGATCAGGCGACACCGCCCCTGAGAGATTAGCTTTTCGTAAGCCTGCATACCGCCGCACATCCTGAAACCAATCTTGTTGATGTTGGCGCAGATGATCGGATTTTCGATCCCGATCCTTTCCAATCGCTGCAGCAGGTAAGGCGCATTCATGGTGATAAAGCCCGGTTCGGCCCGGTATCGATCACGTACACAGTCGGTGAAGATTCGAAAGGCGTCGTCGAATCCCAACCCGAGCAAAAAGTCCGTCGCGATGTTTTGCAAAAAGATGATGGGTGTTTCCAATCCGGCGAACATCTTCATCTCGGCGCCGATCAATAGGGTCGCAAGGCCCTCTATGTCTTTGCGCGCCAGCGATATGCCTCCCTTGAACAATGCGCCCAGCGCATTCTCTTGCGGCAGGAAGCTGCGAATTGCCCCTAGCACACCGTGTTCCGCCGCCGCATTGGCATATTTGTGCGCATACGGGAGACATGGGTAAAATTTGAAGGCTGAGTATTTCTCGCGATTGACACGAAAGTGATCGCAGACTTCCGAAATGCGCTCATGCGTTGTGCACATAAAGGTCCTGAGGCCTTCGGCATAGGCGTCTTCAAGGACCGCAATCACGGCTCCGATATCCTGGAAGCGCATCGCCTGTACGCGAGCCTTTTCCTCCGACATGTGATTTACGCCGAAGAATTGGTTATCGCCAAATAGAACTCGATCCATTGGATTTCCGCTACTCAGTGGTGGACATGAACGAAGCTAGACCGGACCGACGCTGAACCATCGATCAAGGAGCGAACGCAGGAAGGATTTTGCGCGGCGTGGCTGCGTCGCCGAATCGGCTGCGCCGGGGTCATGAGGACTGCCCGGTTGGATTGACGAGCGCGCCTTTTCAGCATCCCTCCGCATCAGAGTCGCTACCAAAGATGCGTCGCTGGCGCTGCGAAAGTTACTTATAGGGGTCGCGCCCGTCTTGATGCACTGAACGAAATGATCGATTTGCGCCGAGTACTCCTCGCCTCGAACGTAGAACCAAACCGGGGGTGTCATTTCCGTCGTATAGCGCACGTTCCATCCTGGCGCGAAGCCTTTGGCCGACTCTGGGAGCTTGCGAAGGTAAACTTGGATCTCTTGTCGGTCGACATTGATGCGACCGTTGGTACCCCAAATGCTCAATTTCAGGGACATTTTGCGCAGACTTTCGTCGCTCCAATTTGTCGCCAACTGTCCGTACATTCCCTTTTCGAATTGGAACGTAGAATAGACCTCATCGTCGACATCATTCGAGAACACGCTGTTGAGTACGGTTCCGGAAACCGAGATGGGGCGCCCGATCAGATAATTGACGAGGTCGATCGCATGGCAGGAGTAGTCGAAAAGACAGCCGCCGCCCTCGCTTTTCTGCGAACGCCACGTCGACCCCTTGGGCCGTAGCACGACTGGACCGTACGCTTCGACGCGCACATGATGCAGGTCTCCAATGAGTTTCTGATCGAGCACTCGCTTGGCTTCGTTGAATGCCGCGACGAAACGATAGTGATAGCCAACCTGATTGACCAATCGCTTGTTTTCGGCCAAATCTGCAAGACGGTAACCGGCGTCGGGGTCGAGAGCGAAAGGCTTTTCACAAAATACGTGCAGGCCGCGATCCAATGCCGCCGTAACGACCTCGGTGTGATGTCGCGACGGCGTGGCGACGAAAACGCAATCCAACGCTGCATCGGAAAACATTTTCTTGTAATCCGTGTAAGTAGTAACCCCCGTATATTTAGACAATACGTCGAGAACGTACGCCGACGTATCACATACGGATGTCAGTTGGATTTCTGGGTGTGCGTTGGCGATCGCCTGATGGGACAATCCCATTTTTCCCAACCCGATAATTCCTGTTTTAAGCATGCTTGTTCCAAAAGTCTACCGTGATTTAGGGACTGCCGCCAGGGAGCTGAAGGATCAGCAGCTCGTTATCATGCGGACTCGGTTCACATATTTGTCAATGACGCATAGCCACTCCTTACTGGTGCCGTCCGTGGCCTTTGACTCTGTTATTCTATATCTGGAGCTGGAGTGGCCATACCGCGGTGAAGCTATGCATTCGCTAAAGGACCTGACGCTCGAGTCGTTCCTTCCGCAATCGCGCATGAACGAGGTTGAGAAATGGGCTTATGCGTTGTATAGCAACGCGAGGCCCTTTCCACACATTGTCATCGATAATTTTTTTGATCCAAACCTTCTGGAACTCATCCTCGCGGAGTTTCCGAAGCCGGGCGAGATTAAGTGGCAGAAATTCGATACTGGTCACGAGATAAAGCTTGCGTCGTCCGCCGAGTCATCGTTCGGTTCTGCGACCAGGCTGTTTCTTTATCATCTCAATTCCGCTACGTTCCTCGAATTTCTGAGCGCTGTTACGGGAATCGATAATTTGATTCCCGATCCGCGCTTCGAGGGCGGCGGTCTTCATCAGATCGTTCGCGGCGGCAAGCTTGGAGTTCACACGGATTTCAACAAGCACTCGATCTTTGGACTCGACCGGCGTCTAAATCTCTTGCTGTATTTGAACAAGAATTGGCGCGAGGAATACGGCGGCCACCTGGAGCTATGGGATCGCGATATGACCCGATGCGAAGCCAAGGTACTTCCCGTGTTTAACCGCATGATGATCTTCGGCACGACGGATTTTACCTATCACGGGCATCCGAATCCCCTGCAGTGCCCGGAGGGAATGACGCGCAAGTCCCTTGCCCTCTACTACTTCAGCAACGGTCGGCCGGCAGAAGAGGTCAGCGGTGAGCATTCGACGATATTTCGGGCTCGAGACGAGGGGGAATTCAGCTTGACCATGGGTCAGCGTCTGCGTGGCCTGGCCAGGGATCTCCTGCCGCCGATTATCGCGCGCCAATTGCGGCGACTTCGGTGAAGACCCTGTGTCAGGGTTGGTCTTCGTCCCGCTTCGAACGAGTCCATACCCGCTGCCGCGACACCAGAAACCGCAAATACAATGGGATCTTCCATACTGCGTAGATCAAAGCGTACGCTAGGCTGCCTAGCGAGATGATATTTCGGCCATAGCGCCGCCAGGAAAGCAACACGGAGAGCGCGAGCAGCACTGCCGCCGTGGTAGCAATGACGAACGGAAATTGCGCCTTTGCAAGGATGAGAAAAAGTACACTGGCAAGCCAAACCACGGCCATCAGTAGCATCAGTAGCGCCAGCGGCGGTACGCTGAGATCAAGAGCCAATGTCATCAGGCCCACATTGTGCGTAGTCAGTGATTCCAGGAGCAGGCGCGGGACATCGCTTAGGATAAGCGCGAGGTGTCCATGCTCCCAGCGCGTGCGCTGGGTCTGAATGCCCTCGCTCGATTCGGGAAAGATGCTGGTAACGAGCGCCTCAGGACAAAACAATGCCGGTGTCCCGGCGCTCGCCAGATCGATCCCTAGTTTGAGATCCTCTACGATGTGACCGGTCGCTAGCTCCGATGTACTGATGCACAACCAGGTAAACGCCATTCCCGTTCCCATCAATTGGCAGGGCAGCCCAAGGCGATGCAGTCCCTCCGGGCGAGCTTGGTTCTTAACGATCCACGCAAACTCCGCTATGCGCGTCTTCAGGCCGGCGCCCTTCGGAGCATGCATCAGATAGAGGGATTGGACGGGTCGTCCCGTCCGCGCACACACGCGAACCAGCCTATCGATAGAGCCCGCGGCGACTCGGCAATCCGCATCGATGATTATAACGATGTCCGGCGCGTCCCTCTCAAGGTGCCGAACGCCAAAGTCGAGCGCATAACCCTTGCCGCGACGGGAAAGATCCGTGCGCCTAACCACCTCCGCCCCTGCAGCGATTGCGACCGATGCGGTGTCGTCAGAGCAGTTGTCCGCAACGACCAGCAACCGGTCCGAGCCGGCAAGCTGCGGAATGACTGAGCGGAGCACACCGGCAATGATGGAGGCCTCGTTGTGGGCCGGAACCAGAATCGCCACGCGCCGGCGCTCGCCTTCCTCGGTCGATGGGCCGCCGCAGTTGGTGGTGGCGAGCAGGACTTCCAAAAACAATACAAGGACCGGAAGAAGCAGCACCAGGGCCGCACCGCCAAGAAGGAATTCCAGGAGCGTCAACAAGAACCCGGAATCCGTCTCGGTTTGATGACAGCGGGAATGCCCACGGCAATGCAGTCATCGGGAATGTCGCTGAGCACCACTGCATTTGCGCCGATGACGACATTGTTGCCGATCGAGATGTCTCCGAGGATCTTGGCGCCGACGCCGATATCCACGTTATTTCCGAACACCGGCGCGCAGGGCTCATCGACGCGCTGCAAGCCGACCACTACCCCAGTGCGTATCCGGCAGTTGTCGCCGAACTTAGCGTAGCCGCTGACGATAATTCCGCCGAAGTGATCGATCATAAAGTTCTGGCCGATCGGCACTTCGCAAGGCAGCTCGACTCCGGTACTCATCTGGATGAGCTTGTACCAGATCCTGTAGATGAGGGATAAGAGCTTTCGCAGCAGCAACGGGCGCACCCCGTAGCGCCAGCGGCCGAACCGATAGACCACCAGCACCCAGAAGCCCTGCGCACCCCAGTTGCCGCCGTGCGCCTTCAAGTCTTGCCGGATGTTCTCGAACATGGGATACCTACGGGCGAGCAGGATAGCTTGGCGCGCGGAAGAGTTCTGCCAGTTTGCCCGCTTCGTTATCGATCGAATGGCGTGCGATGACACGGTTGTAACTCGCATCGCCCATTCTCTGCAAGTCTTCCAGCGGCCTCGACAGGCAGTCCTCCATCGCGCTCGCGAGCTCGTCCACGGAGCCGGCCGCGAACAGCCACCCGGTCTCGCCAGAGTGCACAAGTTCCGGAATCCCTGCGATGTAGGTGGTGAGCACGGGGCGGCGCAGCGCCATGGCTTCCATGATCACGACCGGTAAGCCTTCGGCAAAGCTCGGCAACACCAAGGCGCGGGCAGCCAGAATCTCGCCGCGAACCTCGCTGCCGCTGATCCAGCCGGTGATGCGTATTTGAGTGCCAAGCCCATGCTTTTCGATCAGCTTCTCCAATTCGCTGCGCATGGGGCCGTCTCCGGCTAACACCAATTCGCAGCGGATGCCTTTGGCAGCCAGCCGTGCGACTGCTTCTATCAGCAAAAGCTGTCCTTTGGCTTCGCTGAGACGCCCCACGCATACGAGACGCTGGGTAGCCGCGGCCGGTCCGCCTGAGACCTCAAAGAACGATTGCTCCAAGCCGCAGTGTACGACTTTGACCTTTGGCCAATCCGCGTACCGCGATCGCAAGTAGAGCTGACTGCGACCGAAGCTACTGATCGCCACCACGAAGTCCGATCGATGAATCTTCTCGTCCAAGCCCATCGGCCTCATGAATTCGTCCGGACCATGAACGGTAAAGCTATACGGCGGGCCGCCCAGCGCGTGCGTCAGCATGGTCACCTCGGCCGAATTGGTACCGAAATGGGCATGAACTCGCTGAGCACCAAATTCGCACAGCCAAGGCATGATTCGGCACGCCTCGGCGAAGTAGATCAAGTGGTACGGCAGGGACCGATCCGAATCGCGGGCCATTTTGAAAACCAACCGTAGCGCTCCGATGAACCGCACCGGTGCGCGCAGCAGAACGCGAAGCGTTGGCGCCAGGAGAGCCCAAGGGCCCTGCCGCAGCACATAACGGGTTCGCTCCTGCTCCTGCCGGTCATCTTGGTCCGGTAGCTGCTCGCCCCATCCACGCAATGCAATCCGCTGCACCTCGAACCCTTGGCGTTCCAAGGCAAGAATCTCTCGCCGGATGAAGCTGTGACTGACCTTGGGGTATTGGTTGATGAGGTACGCAATCTTCAAAACGGGCGCTACTTGTATTCGATTAGCCGCGATTGGACGTTTCGACGACGATCCCGGAGGAATTTTAACTGGCCGAGCATCTCCGGGAACTTGCAAAGAACCAGCCCCCCGGCTCTCCACCAGTTCTCCCGGGCGGAATACTTGCCGCGCAGCGCAAGACGGATGACCTGAAGCGGATAGACAATCAGAGACAACAGGCCCCACCATCCGAACGTGAGAACCAGAGCCAACACGGCGATGGGGACCCAAAGTCCCCACATCCACGCGCGGCGAGACTCCGACACCCAATGCCGTTCCGGCGGCGCGCCGTGTATCCAAGCGCCCTGTGCAAACCCGTAACCGCCCCGGAGCGCTCGCTTCCACCACTGGCCGAAGCGATAAATAGCGGCATCGTGCAGGGTCATCTCTTCGTCCAGGCGCCAGATTCGCCAATCCGCTTGGCGCAATCGAACGCACAGTTCGGGCTCTTCGCCGCAGATCAGATCCGCCCGGAAGCCCTTCGATTGCTGAAAGGCATCCACGCGCATCAGCGCATCGCCACCGCAGGCGATTGTTTCGCCTAAGGGGAATTGATCCCACTCGAGATCGCAGAGCAGGTTGTACACGGACTTCTCCGGAAACCGCTCCCGCCGGCGTCCCCACACAACCGCGACGTCTGGATGCTGGTCGAGAAATCGGCCGGCGCTTTCCAGCCAGCCCTGGATGACCTCGCAATCGCCGTCGACGAAGAATACGTAATCCAACGCCGGCTGTTCCCCGAGTAATCGAGCGAAACCTTCGTTTCGGGCGCGCGCAGCGGTAAATGGAGTGCGCATATCGAGTTCCACGACCGCGACGCCCAGCGCACGGCTCATCGCAACGGACCCATCGTTGGAATCGGAGTCCACGTAGACCACTCGTTTTGCGGCGCGGCAAACCGATTCGAGGCAGCGTCTCAGCCGCTCACCCTCGTTGCGCCCGATCACGACCACGCCGACTGCTCCGGAGGGGCCGCTATCTTGATGCGTTGGCTGTCGAGCGAGTTCTGCGCTCATCCTACGCCATCGCTCGACTGGGCAGTCCAGGCGGGTTCAAACGGTATTCTGGCGGCCCCAGCGGAAGCGGTTCGCGCGAAGAGAGGCGCTTTCTGGTAGGGCAGCATAAAATTGTATCTGTTGGTGCGTCGCATTTATTATAGCTTACGGGATGAGCAGCGGCCATTCGATCAGGTGCACCGCACTTTGATCTGTGGATTGCGAAGACGATGAACCAAGACATACCTAAAGACAGCGCCAAGATCGCGTTGCATCGAGGGGAGACTATCAATTCTAAGGTCGGCGGGTAACAGTGCCCAAGAAGTTCAGCGGATGCGCGGCACGCGCGCGTCGAATGGAGAGTTACTTAGGCCCTGCCTCGAAGCTCGTTTTTGGATGGCGTTAACCCGTGGCCCTCGTGGTTCAGCTTTTGTTAAATGGAAAGGTGCGATCGCTCACGGACTCCAAAGCCGGTTGTCGAATACACTGACGGAATGCCGATAAACTTGCGGAACGCAATGAATAGCGCATCATTTGACTCCAGGTCGTGTTATCGAGCGTCGGTAGCCTATGAGTGCTGATCTGTGCGTTGCGCCGAATAGCGCGCCGACTTCCGGCGTGGCGCAGGCACTGTACTTCGACTCCGGCAACCACAGGCTATTTGGCTGGCTTCACCGGCCCCCCGATGGAAAGATGACCAACATGGGCGTCGTGGTCTGCAAGCCGTTCGGCTATGAGGCTATCTGCACGCATCGCAGTGTGCGTACCTTTTCCGAAGCGGCGGCAGCGATCGGCGTGCCCGCCTTACGATTCGATTATTTGGGCACCGGCGACTCCGCAGAGATTGAGCCTCAGGCCGAACAACTGGACGTCTGGTCCCGGGACATCGTTGCGGCCGTCCTCGAATTGCAGCGACGCACCGGCGTCGAACGAGTGTGCCTGCTTGGGGTTCGGCTCGGCGGCCTATTGGCGACGATGGCGGCCAACCAATGCAAGGTCGTGGGCGGTCTCATTCTCATTGCGCCTGTCGTCAGCGGCCGGCGCTATTTGCGCCAGCTGCGCACGACCCAGTTGGCGGCCACGATCGGCGCCGAATCTGGGGAATCAGCGAGTAGCGCATCGGGTAGTTCCCAGTCATCAAGCGCCGGCTCGTTGGAAGTCAGTGGATTTCGGCTGTCGGCGGCGACCATTGCGGCGCTGGCGCGCATCGACCTGACGACATCCGGTGCGCCGCCGGTATCCGAGATACTGGTCATTGACGACAGTAGCCTACCCACGGCACGCGGTTGGGTGGAGGCACTCACCGGACTCGGCATTCGGACGAAGTCGCTAGCTCTGGCAGGCGTGATGGAGATGATAATGACCGCACCTCAATTTGCGGTCGTTCCAGCGGACATGCTTGCGGCGATACGCGATTGGCTGCTGCAGATTCCGCGCGCTTCGTCGGCGCCGCTTGAAGCCGGCGGACAGCACCTCGATTCCGGGACGGTCCCACCGATCGACGAGCTGACATTATCGGACGGTGGCGCAACGCAGCAGGCGCAGTTGACCGAGCGATCGGTTTTTTTTGCGTCAGAGGCCGTGCTATTTGGCATCGTCACCGAGCCGCCCCAGGGTGAGCTGCGCCGACGCGCGGTCATACTGTTGAACGCGGGCGCTGACTATCACATCGGCGCGAGCGGCATGTATGTCGCGCTCGCGCGGCGATGGGCCAGGCGCGGATATGTCGTGTTGCGCATGGATCTCGCCGGTCTCGGCGACAGCGGCACCCGGCACGGCCGGCCTGACAACGAAGTCTTTCCGCCCGAGGCTATAGACGACATTCGTGCCGCGATTGAGTTTATGCGGACCCGCTACGGGGTCCGCGATATCACACTTGCCGGCCTGTGTTCGGGCGCCTATCACGCGCTGCGCGCTGCAGTCGCGGCGGTACCCGTCAACCGTATATTGATGATAAATCCGCAGAACTACTTCTGGAAGAAGGGCATGACGCTCAACGATCTGCAGTTGGCGGAAGTTGTTCAAAATCCCGGTGTCTACCGCCGCCAGGTATTTTCAGTGGACGCTTGGAAGCGCCTGCTGACCGGCAAGGTGAATATCTGGCGAATCGTGAAGATCTATATCCAGCGCCCGCTCCTGGCGCTGGAGTCGACACTGCGCGATGTGGCTCGACGCCTGCGCATTCATTTGCCGCGCGATCTCGGATGGGAACTCGAAGAAATCGGAGCGCGGGGCGTGCGGGTAGTGTTCGTGTTCGCGCGCGGCGACCCCGGTATTGAATTGCTTGAGATCCAAGGCGGGTCGTCGGTCAAACGGCTCGGCGAACGCTGCCGCGTTCACACCATCGATAGCGCTGACCACATCTTCAGCAAGAGCGGTTCAAGAGCGGTTCTGGAAGGGATTCTAAGTGACGAGCTGTTCGCGCACACGGAATGGAGCGACTTGCACCGCGCCAAATTGGAGCGCAGCCACTGAAGCATCGCGTATCGTGCAGATTCGACTAATCGGAGCTACCTCGGCACCGAACCGCCGGAAAGGTCCGGTTGCGTCGCCACAGAACACTATGCTGAATCAGGTCCCGGATAAAGTGCGGGACCGCCGTTTGCTTTCGCCCAAGCGCTAAGCGTTTCAGCAATCCGAGCGAGTGTGCGACGATGGCTACGATGTCGATCGCCATGGCGTGGCCAATACCGAAGCTTACTGCGAAGTAGCGCCGTCGCGACTCAAACCAATAGGACGGCAGACGCTTGGTGCCCCCTGTGAGATCGGTCACTTTCGTGCTTTGACCCATGATGTGCATGACGCGGCTTTCCGGCACGTACCAGGTCGGAAAGCCGGCCTGTTTTGACCGCCGGCAGAAGTCTGTTTCCTCGAAATAGAGAAAGTAGTTCTCGTCAAATCCACCGATGGCAGCGATTACCGCCGGACGAATCATCATTGATGCGCCACAGATCCAGTCGACCTGTTCGGTGATTCCAGGCATTGTCCGCGCGACTTGCCAGCGCCGAAGCAGCTTCGATACCGGTCCAAATTCGATACCCCCGCTCAGTTCGCTCATCAAACTCGGGAATCGAAAGGAGATCGGCCAGGCGCTCCCGTCCAAATTTTCGAAGCTACTGCCCGCGATTCCGACATCGGGACGCGCCTCGAGGAAGCGCAGCAGCGAGTCAATGGCGCCGGCTCGGACTTGCGCGTCCGGATTCAGCAAGTAAACATAGGACGGGGGTCCGGCAGCGTAAGCGCGCTGGATTCCAAGATTGTTCCCGTAAGCGAAGCCGCCGTTCTTAGGCGCCTGGACCAACGTGACCCAGGAGGACCAATCGTTGGTCTCAATAGCCCGCGAAATTGCAGGCGTATCTCCAGAGGCGTTATCGACAACGACGACCCGAACGCGCAAACCCGGTGATGAGCGCTCCGCCTGCACCGAGCGCAAGCTGTCAATGGTGAGTTCCGCGCTCTTGTAGCTCACGATCACCACCGCGATGTCCAACTCGCCCTTGTTGTCGGTCGGACAGGACGTGGGGACGGCGCCGCTTGGATCGGGGCCGGGTTTCATCAAGATCTAATCCCGAGCGTCGGCCACAATGCCGCAATCACTGTGCTCGTTACATACGACGATAGCGCGACGACTAGCACGAATGCCAGTTTGTAAGCCTCGTATTTCGCGATCAACATGCCCTTTTTCCGCTGTAGCCAAACGTAGTATAGGAGCGGTGGCAAGCCGCTCAATGCGGCCCCGTAGACAAATCCCATGAAGCCAAAAAGATAATATCCGCCTAAGCTCCCGGCGCACACCCAGATCGCCCTGAACACGTTACCGTAGAGACCGACCTGGTACTCCCCGGTGGCGATAAGCAGATCTTCCGCAGGAGAGGCTAATGACAGCAGGGCCGCCCGAACCATGAACGCCTGCAGGATTGCTCCGGCCTCGGCATAGCGCGACGGGTAGAGTACTGCAATGACCAATTGAGCAGCGCCGCCGACCGCCGCCGGTAGAATCAATATGCTGAAGAATAGCTTTACGTTTTCGGTGTAGTACATTAGCGCGAAGGTTTCCCGGTTAGCCCGAAAATTGTGCGCACACCGCGGATACAGCACTGATTGGCTGATCTTGCTTATGAGCGCCTCGATGGGGCCGGCAATATTCCCGGCGAGCCCGTACACTCCGAGCAAATTCAGATCAAACAGCCGCAGAAACACGATCTTGTCGAATTGACTTATCGCAATCGTGAGCAGGCTGGACGGCATAACGAATTTACTGAATCCGAGTATATCGCGCGCCGCCGCCCAATCGAAGTGCAGTTTAGGTCTGAGTTCCGGATAGAATTGGTAACTGAGCACGGTCATGGTAAGCCGGCTCAGCAGCATGCCGAAGACTATTCCCCAGAAGTCCCGGGAATAATAGCAGTAGACTAGAGAAAACACCGTTGACACAGCGGTGGCTGCTAATTCCGAATACATGATGATCCGCGCTCGTTTGCGCCGAATCGCCACAGGAAACGCCATCGTCTGCAATGCACTGATGACAAATGTGAGCGAGAAAACGCGCAGCGGAATCGTCAGGGCCGGCAAATCGTAGAGGGAAGTGGAAATGAACGGGGCGAGAAGAAACAAGATGGTCGTGTTTAACGCGCCTCGCGCCAAATTCATCGTCCGCGCGGTGTTTAAGTAGCGCGGCTGCTCGCCATTATTGTCGCGAACGATGAATAGGGTGACGTTGATATCGCCGATAAGTTCCACGACGAATGCAATCGACACGATGATGGCAATAATTCCATACGCTTCGGGATTAAGGATTCTGGTAAGAATCAAGCTACTGCCGAGTTTGATGACCGCTTGCGCACCGAAGCAGAACGCAGTCGCGAACAAATCACCCTTCAGGTTGACAAGTTTGAAACTTGGCACTTATCGGAGGACCTGTGAACGGCCGCCACGGGCATCGTTCGCCGCGCGACGCTCCGGCAATCGGCATAGGCGAACGTATGCCGTCGCGAGGCCTGCGAGCACATAAAACATCTCTTCGTACCCGTACATGAAACTGCTGTTCGCAATCATGAGCAGAGTGCCTACTATGCAGGCAGTCAGGCTGGTTCCGAGCAACGCAAGATCAGGATCAGATTGAGCAATTACTTTTGACGCCCTATACGCCTTAAAAAGCGCCGTCAATATGAAGCCGACAAAGATGGACAATCCGATCAAGCCATAATCCAAAGCAACTCCCGCGTACGTATTGACAGTATCGATGATGCCCTGTCCCTGTCGCAGCCCCTCCATTTTCGTAAGCGCAAGTTGGTCTCCAAGGAACGGGTGCTCTTTGATCAGTTCCCACGATCGCTCCGCAAGCCGTTGGCGGTAAATAACGCTTCCGGCGTCAACTGATCCTCCCAGAAAGGGTAAATCGCTGATGATTCGATCGCCCAAGGGTGATACGGCGACGACTCCGGCAACAAGTACTGCGACGAAGGCTGCCTTGAAAAGTCCGGGAAGCGCGCGAGGGCTGGCGGCAGCGAATGCGAAATAAATTGCGACGGCGCCAATCCATGGGCCGCGCGAGTACGAGAAAAGCAGACCTAGCCACAATAAAAGCGTGACGGCGATTTTCCGTCGGGTCGCCTTTAAATTGGATCTAAGATATAGCCAGAACCCAAAAGCAACTGCAAGAATGTAGCCTAAGGCCAATGCGTGGCCGGCGGAAGCTTGGGCCCGAAGCGCGGATCCCCGCAACTGGTATAAATCGACTGGCAGAAGGTTGCTCCAGCGAAAGAAAAAATCGGAGTATAACAACCAATGGCGCACCGTTTCAAAGATCGCCACCGCAGCCATCACGGCACACGCGAGACAGAATGCGGCCACTGCATCCACAATCGCACGGCGGCTTGAACACGACCGACTCACGACGAAGTACAATACATAAACGTCGACGAAGAATAAAAATGCGCGTCGCAAATCGTTCGTGAATGAATTCTGAAGAATTACGTGGCTGCGCAAATCCGGTGGAATAAACAGAAAGACCTGCAGTACGCCGTATGCAAGGAGCAGAAAATCCATCGCCTGCAGACCGCGAATTCTGTCCGTGTCCTTTGATTTCCGGAGCCGCCAGGCCGTGGGAATAAGCACGCATAAGGACAGCAATCGGTAATTATCGAGATCGAAAAGCCTATTAATGCCGACCACGGGAATTTCGACAAGAATTGGCGGGATCACATGCAGCATCAGCAGATAAAGTGCGACAGGATTTGCATCCTTGCGTCCGGCCCATATGAGGAGCGGTGTCGCCACCAGCACGAACAACCAAAAGCTAGGAGTGAGAAACGCCGTCACAGTCAATACAAACCACACGTTGCGGCGGCGAATGAAATCTCGCTCGGCACTGAAGCGCAGCGCGATGGGTTTCGCGACTCGGAAGATAACGGCGGCGATCGCGAGAATTACAATTAGCGCTTTGATGCTAACGATCATGGTCGCCCATCACGGAATATTATGCTTGGCGTAGGGTCAACGGAATCGCCCAACGCATATGTTCGCCCCAGGGAGGCGGCGGGATATGGATGTCGACCTAAATCAAATCAGACCTCTCGAAGTCTGACACACCGAGTACCCCGAGGCAACAAACCACACCGCAACGCTGCACGTGACGAATTCACACTGCTGAACCTGAACATTGTTGAGCTCGCGGCGATTTATCTGATTTGTCTTTAACAATTGGAAACCGGGTGAGTAACCGATAGCTATCAAAAGCTGATTCGGCCTGACAACCCTTAAATATGCCGCCGATTACCACGGGAGGCTATTCCTCGAAGGCGCTCCGCAAATGACTTGCGAGCTAACATGGCTCGCTTTTCAAATGTGTGTCATGTCGCATAACCTAAGCCTGTTGTGGTTAAAAAGGCCACAAGCATGGACAGCCAAAACGAATTAATAAATAGCAGGGAGAATTACTGCAGCGGCGACGCAAATATGTATATTCCATAGGAAGCATCGCCGCCCTTTGAGAACCATGCCATTGTTTCTATCACCGATGACAGGCGTGGCACCCCATACAATACTGAGGAGGAGTACGCCCAGAAGGATGCATAGGCCACTTCGGCGACGACCTAGAATGAAGAACAGAAAAAGCAAGCAATAGAGCCAAGACCGCGAGCTTCCCAAAATCTTCGCCATAACCCGGAACCGGCGGTTCCGGAAGTCGTGACAGAGGGAAGTGATGACTGAATAGTACGGCAGAAGCGGCGCAAAAGCGGACAAAGTCGTAACTGTTGCTAGCGCGTAGCTCCATCTTTCTCTTCCTTAAGGCAAATCTCGACGTTATGCGTGACGAATACGCATTACGGAGGACAACCTTTCGCCGTCGCGCGCCGTACAACCGGATTTTGATATTTCCATTCTGTCAGGCTGCTGCGCCAATCCGATTTTGCAATAGCTTGAGTTCGGCCGCCAACGGGACTGAGGATATCCCGCATACATCGGCAAGGACCTTGAAGCGCCAGCGCCAATCGAGGATCTTGAGAGCCATCGCGAAGTTATTGACAGCTGTATCAGGAGTCCACTTCCTCAATGCGGAAGCCAAAACTTCAAGACCTTCGCTGCGTCGAATACTTCCGAGATCCAAGGTCGCGCCCGGCCAAAGCAAATCATCAATACCGGGCCCGCGCGGGGCAATACCGGCGACAACAGCGCCGCACCCCAGCGCGTCAACCCATCGGCCAGTCAGATATTGACGCGTCGGATGGGTATACTTTTCCGGATTCACCGAGTTTGAAAAGGCAAGTATGTATTTTGAATTTCCATAAATGTTCATGAGAAATTCTAGATTTTGCGATGAAGTGAGAGCCGCCCTACTCGGGCGGCCGCCATATTTTATGCCTAGCAATTTTGCTGCTTCGGATGCGGCGGCGTCATTATCCCATTCCGGCGGTTGCCTCCCCACTCGCGTAATGTCCCAATCACGCTGCGTAGAGCCGCCGCCAAGGCGAAACGCGTCGGTGCCCCAAGGCAACCACGTTGTCGGCACGCCCGTTTTTCTCCCCCACAAATCCACATCCTCCATGGACGTGACAAAAAAATGGTCGAAGGGACTAGATAGCCGAATGGATGAGGGGAAGTGATCGACCCAGAATGAATCGATGACCCAAGCGGCAAGAAACCTGAAACGCTTTCTCCAGTTCTGAATATTGAGAATCTTGGCCAAGTCCGGGGGACCGGAGCAAATCATCAGGCAGGACTCTGTGCCGTTGCCATGTTTGGTTCTTCGATTCAGAATCGACAACGCCTTATTAATTGTCGAGGGTGCATGTTCATCCACGGTAAGTTGCTCGGCGTCCAATAGTTCTGAGGCAAGGGCCGCCATATAGCGAATCGGGCTCCAGCCAATCGCATCAGGAACCATATTTACTATTATCATATGATCGCTCCTCAGTCTTGCCTTCCTTGGGATGTCATTATTGCCGCGCGCAGTGATCGCGCGTCCGTGCAAAAGTTGACAGCAAGATCACAACCGAATTGCGGACCGCCGGCGACGCTCAAGCGGCCATCATTCACGGTGCAGGGGAAATATTGGCTATGCACTGAAGACGCCGTATCTGGATAGCACGACTTAAGTGATCTAGCGTCGACTGGATTTTCTCGCGATTGGCCTCGCTTCGAGTAGTCTGACACACTGACTTTCACGAGACAACAAAGTACATTGCGCCTCTGATTGATCAGCTCCAGCGCTTTTTGTGCCAGAAGGCATTACAATCGTTAGATACACGGCGAAATGGAGCTAAACGAATGTCGATTAGATCTACCGTCGCGTCTCAATTCGAGCGGGTTGCGGTCGAGCAGCACCGAAAGCTTGCACGATTGTCCGACGATCTGAAGCTTCTCGAATCAGGCCTGGATTCACTGAGTTTCGCGCTGATCGTCGCGCATTTGGAGGAAGCACTCGGGTTCGATCCATTCGATGTAGCCGGGGATCTCAAATTCCCAGTGACATTTGGCGATTTCGTAAAGCTCTACGAGAACCATTCCAAATCGGTTTAAGTTGGGCCAAGGCTTTCGAATATGGTCGGTTCCGACCGGGGCATGGGCCTTAGCGTGTGGTACAGGCGAGCTAACCAACGGCGCTGTGGCCATGGCGCTAAGGTGAGTTCGCGTACAAGTCGCGGCTCGTCCCACGGGACGTCGTGATAACTTTTCTCAATGTATGCGCTATATGTCGCGGCCGCCGCGCGAGCCTGCGGAAATAGTACAATAGTCTCGGCTCGAATTGGATGCAACGGTTGCGGTCTCGGCTCGCCCCGCAAGGCCGTGCTGAAGATGCCGGCGAGGCTACACTGATCCGTCCACTCCAGGTGTCCCAACTGAGTGCACCGGGGATTCATCTCGATCAAGAAGGGCGTCTCCGTGCCGGATTCAATCATAAAGTCCAATCCGTAGAAGCCGGTCAATTGCAGCCGTCGTGCCAGCAGTTCAGCGGCATTTGTCATCTGATCATTCTTGATCCGGCGAATGATTGTCGCGGCTCCGGTGGGGCTGTCGGATGCGACGACCGCTACGGACACCATGGCTAAAACCTCACCGCCTCGACACGCCAACATCGAATTTGCGGGGCGCCCTGTGATGAATGCCTGGACGGCGACTTCTCTTTCGGCTTGGTTCTTGCTCATCCACAGGGCCAGCGGGTCGCGGTCGATTTCCAGGCGCTTCCACGCGGCCGCGGAACCGCAGCCTACGCGGAGTTCCTGCCACGCTGCGAGAGACTCATCGAGAGACGGAGAGATCCGCACCCCTTTCCCGCCGGACTCCCCGTCCACCTTCAGTATACCTACGGTAGCGACATCCCTGTGCCACGTCACGAGATCTTCAGCTCTTTCGACCCTGCAGGTGCGTGGTACGCGTATTCCCAGTTCCATAGCCGTACTTAGCAATCCGTGACGACTGCTGACGATGGGATAACTCTGCGACGGTCCCAAAGACCGCTCGATCAAATCTCTCAGTGACGGTTCGTGTCTGTGCAGGACATGCAGTTGCGTAACGACACCGTCGTCGCAAGGTACGATGACGTCCGGAGTAGTTTCGATCAGGGCTCGACGCAGGCTCGCCAAGGAAAATATTCGTGCATAGTGGTGCACTTGATCTATGCCGGACACGTAGGTCAGAAAATGTCCTACGGGACATACCGCACTCACGCGGCAGCCATTCTGCAGGAGTGCAATGGCTAGACGCGCCGCTAAGGGCCACCAGTTGGCCGCCACCATCAACACCGAAGGCTGGCGACTACTCAAGACACAAACCTCCTGTGATCAAGTCGCAATGTGAGTAATTGTACATTTGATATCATCGGTCAAACTGTCGGTTCGATCTCAAGTCCGCCGACTATTCGGCCCAAAACCGGCGATTTTCTGGAGTGAACCGTGAGTATTGCGACTGTGGACATTGCCATCATTGGGGCCGGCCCCTATGGATTGTCGCTTGCCGCACATCTACGCCGCAGTGGCCGAAGCTTTCGGATTTTTGGGCCGCCGATGCAGTTTTGGGCACACCACATGCCGCGAGGGATGTGCCTCAAGTCGGAGGGTTTCGCTTCAAGCCTCTACGCGCCGGATGCCCAGTTTACGCTCAAGGACTACTGCGCGGAGAATCATATTCCGTACGCCGATATCGGCCTCCCGGTCCGTCTCGAGATATTCATCGCGTATGGGCTGGAATTCCAGCGACGCTACGTGCCGGAATTGGAAAACGTCCAGGTAGCTTCGGTCGCGAAGGCTGACGGAGGCTTTGAATTGACGACGGTAGCGGGCGAGGTGGCCCGCGTACGGCAGGTGGTCATCGCCGCCGGCATCAAGAACTTTGCGCATCTGCCGACGCAGCTCGCTGGGATGCCGGCGGATCTCGTCAGCCATAGCTCGCAGCATGGTGATCTGAGCGGGTTCAAAGGTCGGAAGGTCGCGGTACTCGGTGCGGGAGCCTCTGCGGTCGACCTGGCGGCGCTGCTCGACCAGACGGGTGCGAAAGCAGAGCTCATCGCTCGCAGGGGCAGCATCGATTTTCACAATCCGCCCAAGGAGCGTCGCCCCATCATCGAGAGATTAAGGGCGCCGCGCTCGGGTCTTGGCGTCGGCTGGCGCTCGCGCATGTGTACCGACATCCCCATGGTTTTTCACGCAATGCCGCAGTCGCTGCGCCTTCGAGTGGTGGATCGCCACCTTGGCCCAGCGCCGTGTTGGTTCGTTCGCGATTCGGTCGTCGGCCGCGTGCCCATGCATCTGGGCGCGACGCTTACCGGAGCGCACGCCGAGGATGGCCGAGTGCGTCTTGCCGTTAAGCAGCGCACCGGTGAGGACAAAATGATCGAGGTTGATCATGTCATCGCGGCCACGGGCTACAAGGTCGCGGTTTCTCGTTTGGGGTTCATCGACGAGGCCCTCCGGTCGCGCATAGGCAACGTGGCAGGTACGCCGATTCTTAGCCGTCATTTTGAGTCGTCGGTTCCTGGTCTGTATTTTATGGGTGCGGCCGCGGCTAATAGTTTCGGTCCTCTCTTGCGGTTCGCGTACGGCGCAAACTTTTCCGCAAAGCGGATTGCAAGACGCCTCGGCGCAGACCCTATCGGCGGATAGTTCGCGTTACGGTCGCCCAACCGTGCGCGATTCCTACATCTTAACCGCAGCCGCCTCAGTGTCGATGAGGGACGTTACGGATTCATTTACATGGGAGAACTGCTTCTTGAGTACGAGGAATCGCCGCTCAATTAATCGATAGCTCAATTCTGCCGCCAACCAGCTGAGCGCGGCGACGCCAACAAAGAGCACGTACTTGGACTGCACTCCGACTCGTTCGAATAGTTTCGATACAGGCCAGTAAGCCAAAAGGTGGTAAAGATAGATTCCGTAGCTTACCGCACCAATGCGGCGCAGGGGCCAGCAAGACAGTACTGGAAGTAACACATGTTTCTCGCGCACCACACATGATGCCAACAGGATAAGCAGCGAGGCATGGATTGCAATTCGAGGCCAGCCCGAAATATCGGCGCCTGGATAGCACAATGTCAAAGCCACCAGCGCAAGTGCAAACGCGGGTGACAGCGGGCTTCTGAGTACTTTTGCGGCAATAGCCCAGCCGCGCGGATGATTGAGCACATGAGCAAGCATGACGCCGAGTAGAATGGGTCCAAAAGTCGTTTGCCTGAAGAACCCGGGCATGTGAACGTTCGGAAGAAAACCGAACGGCGGCAAACTTACGATGACGTAGGCAATCGGTAGCAAGACGTATGGGAAGAGTCGCGGCACATATTTTTGTAGGGCTGGAACGATCAGATAGAACTGTTCCTCTGTAGATAAACTCCAGGTTATGGACAGCAGGCTCGCCATCGCTACTAGGTTCGAGATGTACAACAGGGCATAGGGAAAATCATGTCGGATCCCAACGGATTCGTGTCCTCGCTTTAGGAAGGCGACACAACCGACGAAAAGCAACATCGCCCAGTACGCGGGTGCAATGCGCAGAGTCCGGCGTATGTAAAAATCGCGGAGCGAGATCGTGCCCGAACGACGGCGCTCGCGGAGCAGTAGCGTGACGATGAGAAAACCGCTCAGTATGAAGAAAAAATCGACCCCGAGAAAGCCACGACGTAGTGCCAGCCAGCCCGGAAGATCGCCGGTAGTGTGAAACCAAACGACGCCCGCGACCGATAGGGCACGAAGTCCATCCAGCGATCCGAAAGAGCGCGTCTCCACGTATGTCGAGTACGACCCAAGCGCCGCACCCCGACCGAATTGCGTGTAAGGATTCATGCGGTTTCCGCTTCCGCCTCATTGGCGCCCGGCTTCAGCGCCACGGCAGCGTATCGATGCTATCACGCTAATTGTTCGACCTGCTTGCGGCTGCCCGTGGTCTTCGGTCAAAGAATTCGCAAGAACAATGCGCGTCTCGCCGCAACGCGCTTCCAACGACCGTATGAACGTGCCGAGGTTCGCCGTACTGGCGAATGTGCCGTGCGTTTGGTTCAATGAGTTCGCCGAACAGTTTTAGCGGCGGCGCGCCGGCTTCAGCCGATCAGTCCTACAAGACAGCGTTAACGAGTCCTACAAACACAGCCAAACACCACATAAATAGGCCTGTTATGATCACATATTAATCTACGCTGCCGGAACCTCGTTATATTTTACAATCCGTTACAAAAGCACGTGATGCGGAATTTCCGAACTCCGGCTGAGGAGTGATGTCAACCGAAGCGGTAGCAGACCGTTTGATATGGCGAAGTGCACATGGCATCAAATCCGAAATTCGAGAGTTTCGATATTGCGATCCACTTCTTGGGGGGATCTTTTTATGTGCGCCAACGCACAGAAATGCGAACTTCGTCATGCGTAAGCTGTGATCCAGTTCCGTAAATATGTCCACTATGAGTACGGCGGCTCATCTTCGAGCGGTATATCCACATTGGAATCGAAAACCTCGGAGTAGTGAATGACAAGCGAAAGCCCCGCCAAATTTGCAATCGGGAGGGTCCACCTGAATCCTTCGCCGATCAATCCCAATTGGATACTCGATGGCAATCCAGTCTCCTGCAACAAGGTTTTGTCAAGCAGCGCGGACGGTACTGCGAGTACGGTCATCTGGGATTGCACCGCCGGCCGGTTCAATTGGTTCTACGGCATCGACGAGACGCTCTACGTCATCGAAGGCTCCGTGGTCATCAAGGACGTCACGGGCGTGGCCCGGCGTTTGGGTGTGGGCGATATGGTGTATTTTCCGGCCGGGTCGCACGCCGAGTGGAGCGTCGAGGACTACGTCCGTAAGGTCGCGTTCTGCCGAGCGTCTCTGCCGCGGCCATTAGTGTTCGCGAAACGCGGTTATCGGCTGCTCAAACGAGTCCTGGGCCGAGGCGGCGACAAGGACGTGGTATCGGCCATGTTTAGCGCCGACTGAAGTATTAATACGCGTTACGGTCGCGGAACACCGTCAGCGCAGTTCTCGCGATTATTCTCAAATCTAACCAAAGCGACCAATTCTTGAGGTAATCCAAATCGTACTGGATCCGTCGCTGCATGATCTCTACCGTCGAGGTTTCTCCGCGCAGGCCGTTGACCTGTGCCCACCCGGTGATGCCGGGTCGGACCTTGTGACGAATCATGTAGCCGTTGATTAGTCTCCGATACGCCTCGTTGTGAGCGACCGCGTGAGGTCTGGGGCCGACGAAACTCATCTTGCCTTCGAGCACATTGAGAATTTGCGGCAACTCGTCCAACGACGTGCGACGCAAGAAAGCGCCTAAAGGAGTCACCCGGCAGTCGTGCTTCGTTGCTTGAGCAAGCGCCGGGCCATCCTCGCAGACCGTCATGGTGCGAAATTTATAGACCAGGATTTCCTCGCCGTTCAGACCGTAGCGACGCTGTTTGAACAGTATCGGTCCCGGGGAGGACTGCTTGATCCCCATCGCGACCGCGAGCAGTACTGGCCAGGTCAGGAGCAGCGCAATCGATGCCAGCGCGACATCGAAGGCACGCTTCCAGAAACCGCTCATGCCCTGTAGCGGCGAATCGCAGATCGAGAACGCAGGCATGCCATTGATCTCGACACATCGAGCTTGCACAAGATCGAAAGCAAAGATGTTCGGCACGAAATAAATGGACGCCGTTGTGTCGCGCAATTCCTCGAGCAGTTCTTGGATACGCGGCGTCGTTGAGATCGGCAGCGCGAGATAAACCCGATTGATTGAATTGCTGCGGACGAATTCGGCAAAATCGCGCGCCGAGCAGTTGCCGGTGATCGGCTTGTCGAGAGCCCTTGTCAATCGATCAGGTCTTCTGGAATCAAAAAAACCAAAGAATTTGCCGCCGGCCTGGCTTTGCTCAATGCGCCGCGCCAGTTCGAAGCCGACGTCATTTGCGCCGATAATGATGTAGCGCTGAACTAACGCACGATCCGACGCGAGCCGCTTGGCGAGTGGAATCCCAAGAGAGTCCGCCAGCAGCAGTGCGCATGGCGTCGATAGGAACCAGCTCAGCAGGACGTCGCGCGAAAACACATGCGTGAGCTTGAACGACACCGATAGAAACACGAGAACCGCCACCACGCAGCTCCACTCGAGCAGAATACGCGACACGACCCTTCGCGTTCGCTCCGCGGTTTTGAGGTTCCGCAGATCCAACGGACTGAACACCTGCGCGGTAATGAGAAACGCAACGAGGCCAAGCGCGTAGAACTCCAATGACAATGATTGGCCGGCGGCGAGCGTGCATAGCGCGAGCATGAGGACGACGACCAGGGGCAGCGTGCTTTGCTTTGCCAGCGTAATAAGAGCTGGCTCCAGGCTGCCTAAGCGCACCGCCTTGTCTTCGACTGATCCAGTGCCCAGCAGCGAGGAGGCCTGGCGCCTGACCCACGGTAGCCGGACTGGTAATCGATCTTGTGACAAGCTGCCGTTGCTTGCCGGAGTTTCGGCCATTCCAGCACCCCTAACGGTCTAACGATTCTTGTAGTTTCTATCCGAGGCAGAGCAAAACACGTGTGACGATTGTGCGTGCATTATGTTAATAAAGTAGCTGTTTTTAAGGTGCCCTTGGCACTACGGCTGTGCGAAGTTCACGATTATTGCAAATATTTATGACAGGCAAATGTAACCATGCTGGCGCCGAGCAAGTCAAGGTAAATGCCGTCGTTGCGCTGCGACTGTTGCGGACACGACATAAGCGTGGATGAGCGGCAGCGTGGCGACACCGGTCCTTGATTCAGAGCGCCGCTAGTTCCATCACCTTTTGAGCCCAGACTCGCCAGTTGGCCTCAGTCTCATAGCGCCTGCGGCAACCGATGGACATCGCCTCGTATCGCGCCGGATCGTTGACGAGAGAAACGATGATGTCAGCGTATTGAACCGCAGAAGCGCCTAACGGCAGGGTAAAGCCGGTCTCCCCGTCCTTGACGGCCGTCGTCGTGCCGCCGACGGCGTAGGTGAGTGATGGACAGCCGAACGCCTGCGCTTCGGAAAAAACCACGCCGAATGCTTCTGCGGACGTTGGCAGCACCAAAAAATGCGCTTGCTCATACTGCGTGCATAGCGTCATGAGTTGATCGGGGTTGCTCTTATCGAGTCTTCCCAGCACGTGAACCCCATTTTCGGATTGCAGCGACGGATCGCTCGTGCCCACCAGGAACAGCTCGCATGGGATTCCTCGCGCCTGCAAATTCCGCTTAAGATCAAGCACAACGGCGCCCCCTTTGCGTTTCCAGTCCGCCGATACGAACAGAAGCCGCACACCTCGCGAGAAATCAGCGGACTTCACCGTCTTGAATCGATCGATGATTTCGCTGTCGATATTGGGTCCCAGCGGCATTACGGTAATTGCGCTTGCCGGGATGCCGTAATCATGAATCGCCGAGGATCTGGCCCACTCAGAGGCGTACAAGATGTGACGGCTTCGCTTCAGGGCGGCTCTTTCCACCGCATTGCCGTTATCTCTAAGCCACTGAGGAAGCGCCGCGAAATAGCTCTCGTACATGATCGAGATGCACGCATACGTCGCATCCGACACGAAGATGATCGGTCGCGAGGTCTTTAGCGCGTATACATGAGTCGATGCGGTAATCGCGACGATGGCATCGCCCTTCTTGAACAACAGCCGCAGTCGGCATTCCAAGCTTGCAAAGTAACTAAACGCCTTTGAAGCGGTGAACGCCTCTTTAATACCAATTTTCCTGGCGATTTTGATCAGTGCTCGGTTGATCGCGTCAGCCACTGTCGCGTCAACCCAAATGATGTCAGGATCCAGTTCCTGCAGCGCCGAATAGGCATAAAAGAACGTGCCGGACCAAGCGCGTAAGTCCTTCGGATTGTGAGGAGATAACAATATTAGGTGGGGTTTCCTCGCAGGCGCGTTCGTCATCCCAATCGACCCTCCGTCGGGCATTGCCGTTTAATATCCGGTCTTCACCGGTTCGTCATGACAAGCGCCATTAGTATTGCTTCCTCGGAATTCGACGCAGTTTGTGGACAGGCACCCTGGTAGCGGCCACCGGCATTTTTGCTCAATGTATCAAGAGCACTGCGGTCTACATTCACACGGCACCCCTCGACAATAGTTCCTACCTCGCACTCGCAAAAAACATATCAAATCAACGCAAACCACCCATCATTACCAACTGGGTCTCTAACCAGAACGCCTGCTGGGAGCATAGATTTGTGAACCTATTAGTCCTGCTGAGCGTGGGTACCATTCAACAAGTCTACTACTAGAATGACTATTCATTAAAGATTTGAGATTGAAGGGTTTATTTCATATACCGCTAGAGACGAAGGCGGCGAAGTTGCAGATCGGCGCCTACAGGCGTTTCATCGTTCACCAAAAGCTGCTGATCAACTTGAATGGCGAACCAATGGCAATGAAACTCGAGGTGGCGCTGGCAGCACTTTCGGGCATCGTGGTTTGGGACGTCCGCGACCACGGTAGCGACCTCATCATTCCGGACGTCGCCTAAGTTATCAAGGCGTACATTCTTAACGACATCAAAGCCAAACCATAGCATGAAGATTCAAACGGTACTGTCGATCACTATCAACCATTCCGTGCACAATGTGAGCGATAATCACAACGGGGCTAAAAGGCTGTCAGCTGAAGCGCTCATTGTGAGGTCCATGCAACGCGGCAACGAAGAGCGATTGCATGAGACTCTAGGTGACATGGCACCGACGACCTGGCACTGTAGAAAACCCAATGAAATTGGGGCGAGCGAGTGAGACGAAATGCTGCGGCCGGTGCGCGTCGCAAAGGCATCAAGCACCAGAGATTTGGCGAGGCAACCTTGGTAGTGAATGTTCCCCATCTGAACTTGCGCAATTTGTCCGACTCGACATGAAGCGCGGCATCGTTCAATCTCATGAGCGCCTGTTGGCACTTGATGGGTTGCGGGCCGTGTCAATACTACTCGTTGTCCTAAGTCACATATTCGGATTGACCGGAGTATCACAGTCAATTCCGGGTGGCTTTGGCGTTACCATATTTTTCTTTATATCTGGATTCATAATTACGAGGTTGTTGCTGAAGGAGGATGTTGAAACCGGACGATTGAGCCTCAAGTCGTTCTACATTCGCCGCTTCTTTCGACTCGCCCCGGCTCTATTGGTTTACGTTGGGATATCAACAGTGGCTTTTTCAGCACTGGGGCTTCACGTTCCCGGCTCCGACATTGCGGCGTCACTTTTCTATTACGCCAACTACCATGCCATATACGCAGGTTTTCATAACACTATACGCGGGAGTACAGTTGTTTTGTCGCCATTGGGAATTACGTGGTCCCTCGCAATTGAGGAGCATTTTTATTTTTTATTTCCCATGATTCTTATGACGCTCCGAAAAAGAACGGATCGTTTGCTTACATCGCTTTGCGGATTCGTAATTATCGTCGTCACTTGGAGGATCTTTCTCGTTTATTTTTTTGGGCTAAGTAGTTTGCCAAATTATCGCATTTATATGGGAACCGACACTCGACTCGACTCAATTGCCTACGGTTGTTTGCTATCGGTCCTATTTCATCGCGCGGAGATTAATGGCAAAGGAAATGCGAGGAAGTTCCTGGACCTGTTGCAAGGGAGCATTGGCTTGTGCGTTTCGGCAGGGCTAATTCTCCTTTCCCTCATTCTGCGCGGCCCCGAGTTTCGTGAAACTATTCGTTACTCCATCCAAGGCATTGCGCTCGCGCCCTTGTTTTGTGCGCTCTTTTGGAGTGGATCGGCACCAAGGTGGCTACAGTACTCATTGAGCAATCGTACGATGACATTTCTCGGAACTATTAGTTACTCAATGTATCTATATCACTTCCTTGCCGTGGGGGTTACTCAGTGGGTGCTTCGAAATGCGACGTCATGTGACCGAGTGGTTTTATCTGCTTGCTTGACGTTTGCAGGTAGCTTGTTCTCCTATTACCTGGTTGAGGGCCCTCCACGAAGGTTCGGCTCAAGATGGGCCGCGCGAATCAAGGGAGCCATTTCACCATCATTATCCCAAAGGTTAATCAGGTCTGAAAATCGGCCAGCTGGCCACTAACTGTGAAGAATTCGGCTAAGATCTGGCGCTACGCGGCGGGAGTCGGTCGGGTTCTGGGTGACTGGCGATGAACCTCTATCGCCTGTGCCCCACATATAAGGTTTCCTTACAGATCTCCGTACTGAAGTGTTCGAAATGGCAAAATGGCATCTAAGTGTGTGCTTACCGGCACATAGGTTACACATCATTCCGGCCGGTATAAACCGTTACCCATCTGTCCGGAACGGACCATTTGATTTTGGTGGGCGGTACAGGGATTGAACCTGTGACCCCTGCCGTGTGAAAGCAGTGCTCTACCGCTGAGCTAACCGCCCATGACTTGCCGCTAAACCATGATATCGACAAATTCTCGAAACAAACAGCGCCATTGGGTGCTCTGGTAAACTCCGGGCCCGAAAATTCGCTTAGGTCAGAGGTCCATGACCGTCCGCACCCGCTTCGCTCCCAGTCCGACCGGTTTCTTGCACATCGGTGGCCTTAGGACCGCGCTGTTCTGTTGGCTATACGCGCGCCGGCAAGCGGGCAGATTTATCTTGCGTATCGAGGATACCGATCTCGAGCGCTCGACCGACGCAGCCATCCAACAGATTCTCGATGGCCTGGAATGGGCAGGCTTGGATCATGACGAAGGCCCTTTTTATCAAACAAAGCGATTTGACCGCTACAAGCAGGTCATCGAAGAGTTGTTGGCGAAAGGCAGCGCCTATCGATGCTACTGCACAAAAGATGAACTCGAGCAACTGCGCGCCGAGCAAATTGCGCGCGGGGAAAAGCCGCGATACGACGGGCGCTGGCGCGACCGCTCCGATTCCCGGCCGGGCGTTGCGCCCGTGGTGCGATTCAAGAATCCGCTTGCGGGCGAAGTGGTGGTCGATGACGTCGTGCATGGACGCGTCGTCTTTCAGAACACCGAGCTCGACGATTTGATCATCGCTCGATCGGACGGTACGCCCACCTATAATTTTTGCGTCGTGGTGGACGACATGGACATGGAAATCACGCACGTGATTCGCGGTGACGATCACTTGAACAATACACCGCGGCAATTGAACATGCTGCTGGCGTTGGGCCGCAAACCGCCGATCTATGCGCACTTGCCCATGATTTTGGGTTCCGACGGCGCCAAGCTCTCGAAGCGCCACGGCGCGGTCAGTGTATTGCAGTATCGCGACGAAGGATTCTTGCCGGAGGCGGTGCTCAATTACTTGGTTCGATTGGGTTGGTCGCATGGCGACCAGGAGATCTTCTCGATCGAGGAGATGGTCCGGCTGTTCGACATCGCCGATGTCAATAAGTCCGCCTCCGCCTTCAATGCCGAGAAACTGATCTGGCTCAACCAGCAGCACATGATGCGCGCTCCGGTCGCGCGCATGATCGCGCTGTTGCGCTGGCATCTGGATCGCGAAGGCGTTGCGGCGCGCGATGACGCGCAGCTCGAGCAAATTGTGCTTGCGCAGCGTGAGCGGGCGAAAACCGTCAAAGAGATGGCGCTCAATAGCCTGTTCTTTTTCAGGGCGCCCGCGGCCTTTGACGAGAAAGCCGTGCGCAAGCATGTGACCGGCGACATCCTCGTCCTATTGGGTGAAGTATCGACCGATCTTGGGCGACTGCCGAGCTGGTCGGCGCCAGAGATCCACGATCTCATCAGCGGCTTCGCAGCGGCAAAGGGCATAACGCTCGGTAAACTTGCGCAACCGATCCGCCTGGCGGTTTGCGGCGGGACCGTCTCGCCCCCCATCGATGCCACGTTGGCAATTTTGGGCAAGGAGGAGTCGCTGTCTCGCTTGAGCAAAGCCAGGGTTCTCTGGGGCGCGTAGTCCATTCGAGTTCTTCGATCGGTTGCACGTTGTCGCAACCCGTTGCACTGTCATCGCACTCCGCGACGTTGACTGTTGTCCGCGCGACAGATGCAGCAGCGTCTGCTTTGGGAGCAAGGGTCGGGGGTGCTCGTAGTTCCCGCTAGCGAGCTGGCTTCGAATCGATGGATGGCCTAAGATTACGTTCTTAACCGTATACGGTCATGACCGTATACGGTTGTAACAGTAATTCATAACCCGAGAAGACTATGGCGTGGTGGAGACATCCGATATGGCAAGTTCCGATTTCATCGATCGAGACGCCGAACGGGCCGAACTTCGTGATCTGCTTGCCCAAGGCCGACCCCGACTTGCTCTGTTGTATGGTCGTCGGCGCGTGGGTAAGACTCACTTACTGAAGCACGTCTGGCCGGAACGAACGACGTTTCATTTCACGGCCGCCAATACGACTCCCGAGCAGAACCGAAGGCAGTTAATTGCCGACGCGGCAGAGTGGGGTAGCGAGACACTGCGTGAGGAGGATTATCCGACTTGGCGGACGGTTTTCCGGATGTTGATCGAGCTCAAGACGCCGGAACCGCTCGTAGTCATTCTCGATGAATTTCAGTATTTCGGGGCCGATATCGCGTCTCTGGGTCATGTCGCCTCAGAACTGAACGCCGTATGGGAGCAGCGTCGTCCGCCGCGTGCATTTGTTCTCGTGCTGTCGGGCTCATCTATCAGCATGCTGGAGTCGCTCAATACCGGTGCCGCGCCGCTGTACGGCCGTTTTGCGTGGCAAGGGCAACTCCGTCCGTTCGATTACTGGTACGCCGCCAAGATGGCGTCATTCCGTTCATTGCGCGACCGGGCGCTCGCCTACGGGATGTATGGTGGAACGCCGCACTATCTCAGCACCTTGCGCCCCAGCCAGCCGCTGGCCCTGAATGCCCAGCGCGCTATCCTGTCGCCGCGCGGGGAGGTGAGGCTGTTGCTGGAGACGGCAATCGTCCAGGAAGAGGGTTTGCGCGAGCCGCAAATCTACACCGGACTCCTGCGGGCCATCGGGGCGGGATACACGCAGCTCACCGGCATTGGTCAGAGCGCCGGATTGCCCGTCAACACGGCATTGCGCGAAAAGATTGAGCGACTGGTGACGCTCGGTTACGTCGAGGCGCAGCGCAATTTCGCCGCACACCCCAAAGAGCCATACCGATACCGCATTGCCGACCCGGCGTTCATGTTCTATCACGAGTTCGTGGTACCGCACCAGACCCTGCTCACGCGGCTGGCGCCACGAGTGTTCTGGGCGCACTCCATTCAACCGCGGTTGGATGTGTATATGGGACATATATTCGAGCGAATCGCCGAGCAGTCGTACGTGCGTGCTATGAATGGCAAACACCTGCCTCTCGCCAGGGCTTGGGGGCGTTGGGAGGGGAAGGATCGAGAGGGGACGCCGGTCGAGATTGACGTTGTTGCCGCGCTGGATGACGGACGTACGTTAACCGGGGGTATCAAGTGGAACCGAAAGATCTTGGGTGCCGAGGTCCTCACGCATCACTTGAGCATCCTGGACCGGCTTTCCGCGGCAGGCATGTCTTGGGCGCACGAGGCGCGCAAGCCGGACGCGCCCATTCTGTTCATTGCGGCTGGCGGATTTTCTTCGGGTTTTCACGAGGCGGCCCGATTGAGCCGCCACCCTGTCACTCTGTGGGCGCTAAAAGATTTATACAGCAGCCGTCTTCGCTGAAAAGTGGAAACGGGTCGGCTATACGCCGGATGGCAGTGAGAGCGAGCTGCTCGGCCCATTATTCCCGCTGCTCGGGCGCTCTCCCCGTCATCGAAAGCGAAAGAGCCAGCGCCTCGTTCCGTGGGTCCTACACGCAGAACGAGATCCGTGACCGCAGGGTCCACACTGGGAACGTACAGATGGCCAAAGGGGTTCGTTGCGCTGCGGCAGCGTGACAGAACGCTTTGTTCAGGGTCGCGTTCGGAGGGGAGGGCGGCGGATTTGGGGAAGGGTTGTAGGCTTTTAATGACCAATAGATGCTCAGAAATCATGGCATTGTATTCACTGCGCGTGAGCAGCAGCTCCACAGTTTCATTGAATCCCGGGACGTGCAACCCGCCTGCCCGCTGATGTTAGAAGGCGGTGAGTGCAACCTCACCGCCTTCCCCGTTTTCCCGAAAAGAGTCGGAGTGTTCTCGTGGACTTGAACTCAGTCGAGACCAAGGCCGGCAGCACAGGGCGGGGCCGGTTCGTCAATCCTGGATGCGGCACCCTTGGCGATGA
>PKXS01000092.1 GCA_003132425.1 Gammaproteobacteria bacterium | reverse complement strand
ACATTTCTATTTGGGTATCACAAGTAACCTGCGCATAATGTATATTATGTTAAATAAGAGATATTGATCGATTTACACAGTACCCCACCAAATCACAACCCCATTTTTTTGGGCGTACGAGGATTAGTTGCCGATCAATTCTACGGTTGCGGAATGACCGTGAGCGCGGGCAAGTTTGCCATCGCAAGTCAAACACGGAGCGCCCAGCGCCTCCGCGAGCGCAACATACGCGCCGTCATATGCAGTCAGCATATCTCGCAGTTGCCAGATTCGTGGTAGCAGCGCCTGATGCCTATGTCGCTCAATGAAAAGTTGCGCGAAGTCCTCAAGTGCCTGCTCGGCGCGCACGGTCGTGATTTCCTTCCGTTGCACCAAGCGGCACAGTACGTGTACTACTTCAATATCGAGCAACTCAGGCGCATGAAGGTGCTCCGAAGCTCCAAAGGCGCGCTCCATTAACCGATCTGCCCGGCTCGTTTGTAGCAGTATCTCCAACAGCGCGGAAGCATCTATGACGATCAACGGCTTTCGCGCTCCTCGCGAACGATCTCTGTAGGCGATAGCTTGCCTCGATATGGGTCGCGTTGCCGCAGACGATCCTGCATTTCTTCAAGCGTAGGTCGTTCTGCGATCTTGCGCACTTCCCGAATCAGATAATCGGACAGCGGCAGACCCGACAGTGCAGCTCGTGCCTTTAGTTGCCGGTGCAAGGCCTCAGGGACATGACGCAGCTGAATCATCTTTGACATGCTTGAATGATAATAGCATGTGCGCCACATGTCTACGGTTTGTCTCTCTATACCTATATCTATATCTACTAAGGAATGTTATTTAGTGTATATTATTAATAATAGTTTGTAAGACTATAATCTATCAAGGTAAATATAGAGGCGCGACGACCAAATTCCGGCTACTGAACCTAGCGGTACCGCCAAGCGATCGGCAGTGAGTTGCGAGACTTGTCAGTGGGTTGCCGACTACGGCGCTTGCGGCTGGAGACCATAATCGGCAAAGATCTCTGCGATGGTCGCGTCCACCGTGAGGGCCGCTCGGATATCGGCGCCACCCTCGGCAGCTCTCCCTTGATGCTGCTTCGCCAAGCCGCGCCCGTACAGAGATGCTGCCGATAGGGCTCGAATCTTCAGCTCGGCATCGTAGCAGGTGATGGCGTCGGCGTACCGGCCAAGGCGCAACAATACAAGACCGCGGCTGTCGATGGCATTCGGATAATCCGGTGTCTCGGCGACGGCGGCGTCGCAGGCGCCCAGCGCGGTTGCGAGCGCGACATCTGCAGTCGCTATTTCCCAGCAGATGGTATTGAGCGCTTGCGCGTTTGTAGCTTTGGCTCTAGCGGCGGCGAAGTCGGCTTCAGCCAGCGCCTGTTGATTGCTCTTTGCGTAGATGATGCCGCGCCTCGTCAGTAATTCGTAATTGTCGCTCTTATTTGCCAGGGCTGCGCTGAGCATCGCGACCGCATTAGATACGTCTCCGGCGTCGGACTGCATTTCGGCGAGCATATTCAACGCGTTCGCGGAGCTGGAATTCACCTTTAGCGCGGCGCCAATGTCCGCACGCTTGGCAGCGAGGTCGGTGCGCGAGCGAAAGCGGGCACGCGTCAAATAAGCGACTTCGTTCGGAGTCAGCTCCACCGCACGGTCGAATGCGTGCATTGCCTCGACATCAAGTCCGGATGAGGCATAGATGCGGCCTGCGGCCATAAATGCGCTCGCCGTTGATGGATTTGCGGCAATCAGGGCTTTGGCCTCGCCGGCCGACTGGTCCATCTTCCCTTGTTCTCGAAAAATCAAAGCGCGAAACGAATATAGGTCGAATGCGCTAGGCTGAACCGCAATGGCCTCGTCGATGTTGGCCAGTGCTTTTTCATAGTTGCCGTTTCTCAAATAGGCTTGGGCGCGTCCATGCAGCGCAAATGCGCTGTTAGGCTGCAATTGAAGTGAAGCCGTGAACGCCGAAATTGCTTCGACTCCATTATCACTTCTGAGGGCCAACGTGCCACGTCCACGGAGCACAACCACGTTGCGTGGATCTATGGCGTAGGCTGCGTCGAAGTCCTTGCGAGCGAGATCATATTTGTACTTCCCCACATAAGACATCCCACGATCCGCGAATGCCATGGCGGCCCTGGGGTCGATTTCGAGAGCCTTATCGAAGTCCGCAATGGCACGATCGAAGTCATTGCGGTCGAGCAGTGTATTGCCGCGCGCGATAAAGCTTGAGGCGGAATCGGGCCGAAGTTGGACGACCTTTTCGTCGTCGGCCAAGGCCTTGTCCAATTCGTTTGTCCTTAGATAGGCATTGGCGCGATTCAGCAGCGCATAGATGTTGTTCGGTTCCACTTCAAGGGAGGTCGTGAACGCTGCAATGGCGTCTGCAAAGTTGCGGGCCTCCATCGCGAGGGCGCCGAGCCCGCGCAGCATGGTGGCGTTACGGGGATCGATGGCAAAGGCCGCGTCGAAGTCTTTGCGAGCGAGATCGTAATTGTGCATCAAAATGTAGGTTGTTCCGCGATCCGCCAACACCGCGGCGGCCGTGGGATCCATTTCGATCGCCATGTCGAAGTCCGCAATCGCACGCTCATAGTCGCGCCGATCAATCCAGGTATGCGCACGCTTGCTATAGCCATCGGCGGTTGTAGGCGTCCCGGCGGGCGCGGCTTCGACGCGCGTCGAATCGCTGAATTGAAAGCCGATGACGCGCGAGGAGGTGCTTTCGACCGGTCGCCCTCCCCGCTCCGCCGGAAGATAAATCGTGTCCTCGCTCAGATCCATGGCCGCCTCATCCAGCTCCGTGGCGCCCGACGACCGGACCACCTCGGCTCGCTCCATGCAGCCGTTCGCTGCAATCGTCAGCAACAGTGTTACCTTCCCGCTGATTTCATTCTTTCGGGCATCTTCCGGATAAAACAGGTCCGGCGACGGATTCGTGAGGATTCCCACAGGTCGATTGCCGGTGCCATTTGCCGAAGCGCGCCTGCGCTGCTCTTCGTCTCCCGGCGTCGCTGAGCATGGTGTACTTCGCTCTCGTACGGCGATCACGCCGCCGGCCGCGATTCGCTGATCGCTGACCAATCCGGCCAGCTTGCCGCGTTCCTCGTTGTAGGCCCGTTTGAGCGACTCGACCTGCGCGGCAAGTGTCTCCTGCGCCAGTGAGGGCGAGATCTCCTGCGCCAGTGCCGATTCGAGCATATGCATGCGTTCCCTGCTTTGGGTCGCGGCGGGACTAGGCGACTGTTGGAGCCAGAGCAGCCACAGGTCGCGTTGCCGATCTAGTGGGATTGTCTGTTGCCAGTAGTAATTGATCAGCGACAGTCGCCGTCGTTGTTCCTGGGCTACCGCTCGTCCGGACTCTAGCGTCGCGCGAGCTCCCCGCTCATCGCCCGTTCGATATTGCCGCTCCGCATCTGCGCGAACCTTTTGCAACTGAGCGATTACGTCCTTGGTCATCACCCAGTCGTCGAGATCCTCAGCTACTGTGCGCCCGCGCGCGTCTTTGCCGAGGGCAGCGGTGGCCGCGTAGGTTTGCCATACGGACTCGCGCAGCTCGACTTGCGTTCGGTCCCAGTCCTGCAGCAGGGACGGAATTCCCGCGCCGTCGTCGGCCGATGTAGCGATTGCATCGGCCGGTCCGGACCATGCGATCGCTACGACAAGGCAGGAAACCACTTTACGCCAGCCATGGCGCCGGCGTTGGCGCGACACTCAGCGCTCCAATATGCGAGTAGCCTCGACCAGGCGCCGCTCGGTATTTTCCAAGTCGCGAGGATAAGCACTCGCTTCAGTGTCATAGAACACGTCGTACAACACAGCGGTGCTTGGATCGATTCCCGGCTCCTGTGACGTCGAGGCGCCGACCGAGTCGTGAATCCAATAATTTCTGAATACATCATCGTGTCCAGCCACGCCGCTGAAGCCAGGTCCGCGAGCGGACATGCGGTTCCACGTCTCCAGTAAATCCTTGTCAGAATCACCGGTGGGTTTCACGTGCCGCTCCACGCCGATGAAGGTGTGCCGATTCTGGTCCTTGTATAGGAACAAGCCGCCGACATCCCAAGTGACTTTGCCGCCGTCAAGCATATAGGCCATGTGCAAGTCGAGCTCACTATTGGCGGAGATTTCCATCAAACCCTTGGGTATTTGCAGCGTAAACCTTGAAGACTGATAGCGAACGCCTTCCTCCTCACTGATGTTGAGTTTGATGTTGTCGAACACAGTCGGCCGCAGTTCACGGCGGGATAGAAATGCCTTCCATTGCGCCACGGTGCCCGCGTAATTCACATAGATATCGTCGGCGAGCAACTTCATGTATTCGCTCACCACGTCCAATTGCGGTGAAGCGACGAGCTGCACCATGCCTACATAGCCTTCGGGTACCGGAAGTGAATAGCAGAGAATATAACTGTCAATATAGCCGAGCGGCCAGATGCTCACCTGCCAGCGGCGCCCGTAGTGGTCCTCGAACCTGCTGTCCTTCTGCGCGTGGCCCAGTGAGACTATACGGATCGACTGGTCGCCGACCTGCCGCGGCAGCTTTAGGCCCTTGAGAAGCAAGTCCATGAACTGCGACGAGTCCTGGTAGAACTTGCCGTCGGTGGCCGCCTCAGGCCGGCGTAGCCGGAACACGTGCACGCCGAGAGAGTTGCCCGTTGTGACAAGCCCCTTCCCCGGGAGATCCTGATCGACGATATTCTCGGCCGACACCGCGTCCCAGACATCATTGTTGTTCTGCTGCACGAACGTCGGTAGTGGCGAGTCATAAACAGTCGCAAGCAATTTGCCGGAGTTACCTTTGGGAAAGAGCTGACTGGCAAGGCTGATCTGCAACTGCCGCAGATCGCGCTGAGTCGTACGCAGAATCAAGTCATGCTGGGCGCGGGCGAAATCCGCGAACGTTTTCGGCAGGTCAAATTGCGTCTTAAGCGTAGCGACTTGCGTCTCGCGTACATTGGGCAGCTTGGTCGAATACCGAACGTCGAAAGTGGCTGCTTGGCTACTGGCATCCAGCACCAGCCCAATGGGCAGTGCGTAGTTCAAATTCTCGTTCGGTGATTTGGCCGTCACGATGCCAATCACTCGGCCTTCCGCGTCCAACAGGGGTCCGCCGCTGTTGCCCGGTGAAGCGGCGGCTGAAAAACGCAGCCACTTCCACCGGCCGTCCTGATTCTCCGGGGTCTCCGAGGTTAGCAACCCGTCCCGAATGACCACGCCCTCGCCGAGCGCATTGCCGACTGCGAACACGACATCGTCTAGTTTGCGCTCCCTCGTGGTCGTCAGCGGCACCGCGGCGGGCGCGCCGGAGATTGTAAAGACGACGAAGTCCTGGTGCGCGGAGAACTTGAGGATCTTGTCTACGGGATAGACATGCCCTGAGCTATCTCGAAGGGCCGGAGCGCCAAACTGGCTGCCCACAGCCACCAAGAACACGTGGCCGGCCGAGACATAGGTGTCCGGTCCAATGGCAAATGCGGTGCCGATCGACCAGTAGCGATCGCTGCGTATAACGTAAGGAATTTGCTCCAGAGGCAACGGCCTCTCATAGCTGAGTAGCTCCGAGTTCAACTTGCGCATGACGACTTCGAAGGTGGCGGCTCGCACCGATTTCTCCACTTGCGGGGTCGGCGTCGCCGCAAAGGCGACGTGAACGAACAACAGCGCGGCGCAGGTAGCGCCCTGCGGGTTAAAGCGTCTGATCCGCCCTTCCATAAAGCCTCATTCATGCACCAAGTATTCGCCACCAATGATGACACAATTTCGCTGAAACAAGGATAACTTGTTGTTTATTAAGAAATGTATGCCATGCATTTAGCCGTGACAACCGCTCGGCCGCGGCGCGTCAGCTCGAGAACAACGCCGTCGCGCGCGATTTGACGCCGCTCCAGGTCAATGTGAAAGGGGGGGCTGTCGAGCGCCACCAGCGGCTGCGTCAGTTCGCGAGCTCGATGACCGATGGCGTGCACGCGCGCCAATAGCTCGCGCTCGCGCGGCGGCTTGATCAGAAAGTCGCTAGCTCCGGCTTCCAGCGTCTGCACTACATCCGACTCGCTGTCTCGATGCGTTAAAAACAGCACCGGCGTGCGAATTTCCAATTGCGCGCGAATCGTCCGCAATACGTCGTATCCGGAAACGTCTGGTACCTCCCAATCAAGCACGATCAAATCGTAGGTCTCGCAGCGCAATTACCTGAGCAAGGCGCGTCCACGATCGAAGACGTATACATTGTGGCCCGCGCCCTGCAGCAGCGTGCTGATGCGATTCGCAGGCCGCCGGAGTCTTTGCGCGGCGGGAGACGCTGGTCGGCGCCGCTCCTGCCGACAATGAAATGGGTTCGCGCGCGACCGCGGAGCCATGTTTTCGACTCAACACCGTACCCGTGTGCGGTACGTCCCCGGCCTATCGTCGGGTGAGTGCGTCTCGAATCTGCTCGAGCAAGACTTCCTGACGCGGCGGCGGCGCATCGGCTGCTGCGGCCGGCGGTTTCTTCAATCTATTGATGCCTCGGATCATGATGAAAATCACGATTGCGATGATGAGAAAATCAAATATCGTCTGCAGGAAGGAGCCGTATTTGAGCAATACCGGTGCGCCCTTCGGGTCCATGCCCAGTTTGACCGCCAAGTCGCTGAAATTGATGCCGCCGATCAATATTCCAACCGGCGGCATGATGACGTCCCCCACGAGCGAGGAGACGATCTTGCCGAATGCGGCGCCGATGATGACGCCCACCGCCATATCGACCACATTGCCCTTCATCGCAAATTCTTTGAATTCGCTGCCAATACTCATGTTTTCTTCCCCTTTTGAATCAACGACTAGACGTTGTTGAATATTTCGAACGAATCGACTGGCCGTACGCCGGATCGGGACTCGTTTCCCACTCGATCAGCTGGAGTGTACAAGGCCGGCCTGCGTGAGTTTATTGATCGCCTGCGGCAGCGCTTGCGCGGCCTTCCTTGGGAGGCGCCATCGCAAGGCGGTCGCACTCTATGCGCTACTGCTCGGTCTGTCCATTGCTCCGCATCAATCCGCTTTTGTAGCGCACAGACCACGTCGGACTATTTGTTCTCAAGGTGCCAAAACGGTGAAGGAAAATGAACCCTTGGTGACATGACCATCGTCATGCGCAATCGCAGTCCACAGCACGTCGTATTTTCCCGCCTTGAGCGCCGGCAGAGCGACAGTGACGGTCGATGAGGGTTTCTTCGTTCGATCGACCGCCACAGGAATGGAGTTGCCGGCATTGCTCAACTTGAGTACCGCAACTTGAGCCTCTTCACTGAAGTTCAAGGTCAGCGTGGTGGGCGCATGGGGGAGCTGTGCATTGCTCGCGGGCATCGAGCTTTGCAGATGGGCATGCGCGAAACACACGCCGGACCAAGCGGCGGCAATGGTTAGCACAGCGAGCAAGGCTGGTTTCGTCATTCGATACCTCGATCAGCCGCGGGTGCAATTCGCACCTTATACATACGGTACTGTTCATGCAAAGCGTCTTCGATGACGATTCTTAACTTTTCCGCCGCATCCGCTTGACAGAAGGAATAGGCCCCTTGCACCATGCGCGGCGTCAGGTGCTGGATTGAATTGCAGTCCAGTTAATCGGGAAGTGGGTAGGAGCGCTCGCCGCTCAATTCCCACGCTGCCCCCGCAACGGTGATCGAGCCGTAACACTGTCAGCCGCTAGCATACAGCGGCAACCACTGAGCTTTCGGGCTTGGGAAGGTGATGGTGCCGCCATGCCATGCATGGCAGCTCGTAAGCCCGGAGACCGGCCTGGCGACGAACCGCGGTGCGGAGGGCACCGGGCGGCGCCAATGCAATTTCGGCATCGGCGAGCGCCCCACTCCACTCGCGGCCACTTGACCCCAATGACATGCGGGCATGCATGGCGTGGAGAGTTGCCGATGAGCATCAACAACCGTGCGGGCATGCTTGTCGCCTGCGTATTCCTTTTCCCAGCCGTCGTGTGGGGGCAGGCCGCCGCCGACTCCGGCAGTTCCTTGAACGCAATTATCGTCACCGCGACACGCGTTGCGGAGCCGGCCGACCAAGCCCTGGAGCCCGTACTGGTGATCGACCGGGCGGCCCTCGAGGACTCGCTCGCCATCGACGTCGGCGATCTTTTGCGCTTTCATGCAGGCCTCGACATCGGCCGCACGGGCGGTCCCGGTCAGCCGCTGTCGCTATTCATCCGTGGCGCCAACAGCGATCAATCCATCGTGATGATCGACGGGGTGCGAATCAATGCCGGCACCCAGGCTCTTGCGCCGCTCATGAACCTGTCACCGGAGTTGTTCGAACGCATCGAGATCGTCAAGGGTCCGCGTTCGGCGATTTACGGCACGGACGCGATTGGTGGAGTCGTCAATCTGATCACGCGCACGGACGGCGCTTCCGGGGCCGATGTGATGCTCGACTATGGCCGATATGGAACGGGCGAATTTGCGGCCGACGGCAATTATACCGCCGGCGCGACGAGCGTGCAGGCCGCACTGACCGGTCAGCAGAGCGCGGGCTTTCCGACATACGCAGCCGACACGCTCGATAGTGGCTACAAGAACCTATCGGGCACCGCCGCCATCACCACGCATATCGGCGGCATGGAGCTTGGCGCGCGCTACTATCAAGCGACCGGCGCAACGCAGTATGCCAATGCCGTCTACAACGCCGACTTCACGGCATTCCAGTCGTTCATGCCTCTCAATGAGGATTTTTCGAACAGCTTGTTTGCGGTCCATGCCGGCGGAGACCTGACCGACATCTGGCACACGCGGGTCACCTTAAGCCGAGTCGTCGACGACCTGCGGCAACAGCAGGACGATCCTTATGCCGTAACCAGCGTGGGCGACTTTGATTATACGTCGCGCGACACGGTCGATTGGCAGAACGATGTGAAGATAGCGAGCTCTGGGCTCAAACAGCTCATCACGTTCGGCGCGATTGTCTACAACGAGCAGACGAATTCGCTGAGCTACGGCACCGGCTACTCGATCGACACCCATGCGCAGACTTACTATCTGCAGGACCAGATTGAGGCTGGGCGAAATCGCTTGCTGCTTGCGACGGGGGTCGCGCATTACCCGGAGTTCGGCGATCACGCGACGTGGAACGCCGAGTACGGCTACGCATTAACGGCGGACACTCTGCTGACGATGTCGGCGGGCACCGCATTTCGCGCGCCATCGGCGACGGATCGGTTTGGCTTTGGCGGTACGCCGGATCTGCTGCCGGAGAGTTCGCGCAACTTCGAAGTCGGTATCAAGTCGCGGATAGACTCGCAGCAGCAAGTCACGTTCGCGGCGTTTCAGGATACGATCAACGACCTGATCGTGTTCGTCAATGACCCGGCCAACCATCTCTACGGCGGTGAAAACCAGAATATCGACCGCGCGCGGATCCGCGGATTAGAAGCGAGCTGGGACCTGCACGCAGATCCTTGGTCTGTGCATGCAGAAGGGAGCCTGCAGGATCCCCGCGATCTGGTGGACAACACCCAACTGCTGCGCCGGAGCAAGCATAGTTTCACCTTAAGCGGCGCTCGCGCGATCGGACGCGGTGAGCTGGGTGTTGACCTTCTGCTGGCCGGACCGCGACCCGACATCGATGTGGTCAGCGGCGATCCGCTACAGGACGGGGGCTACCTACTGGCGGCGATATACGGCAAAGTCAATTTGTCTCCGGCGTGGTCGCTGGCCGCGCGGCTCGACAACGCGCTCAACCGGCATTATGAGCTTGCGAACGGGTACAACACGCCCGGTCGGGCGGCTTCCATCTCCACCCGCTACAGCTTTCGGTGATTTCAGGCAGGCACGGCCACCGTATAATCTAGCCTCCGAGCCATTTCGGTGGAAGATGTCCGCGCACTCTGGCATGGTGCGTCACTAGGTATGCGGTCCCCAACGATCAGCCTTGTGCTCGCCGTGCTCTTGTTCAGGGCCTACATCCCTATCGGGTTTATGCCGGGTAGCGGCAATCCGTTCCTGCTGCAGATTTGTCCGGCAGGGTTTCAGACGCCAATGCCGGCGCAACATGGACACCACCACATGGGCAATCACACCCATGTCGAGGCCTGCCCGTTCGCGTGCGCCCCGGCGGCTGGACCTGTTTTCCACCTCATCGCATTTGAACCTGCCGCACAAGTTGCTTCGCAGCCGCCCATTGCGTTCGAACCTTCGCGTCTGACCGCACGACTCGAACGCGCCCACCAGCCCCGCGGGCCACCGCGTCTCGCTTGAATTGACCTGAACTCACTGATGGCTCGCGGCCGCTCCCAGCCGCGCGCTTCAGCCGCTTCAATGGTGATTCGAGGCGCTCGCCAGTTCGGGCGCCGGAGACATTCGTGATTCTCTCAAGCAACCGTCTGGGCGCCGCTGTCCTAGGGCTGTCGATTGCTCCTGCCGCAAGTTGGGCTTGCGCCACGTGTGGCTGTACCGTTGATTCGGACGCCGCCATGGGTTATTCGGCGGCGACCGGATGGCGCGTCAATCTTGAGTACACCTACATCGATCAAGATGAGCTGCGCGCCGGCACGCGCGTCACAAGCGCTGCGGCCGTCGTCAACTTGCCGTCGAACCCCGCGCTGGGCGGCGGCGAGATCGAAAAAGACACGATCAACCGCTACCTCACGCTGGGAGTGACCTACCGGCCGAGTTCGGATTGGAACCTCGGTCTGCTGGTCCCGTACGTATCTCGCGACCACACGACATACGGCGTGCAGCCGCAACCCTACACCCCGTCGGAGTCTGCGCCCGATCAGATCAGCGGCGCGCAGGTCGCCAATCTCGGCGACGTCAAACTGATCGCCAGCTACCAAGGATTGCTGCCGACTCGCAACCTCGGCCTGCAATTGGGCGTGAAGCTGCCGACCGGCCAATACGGCACGGCGGTCGCCTTCTACAACGGACCGAATGCCGGTACGCCCCTTGACGCGAGTTTGCAGGCAGGCACCGGCAGCACCGATCTAATCGTGGGCGCGTATTATTATCAAGCGGTGAGCCAGAACTTCGATGCCTTCATTGATGGCCAGCTCCAGTCTGCGGTCGCGGACAAACAGGATCAGCCAGGCAATGACTTCCGTCCGGGAAACACGGCGACACTGAGTTTTGGTCTACGCTATGAGGCCGATCCGAAGTGGATACCGCAGTTGCAGATCAACGTATCGCGCAGAAGCGCTGATCAGGGCGCCTTGGCTGACACCACGGATACCGCCGGCACGGTGGCTTACTTGAGCCCCGGCCTCACCGCTCAAATCACGCACAAACTTCACCTGTACGCGGTGTTGCAGGTGCCGGTGTACAGCAATCTGGACGGCTACCAATTGTTTCCGCATTGGACGGCGACGGCAGGCTTAAGCTATGCGTTATAAATCACGTTACCGCGCCGGCGCACTGTGCGTGCTTTTAGCCTTCGCCGCCTCATCCGTGGCTGCCGCGACGCCGGCTATTGAAGTCCAGAATGCGTGGATTCGCTGGCTGCCCGCGAACCTGCCGGCGGCGGGCTATGTCACGCTCATCAATACCGGGGACCGGCCGCAGATCTTGATCGGTGCCTCGAGTCCGGATTTTGGCGAAGTCTCTCTGCACCAAAATCGCAATCAAAACGGGAATATTGAAATGCTGCCGGTGGACCGAATCGCCATCGATGCGCACTCGCGCGTGAGCTTCGCCGCCGCGGGCTATCACATGATGCTGATGCAGCCGAACAAGCCGCTCAAGCCGGGTGATCGCGTGTCGATCACGCTGCGCTTTGCCGGCGGATCGTCGCTCACTGTCGAATTCGACGTGCGCCGGCCCAACGAGAGCCGAACCCGATGAATGACGCAACTGCGACGCGAGCGACACGGCGCGCGATGCTGCGCGCTGCCGCGGCCTTCAGCGTGTGGGGACTTGAGGCGCTGATTGCGCCCGAAGCGTGCGCCAACGCACTGCAGGTGGGTGGACCTGCTCCCCCGGCAGTACTGGTTGCTCTGGATGGACGGCGCATTGCCACGGCAGATCTGCTCGGCCACGTGGTTATTCTCACGTTTTGGGCCACCTGGTGTGGACCGTGCCGCACGGAGCTGCCGCTGCTCTCCGCTTACGCAGCGCAACATACAGGTCAAGGACTCACCGTCCTTGGATTCAGCCTGGATACTGCGGAGGATCTGCGCAAAGTGCAGCTAGTGGCGCAGTCCTTGAGTTTTCCCGTGGGTCTGTTGGCGAATTCCACCCTGCCCGGTTACGGCCGAATTTGGCGCATTCCGGTGAATTTCGCCATCGACCGCAAGGGTCGACTGATAGACAACGGTTGGAAGGACAAGCAAGCGGCGTGGACGGCGGAACGCCTGGAGCGTATCGTAACTCCGCTGCTCAATAATCATTCGAGTTGAGCGCGCGCGCGTCGTCTGCGCTAATCTGTAGCTCATGACCCGTCGCATGGTGCACGCCGCCTGCCCTCACGATTGTCCGGATACTTGCGCGATCCGCGTCACCGTCGAGGATGGCGTTGCGCTCAAGGTGCAGGGCGACCCGGATCACCCTCCCACGGACGGCGTGCTGTGCACGAAGGTTGCGCGATATATCGAACGGGTCTATCACCCGGAACGTCTGCTGCGTCCGCTGCGGCGGGTTGGGCCGAAGGGCAGCGGCCGGTTCGAGCCGGTCGGCTGAGAGCACCGCTTTCGGCAGGAAATCCGCGGCGCCNNTGCCCTACAGCTACGCCGGCACGATGGGCTTGGTTCAAGGCGAATCGATGGCGATGCGCTTCTTCAACCGGCTCGGCGCTTCCCTGCTCGACCGGACCATCTGCTCGAGCGCGGGCGCCGCCGCTCTGGACGCGACGTACGGCAGCCGCGTCGGGATGCATGTCGAGCACTACCGCGAAAGCCAACTGATCCTGATTTGGGGCAGCAACAGCATCGGGTCGAATTTGCATTTCTGGAGCGTGGCTCAAGCCGCCAAACGCGCCGGCGCCAAGCTGATTTGCATCGATCCACGGCGCACCGAGACCGCCGACAAATGCCATCAGCATCTCGCCGTTCTGCCGGGCACCGACGGTGCGCTGGCCTTAGGTCTGATGCAGCAATTGATCGAGCACGACTGGCTCGACCACAGCTACATCGAGCAATACACCGACGGTTGGCCGGCGCTGCGCGCACAGGCGCTGGCGTGGACCCCCGAGCGCACAGCGGCGGTCTGCGGCATCAGCGCGGGCGAAGTGCGCGCGCTGGCGCGCGACTACGGTACCGTCAAACCGGCTGCGATTCGCCTCAATTACGGCATGCAGCGCGTGCGCGGCGGCGGCAGCGCCGTACGCTTGATTGCCGCCCTGCCCTGTCTGACCGGCGCCTGGCGGCATCGCGCCGGCGGCCTGTTGCTGTCGGCCGGCGGTTGGCCCTCGGTCCGACGCGCAGCGTTGCAGCGCCCGGACCTGCTCGCCGCGCGCAACCCGCGCACCGTCAACATGAGCACGATCGGCGACGATCTGCTGCGGACAGCGTCGGCGGAGTTTGGCCCGAAAATCGAAGCGCTGATCGTCTACAACAGCAATCCCATGTCGGTCGCGCCGGGGTCGCCCGCGGTGGCGCGCGGCTTCGCGCGCGAAGACCTGTTCACCGTCGTGCTCGAGCAATTCCAAACAGACACCGCCGACTATGCCGACTATGTGCTGCCGGCGACGACACAGCTCGAGCACTTCGACGTGCACACGAGTTATGGGCACACCTACGTGCTGGTCAACGAGCCGGCGGTGGCTCCGCTCGGCGAGGCACGACCCAACACGGAGATCTTCCGCGGCTTGGCCGCGCGCATGGGTTTTACGGACGCGTGCTTTCATGAAACCGACGAACAGATCGGCGCGCAGGCCTTCGGCCCCGAGATCGACTTTATGAAGCTGCGGCGTGAGGGGTGGGTGCGCTTGGCCATACCCGAAGCCCCGTTCGCAGCCGGCGGATTTCCGACGCCGGATGGGCGCGCCCATTTCGATCCGCTGGGACTGGGCGTCGCGAATTTCATCGCGCCCTACGAATCACATCAGTCGGCTCCGGAGCTGGCGGCGCGCTATCCGCTCGCCATGATCTCGCCGCCGGCGCGCCACTTTCTCAATTCCACCTTCGTCAATGTCACCAGCTTACGCAGCATCGAGGGCGAGCCTTTATTGGAAATTCACCCGAGCGATGCGGCGGCGCGCGGTCTCGTGGATGGCGCGCTGGTGCGGACCTATAATGATCGGGGCGAATATCGCTGCAAAGTCAGCATCACGGATCGCGCGCGGCCCGGCGTGGTGGTGGGTCTCGGCGTTTGGTGGCGCAAGTTCGGGCCGGCCGGAACCAATACCAATGAGCTGACGCATCAGCGACTGACGGACATCGGCAGAGGGCCGTCGTTTTACGATTGCCTGGTCGAGGTGGCCGCCGCGGACGCTACTGCTCGCTCGTCAGCCGCGCAATAGCCCCCTCGATTTCTTGCGCCCGTGCATCGCCTTGATGCGTTTCGCCGTAAAACCGGTAGCGAATGACGCCGCGCTTATCGATCAGGTAATACGCCGGCCACGCTCGATTATCGAGCGAGCGAAAGTAAGCAAAGTCATCGTCGATCATGATCGGGTGCTTGAGGCCGTACTCGCCGATTTTCCGCACCAGGCGCGCCCGATCGTGTTCCGCGGGAAGTTCCGGGCTGTGGATCCCGACGACCTTCAATCCGCGAGGCGCATAGCGCTGCTCCACCGCCAACAGCCACGGAAAGGAGCGGTAGCAATTCCAGCACTCGAAGGCCCACACGTCGAGCAGCACGACATTGCCTCGCAGCTTTTGCAGGGTGAGCGGCGGGGAGTTGATCCACGCTTCCGGCCGAGTCTGGGTAAACTCAGGAGCCGGCCTGCCCACCGGCTCGCCTTGCGCGACGATGCCGGCGAATCCAAGAGTCCCAAGCGCAAAGGCAGCCAGAATGGTCTTGTTCATATGCCGTAGACCGTGCCGCGTGCGCGATTATTTCAGGCAGGGTTACCCGGACTTAAGTTCGTGCACGGCGCTGCGAATCTTCGCCAGATCGTCGTGGCGCGTGCTGATGTCGCGGCGGTCGGCGGCAAGCCGCATGTCTCGCAGCACTTCGAGCGAGCGCAGCAACACCGGCAGCGGCGGTCCGCTGGCTGTGATGCCCTGCAGGTCCTGCTCGGTGAGTCTTGCCGCCGGCTCCTCGATGAAGCGCTTGACCAGGACATCGTGGTGCTGCGCCGCGGCTTGTCCGAATAAATCACAGACCTCAAGGTATGCGCGGGCGTTGTGCTGAAACCAATCCGCATTCTCATGCTCGACCAGAAGCTCCAGCAGCTCATCCAGCAGGCTGGTGCGCGTCATGCAGTCGCGCAGCCGTGCCTGGTCGGACGGCAGCATGAACAGCATTTTATCGGCCAATAATTGCGTGTAGTAAGGATCATTTGCGCGGCACAGGCCCAAGAGCAGGTCGAGCTCGTTAATGCCGGAAAAATCCCCGGCGTTTGCGCCGCGATACTCCTGGCGGCCGACGCGGTACGGTTTGTAGTAGGGCCGCACGCAATGGAAGAATCGCTCGACGTCAAGCTTCTTCACCAGCCGATCGTTTGCCTGCATCGCGTCGCGCAGCGCCTGTTTCGCTACATCGAGCATGACAATCGCAACGGGATTGGTAACGCCGAGGTGAACGATGCTCGTGATTGCATCCGCAGCGCGCTGCAGCGATAGAATTCCCCGCGTGTTCTCGTCGATGAATAGGAACTCATCCGCAAGCGAGGTAAAGCTCTTGCGAATGCCGGCGCGAGCCCGGTTGTGCGTCGCTAGGTGGGCGGTTGAAAACCTCGGGGCCATGCCGAGCGATGCGCCGACATGCAGGGCAAGCGATGAAGCCTCGGGAAACGGCGAGCGCTCCTCGCGCGCCGGATTGCTGAGCTCGTGCCGCCGCAATGCGCCGAGATACAGACCGACGCTGCCGAGGACCCCGAGAGCGCTGTCAAAGCCCTCTCCGGTGTTGCCCTCGGCGAGCAACGCGACGACGTACGTGTGACCCTCGTCGCGCAGCGCCGCCTTGATGGGATCTCCGCGGCCAATCACCTGAGCGCGGTTGGTCTGCGCGAAGTAGAGATTTTCCAGTTCGGTATTCATCTGCACGAAGGCGGTGCGAATCCAGTGCTCGAATGCCAAAGCTCGGCTGCTCATACGCCCCCCCAGCAGCGCGCGATGAATGCTGCCTCCGCGGCCGTGTTGTAAATATGGAATGAAAGCCGCGTCACGGCGCCGCGGTAGTCGACCCGCACGGCATTGGCTCGAAGCGCACGCACCACGGCAGACTGAGCATCTTCCACGCCTAAGCAGATCGTGCCCCCTATCCGGCTCAGATCGATTCTACCGCGCCAGTGCGCAGGCAACTCGGCGCGAAACGCTTCCATCAACGCGAGGTTATGCGATCGGACGACGTCGATGCCGATGCCCGTTATCAGCCGAATGCTCTCAGCGGCGAGCGCAAAGGGGGCGACGGAAGGCGTCCCGCCCCAGAAGCGGCGCGCATCCGCCGCGTATTTGAAGGAATTCACATCGAACTCGAACGGATCGGCATGCGAAAACCAGCCGACGTCCGCGGGCGCAAGTTGGCCCACGAGCCCCTGCCTAATCCACATGAATCCCGCGCCGGGTCCGCCGCACAGCCACTTGACGCAACTGCCCAGAATCACATCCGCGCCGAATTCGTCTACGGACAACGGCAGGATTCCCGCAGATTGCGCGACATCGACTATGCAGTGAATGCCGCGCTCGCGGCACAGGGCCGCTATTTTCGCGACCGGCGCGACCAGCCCGGTGTTCGAGTGTGCGTGGGTCACCAGCGCCGCGGCGACATCGCAAGTCAGGGCATCGGCCCATGTCGTCACGCTCGATGGATCATGAGCACGAGGGATCAGCCGCGTGTCGAATCCAGTTCGGCCGGCACGCTGCAGCACGAAGGCAAGCGACGGAAAAGTGTCCTCTGCCGCAAGCACTACCGCCCGCCCCTTCGACTGCGGCAGCGCCGGCAGCAGCTTTGCGAGACCGGACGAGAGGTTCGATTGCGGGCAGTAGTCTGCCGCATTCCCGCCCAGCAGCGCGGCGAGGGATTCTCGAAAGCTCTCAACCGCCCACAACCAAGAATCCCATGCATCGCCGCCCTTGAGTTGCCAGGGTTGCAGAAAACTCTTGTGAAGCGCGTCGACGCTCAGTTTCGGCAGGCAGCCGACGGAATGCGTCAGTGCGTAAGGTCCCGGACCCGGCATATGAAACTGATCGCGGTGCATGGAAGTAGAACCTATCTCAAAACCGCGGCTCGTGGCAGAATTCTTGGGGTGACTGTCATTTCGGCTGTCTACGGGGCGGGTAGGCTGACATGCCAATTGACCCTCACAGCAAGGAGCGTAGTCATGAATCGACCACTTCCGGCGGCGTTGGCCGCCGCGATCGCCTTACTCGGCACCTGCACCGCTGCCGCGAACGCCGTTCTCACGCCGCCCAAGAGCGAGCATGCGCCGAATTTTTTCCTCGACGCTCCGAGTTTCTCCCAGCGATTACCGCAAGCGCTTCAGCGTCAGCGCCGATTCAATTGATAAACGAGATTCGAGCGCACCGTCGGCCATTCGCTCGCGATAATGCTGTAAACGCAGGTATCTCTAAGGGAACCGTCGGCGCTGCGCTGGTGCTGGCGCAGCACCCCGTCGAGCTTTGCGCCGAGGCGCTCGATGGCCCGACGGCTTTGCCGGTTGAAGAAATGCGTGCGGAACTCGACGGCGATGCATTCAAGCGCCGCAAATGCGTGAGTCAAAAGCAAAAGCTTGCACTGTGTGTTCAACGACGTACGTTGCACGCTTTCGCGATACCACGTCGAGCCGATCTCGAGGCGATGATTCTCCGAATCGATATGCATGAAAGTGGTCATGCCGACCGCAGTACCGTTGGCCCTGTCGAGCACAGCAAAGGGCAGCATCGAGCCTTGCGCCTGTAAGTGCAGCCGCTGCTCGATCTCCGCGCCGATATTTTCGGGACGAGGGACTGAGGTGTACCACATATTCCACAGTTCACCGTCTTTCACCGACTCAACGAGATCCGCCAGATGAGTCCTCGCCAGAGGTTCGAGATCGACGAGGGGACTTCGCAGAGTGACGGGCTCGATCCAAGGCATATTTTCCGTCGTCCTTGCAACAGGCTGTCAATTCACCGGATCCACCTGCTGCGGATCAAGCAGCGGGCTTTTGCGCCCAGACTTTGCACCACCCGCCTTGAACCACGCTATGCCCCGCAAAAATATTGCAGCCGCCGCTCGCATCGCCCGCTTTACCCTGAAATTGCGCGCAAGTGGCGCACTTCTGGTTGGGCTTGTAGGTTGGGTTCGCGCTCGCATTCACCTTGCTCGCGTCGGTCGTGTAGCCTAGCGCCTTGGCGGTGGGATCGTTGGGATCCAAGGGCGGAAGTCCGGCGGCAGCGGCCGTGTTGGCCAACATGCCCATTGCCGGCACTAGAGCGCCGGCGATCAGTCCGCCCTTAACGACAGCCCGACGTGAAATCTTGTATTGCATCGTAATTGTCCTATCGGTAAAAAGATCCAAAAAGTATCGTCCTGCCTGTCCGCTTAATTGTTATTGATCGATATTAATTGTTTATGGGCAACGGCGCCAATGCGGATTGCGGTGCCGGAATATTGGCGGCGGATTTTCGCGAATCCACAAGAACGTCATTGCCGAGAAGGTAGGCGTCGAGCACTTTGCGCGCTATCGGCGCTGCCACCGACGCTCCAAAGCCGCCGTTCTCCACCAGCACGGAAACGGCTATTTTGGGATCGTTGGCCGGCGCATAGGCGATGAACCACGAGTGATCGCGCTTTCGTTCATCCAAGATCTTCGCGCGAGTGCTTTCGTTTTGTTTGATGGTGAACACCTGAGCGGTTCCCGTCTTGCCCGCAAATGTATACTTGGCGCCCACTCCGGAAGCGTACGCCGTACCGCCCGGCTGAGACGTTACTGCCACCATACCGTCGTGGACGACATCCCATTGCTCTTGGGTCGCGATGTTTATCGGCGGCATGAGCGTCGTTTTTCGCGGTTTTACCACGTTGGAGCCCGGATCGCGCATTGCCGTCACCAGCCGCGGCGTCGCGATGATCTGCCCGCTTTCGGCGATCTCGGCGGCGAAGTGTGCCTGCTGCAAAGGGGTGACGGTGATCGCTCCCTGGCCGATTCCCATGCTGATGGTCTCGCCGGGAAACCACACCTGGTCTCCGGGGCGTTTGAACACGCGGCGTTTCCATTCGGGCGATGCGTAGAGTCCGGGTTTTTCACCCGGAATATCGATGCCCGTCAGGACGCCGTAGCCGAAAGTCTTCATGAAGGGGGCCATTCGCTCGATGCCCAGCTTCTCGGCGACCTTGTAAAAATACACATCGCAGGATTCAGAAATGGCGTGGCGCATGTCGAGGAAGCCGTGCTTCTTGTCGTCTCTATATTGATGACTGCTGCCCGGCAGGGTGAAGACGCCCCCGCAATATTGGGTCTGAAGAGGCGATATGATCCCGTATATCTGCGCGGCCAACGCATACAGCGGTTTGACGGTGGACCCCGGCGGATACGCACCGCGCAGCGCACGATTCAGCAGAGGCTTGTCGATATCGTTCTGCAGCGCATCGTACTGCGCGACGGACAGGCCGCGCACGAAATCATTCGGATCAAAGCCCGGCGTGCTTGCGAGCACGATGACATCGCCGGTTCGCGGATCGAGCGCCACAACCGATCCCCGTTTGCCGGCCAACGCGTCCTCCGCCACTTTTTGCACCCGCACGTCCAGCCCCAGTATCAAATCCTTGCCGGCGATCGGCGGTCGGGTACTGAGCTGCGGTGTGTAATCTCCCTGCTTCTCGACCGGTCTTCCCGCGGCGTTCACCAGAACTTCTTTGAATCCAGGCGTGCCGTGAAGCTGCTCCTCATACGCTCCTTCGACGCCGAGCTTGCCGATGAGACTGGTTCCGGCATACTCGGCGCTGTCGATTTGCTTCAAGTCCTGCTCGTTGATGGCGCTGACGTACCCAATGGCGTGAACGGCCGCTTCCCCGAGCGGATAGTACCGGGCCAGGCGCGTGCGGATGTCGACGCCCGCGAATTGATAACGGTGGACGGCAAAAAGCGCCATCTCCTCTTCGCTCAGCTGCAGCTTGACCGGCACGCTTTCGTAAACCTTGTGAAGAAAGATCGTGCGCCGAATATTGGGAATCTCTTCACGTCGAAGCAATCCGATGTGCACCAGCAAGCCGAGGGTCGCGTCAACCGCGTGCGCATCTCCTACTTGCTCGCGCACCAGCTCAATTTGAAACGCCGGCAGATTCTCGGCGAGCACCACTCCGTGGCGATCCAGGATCAATCCGCGGCTTGGCGGAATCGGTTCAGTCCGAATTCGATTGCCTTGCGACAAGGTGTGGTAATAGTCGTACTTCAACACCTGCAAGTAGAAGAGCCGGCCCGCCACCAATACAAGTAACGCGGCGGAGATGACGCCGGCGATGATGCTGCGAACGGCGAACAGCCGGTTTTCAGCATAGTAGTTTTTAATCCGACCTTGAGTATTCTTTATCACGCGCGCCCGGTCACTGTGCGTGGTCCGCCTCGACCTTCGCAACCGCGGGCCGGCCCGAGACGCGGGCCGCATGCGCGCCGAGCCGCGGCAGGAGCGCATGGAGTTGCGCTTTCTCGCCGGGGTACCACGAGCCGAGCATATAAAGATAGACGTCCGCGATGGAATACTGCGCGCCAAGCACGTAGGGCGCTAGCTTTTCACTGATCAGGCCGAGATTAGCGAGGAAGTCCGCCGTGCTTTGCTCACGAATCGCATCGGCGTCGGCGTCGCCGCGGGCCGAATAGCGCGCCGAATAGTACATGCGCAGCACGGGCTCGTAGACATTCGCCGACAGAAATACCATCCACTGTAGGAACAGTGCATTTGCGGTCGTGGCGGGCTCAGGCGCCAGGTGGGACCTCGGATGGCTCATGGCCAGATGGATGAGTATCGCGGCCGATTCGAACATCACGGTGCCGTCCGGGAGTACCAATGCCGGGACCCGGCCGGTGGGATTCAATTCGCGCAGGCGCGCGACGTCCTGCGGTTCCTTACTGACCCAAATCTGCTCATACGGGGCACCGATTTCCTCGAGCGCGACCTGCACTGCGAATGACCCCGAACCCTGGCGACCATAAAGTTTGTAAAGTTTCTGCATCGTCGCAGTGTAACTCCGTTCGGGATAGTCTCGATGAGATGCAGAGCGATATAATGCACATGTTCGGAATATTAAAAAGGACGTTGGCATGAATGCATCGCATGTACGCGTGATTACCCGTGCGGGGCTTCTGGGATGCTTTTTTGCCGGATCCGGCTTCGCTCTGGGACTTGCCGACCTCTCGAATCAAGACGCCGCTCGGGGCATCAAGGGGGCGCTCGACACGGTCGCCAAGGGGATGCGTATGTTCGGACAGGGCAAGGAGCCAAGCTCGGCCTCATCAAGGGCGACGCGGTGAACATCGAGCAGTACCTCACCAACAAGACTCTGGATGGCCTGTACCTCATGATTGGCGAGGAAGAGCGCGCCATCCGGCAGAATCGGTTATCGGCGGGCAGCGCGATTGTCTCAAAGGTGTTTGGCGCGCTGCACTGATCCTTTAGTCGCGCCCATCGGCGGCTGCGGCCGAGACCAGCCAATCGCGGAACAACTGCACTTCGCGGCGTATGCGCTGCGGGCGCTCCGGTGTGACGACATAGTACGAACTATCGTCCGCAAATTCCTGGGTCATGGCGGGGACGAGCCGCCCTGTTGCAAAATACGCGCGGAGAAACAGGCGGTGCGCGAGTGCGCAGCCCGTGCCGTTCGCAGCGAGCTCCAGCGCAGCAATCGTGGTGTCGACGGTCGGGCCGGGTTTGGCGGTGATATTTCCCAACTGCAGACCCTCGCGGACCTTCAGCCAATGGTTTTCGTACCCCATGATGTGAATCAGATGACGGGAAATCAGGGTCGCGGCCTCGCCGTTCTGCTGCGCGTTTTGCAGCAATTGTGGGCTGCATACCGCCAAGATGCCCTGATTAAGCAGCCGCTCCGATCGATATCCATGCCAGTGACCTATGCCGTAGCGAATTTCCAAGTCGGTTGATACATCCGGGACGGCGTTGTCCCAAATCACCGACGACAGACGGACATCGATCGCCGGGTAGTCGGCGGCAAAGGCTGGGAGCTTCGGCGCCAGCCATAGTGCGGCGAGCGATACCGGAGCCGCGACAGTGATCTGCACGCGTTGCGATCCGCCGAACAGCCCGACCGTCGAATCGGCGAGCTCTTCGAAGGCTTTGCGCACGGGCGGCAGATAGGCCACTCCCATGGGCGAGAGCTTCACGCCGCGCGGCAAGCGCTCGAACAGCGCAAAGCCGAGGTGCGCCTCGAGTGCGCGAATTTGATAGCTGATGGCGCCCGAGGTCAGGCTTAGTTCGGCCGCCGCTGCCGCGAAACTTGATGTGCGGGCGGCCGCTTCGAAGGCGCGCAACCACGTCAGGGTCGGCAACCCGACCACAGGCCGGATCTGGGTCATAAGGCCTCACACAAAAATTTTATGGCCAAAGGTACCAAAATACTGGCTTGTACGCCTATAAGGGACCAATTTATTGTGGTCATCCAGCATGAAAACAAATGCACGCATCGTCGTGGTCGGTGGCGGCATGATGGGCGCAAGCCTGCTGTACCACCTGGGCCTGGAGGGTTGTACCGATACCGTTTTAGTCGAGAAGAGCGAGCTGACCTCGGGCTCCACCTGGCACGCCGCCGGTCAATGTCCGAGCATCACCGGCAGCTATAATCTCGCGAAAATTCATGCCTACAGCAACCAGTTGTACCCGCGGCTGGAAGCGTTGACGGGACAGTACGTGAGCTGGCACCCGTGCGGCGGATTGCGCCTCGCGACCAACACGCGCGAGCTAGCGTGGCTCAAATACGTCCACGGCTACTCAAAGAGCATCGGCTTCGGTATGGAAATCGTCGGACTCGATGCAATCAAACGCCTGAATCCGTTCCTAACGACCGATAATGTGATTGCGGCCGCTTGGACCACCGACGACGGGCATGGCGACCCATCCGGCCTGTGCAACGCGCTGGCGAAAGCCGCACGCGATTTGGGCGCGACCGTGCAGCGCCACAACCGTGTCCTGGAAATTCGTCAGCGGCGCGGCGGCGAGTGGGAGGTCATCACCGAGAAAGGCACGATTGTCGCCGAGATGGTCGTCAACGCCGCCGGCTGTTACGCGCGCGAAGTAGCCAAGATGGTGGGGAGCGATGCACCCATCACCAATATGCAGCACCACTATCTCGTGACGCACCCCATTCAGGCATTCATGGATCGCAGTGAAGAGATCCCGGTCATGCGCGATTCCTACACCTCCGGCTATTTCCGGCAGGAGCAGAAGTCCGGACTGATAGGCGTTTATGAAGGCTCGGGTTTGCACGAAGCCTGGGCGCCTCGCGGCTTCCCCGAATGGGAAGCATCGAATGAGCTGTTCCCGGACGACTTGGATCGAATCACGCCTTGGCTTGAACGAGCGATCGAGCGCATGCCCATCTTCGGGGAAGTGGGCATTCGACGCGTGATCAACGGTGCCATCCCGCACACCCCCGACGGCGCGCCGCTGCTCGGTCCGGCAGTCAACTTAAAAAATTTCTGGATGTGCTGCGGCACCTCGTTCGGCATCGCACAGGGCGGCGGCTGCGGCAAGTACCTCGCACAGTGGATGTTGCACGGCGATGCTGAGATCAACATGACGGAATTCGATCCGCGGCGTTTCGGCAAGTATGCCGGCGAAGCGTATGTGCGGGACAAGGTTTTCCAGGACTATCGCCTGACCTTCACCACACGCGGACCCGGCGAGGAGGAAATGGCCGGGCGCCCCCAGAAGAGAAGCCCCCTGCACCAGCGGCTGCAGACACTGGGCTGCGTCCACACCGAGACCTTCGGCTGGGAGCGTCCGAAGTGGTTCTCGCTCGATGGCCGCGTTGAAGACTACCGTTATTCGCGCAACAACGTCTTCGATGTCGTCCATGATGAAGTGGCAGCGATTCATGAGCGCGTGGGAATTCTCGATTTAACGGGATTTGCCAAGTTCGACATCAGTGGTCCGCAAGCCGACTCCTTTTTGAACCGCGTCTGCGCCAATCAAATTCCCCGCACGGTGGGTGGAATCGCGCTGGTGCACTTGCTGTCGCCGGGCGGACGTATTCTCGGCGAGATGACCGTCAGCCGCTTGGATGCGGATCGCTTCTATGCGCTGTCGGCGGCCGCCGCCGAGCTGCGCGATCAGGACCTGATGAGGCAAAGTGTGCTGCCCGGCGAATCGGTACGGATCGAGAATGTCACGGAAGAAAGAGGGGTGCTCGTGCTGAGCGGGCCGCGTTCCCGGGAGCTTCTCAGCCGATTGACCGATGCGGATCTGAGGAACCAGCAGTTTCGCTGGCTCACCGCGCGGGAAATTAGCATCGCGGGACATCCGGTGCGTGCGTTGCGCGTCAGTTACGTCGGCGAGCTTGGCTGGGAGCTGCATGCGCCGATCGCATCGATGGCGGCACTGTACGAGGCCATCTGGGCGCAAGGTCAGACGTTGGGGATCGCCAACTACGGGCTGTACGCGGTCAACAGCATGCGGATCGAGAAGGGCTACAAGGCCTGGTCGACCGAGCTGACGAATGAATTGAACATGCTGGAAGCAGACATGCCGCGCTTCATCAATTTCAAGAAGAGGGACTTCGTGGGCAAAGCGGCGACGCTCGCCCAGGCGCCGCGTCCATTCAAAATTGCCTACGCCGAGGTCGAGGCCACCGACACCGATGCGCGCGGCGGCGAGCCCGCGCTCGACGGGGACCGCTGCATCGGCGTCACGACATCGGGTGCCTACGGCCATCGCGTCGACAAGAGTCTAGTGTTTGCCTGCGTCGAACCGCCTTTTGCAATTCCCGGCAGCGTCTTCGACGTGCTCATCCAAGGCGAGCGCCGCCGTACAACGGTGCTCGCGCAGGCTGCCTACGATCCGGATAATTCGCGGATGAAGGCCTAGGCCGTGGCGAACGCTATCCCGGCGCGCGCAAGAGTCGTGATCGTGGGCGGGGGAGTCATCGGCTGCTCCGTCGCCTACCATCTGGCCAAGCTGGGGTGGAGCGATATCGTTCTGCTCGAGCGCAAACAATTGACCAGCGGCACAACCTGGCATGCCGCAGGTCTGATCGGCCAGCTGCGCCAGAGCATCAACATGACGCAGCTGGCGCGCTACACGGGCGAGCTGTATCGCGGTCTCGAGGCCGAGACCGGTCAGGCCACAGGCTTCCGCCAGTGCGGTTCGTTGTCGCTGGCAACCACCGCGGGGCGCATGGAGGAGTTGAAACGCAATGCCTCGATGGCCAAGGTATTCGGTCTGACGGTCAACGTCGTGGATCCCGGCGAAATTCACTCCTTGTATCCCCTCGCCAATCTCGACGACGTCATCGGCGGGATTCACATCCCGAGCGACGGCTATGCCAACGCGGTGGATATCACGCAGGCACTCGCCAAAGGCGCCCGCGCTCGCGGTGCGCAGATATTTCAGGACATCAACGTGACGTCGATTCACAACGACGGCAGGCGGGTGACCGGGGTGCAAACGTCCCAAGGACGAATCGATGCGGACTACCTCGTGCTTTGCGCAGGCATGTGGACGCGCGATCTCGCCGCCGGAATCGGGGTGACGGTGCCGTTGCAGGCCTGCGAGCACTACTACGTCCTATTCAAGGACGTGCCGGGCTTAAGTCCCGACATGCCGGTGCTGCGCGACTACGATCATTGCAGCTATTTCAAGTACGACGCCGGAAAATTATTGGTCGGCGCCTTCGAGCCTCATGCCCGCCCCTGGGGTACCGATGGCATTCCCGAGGACTTTGCGTTCGGCGAGATCGCCGGCGACTTCGGCCACTTCGAGCCGGTGCTGCTCGATGCCATGCGCCGTGTGCCGGCTTTGGAAAACGCCGGCATTCAAAGGTTCTTTTGCGGCCCGGAAAGCTTTACCCCGGACGTTCGCTATCATCTTGGGGAGTCGGCGGAGCTGGCGAACTGTTTTGTGGCTGCCGGCCTTAACTCCATCGGCCTGCAATCGGCGGGCGGCATCGGAAAAGTCGTCTCCGAGTGGATCCGCGACGGGCATCCTCCGGTCGATCTGTGGGAGGTCGATGTACGGCGCAACATGCCGTTTCAGATCAATCGCAAATATTTGCGGGCGCGAGTGTCGGAAAGCCTGGGATTGCTGTACGCCACCCATTGGCCTTTCCGCCAGTACGAGACCGCGCGGGGGGTGCGCAAATCGGCGCTGCATGACCGCTTGGCCGCGGCCGGCGCATGCTTCGGCGAAGCCTTTGGCTGGGAGCGCGCCAATTGGTATGCGCCCGCAGGCGTCGATCCGGTATACGAGTACAGCTATGGCCGGCAGAATTGGTTCGAGTGCAGTGCCCGTGAACATCGGGCGGTGCGCACGGCGGTCGGGCTGTTCGACCAGTCCTCATTCGCAAAATTTCGGCTCGAAGGTGCCGATGCATGCCGCGTGCTCAGCCAGGTGTGCGCCAACGACGTGGCGGTTGCGCCCGGCAAGATGGTGTACACGCAGTGGCTGAATGAGAGAGGCGGAATCGAGGCGGACCTCACCGTAACGCGTCTCACCGACACGGCATACTTGATCGTCACCGGCGCTGAAACGGAAAGCAAAGACTTCAACTGGCTGCAACGGCATATTGCACCCGGCGCGCATTGCGTATTGACCAACGTCACCTCAGGCTTCGGCGTCTTGTCGCTGATGGGTCCCCAGGCGAGGGACCTACTGCAGTCGCTCACCCCTGACGATGTGTCGGATCGGGCTTTTCCGTTCGCCACAAGTCGTACGATCGAATTGGGCTATGCACTGGTGCGCGCCTCGCGGATCACATACGTCGGCGAATTGGGGTGGGAACTGTACGTCCCCACCGAATTCATGCTCGGCGTGTACGACGAACTGGTGAGCGCGGGCGCGAATTACGGCCTGGTGCATGCTGGTTATCACGCCTTGAACTCACTGCGAATCGAAAAGGCGTATCGGCACTGGGGTCACGACATCACCGACGAGGACACGCCGCTCGAGGCCGGCCTCGGATTCGCCGTCAAGCTCGATAAGCCGGGCGGATTCATAGGCCGCGAAGCCCTCCTGCAACAGCAGAAGTCCGGATTGCGCAAGCGTCTGGTGCAATTCAAGCTCAAATCGCCTGAGCCTCTTCTGTACCACAACGAGCCGATCTGGCGCGGCGATAGCATCGTCGGCTTCGTTCGATCCGGAATGTACGCTCATACGCTGGGCGCCGCCGTAGGTCTTGGATACGTCACCGTCCCGCAGGGCGCTGCCTCTGGAACAGGGCTCGACGATTACGATATCGAGGTCGCAGGGATCCGTCATCCGGCGATCGCGTCCCTGCGACCCCTGTATGACCCGCAGAACGAGCGCATCAAACGATGAACAGCGCCACTTTTACGAAACCGGAGAAACTTACCATGAATAACTCCAGTGTGATCGCGCCATTGGCGGCGCGCACCAAAAGCGGCTACAGCCTCGACCGCCGGTTTTATTGCGACGATGCGGTGTTTGCGGCGGACATGGAACAAGTCATCGGGCGAAAATGGATCGTAGCCGGCCACCTCGACCGTGTGCGCAAGAAAGGCGACTATTTTCTGTTCAAAGTCGGGCATGAGTCGATCATCATCATTCGTAGCGATGATTCGACGATAAACGCGTTCTACAACGTGTGCCGGCACCGCGGCTCATTGGTCTGCTCCGAGCCGACGGGAAGGGTCGCACGCTTGACATGCGGCTACCACTCATGGACCTATGGACTCGACGGCACGTTGATTGCCGCCCGCTTGATGCCCGCTGATTTCTCGAAAAAAGAGCATGGCCTGCATCGCTGCCACGTCAGGGTGTATTACGGCTTCATTTTCATCAATCTGTCCGACCAAGATCCGGTCGACTTCGACGCCTCGTTTAGCGAGCTTGCGCCCTACCTCGACTTTCACGGCTTCGCTGATGCGAAGATCGCTCATGCCCAGTCCTACCCTACGACGGCCAACTGGAAGCTGATCGTTGAGAATTTCGTCGAATGCTATCACTGCGCGTCGGCGCACCCGGAGTTCTGCTCGATGCATCCCCCGGAGGCGCTTGTCGCCTTCGGCGCGGGCCCGAGTTCAGGACCGGCCGATGCTGTTGCTAAATATTTGCCGACGGTCAAAGCATGGGAAGAACGTGCGGCGGCGCTCGGCCGCCCCATCGGCACGGTCGACGACGGTCCGCAGTCCTCGCATCTGCGGCTGCTGCTGCAGCGGACCATACGCGAGGGGTATGAAACCGAAACGCAGGACGGCCGACCCGCCTCCTCGCTAATGGGAAAGCGCCGAGAGTTCGACCAGGGCCGCATGTATTTGTCGTTCAGCCCTTTCACACAGTTGGTCGCGACCAATGATTTCGCCGTGTTGTTTCTGTTCACTCCGCGAAGCACCATGCACACCGACGTGGATCTTTACTGGCTCGTCGACGGCAAGGCAACCGACGTCGACGTCAAGAGGATGATTTGGGGCTGGGATGAGACGACGAAACAAGACAAGAAGATCACCGAGAATAATCAGGCCGGAATTCTCTCGAAGCGCTACCAACCGGGCCGTTACTCGGAGCAAGAGCGGCGCGTCGTGACGTTCCAGCAATGGTACCTCGCGCAGTTTGGCTACGCGCTGGCTTAAATCACATACGGAATTTCAAGCCGCGACACTGTGGCCGCTGCCCCAGGCACGAAGGACACATGGCGGGCGTGTCCACCCTTGACGCACAGCTGTATGTCGCCGCTCTTGGTCGCGGCTTGCACGCGGCCCTGTCCGTCACCGTTCTTGAATGTAAGTCGAGAGCCCGGGCCGTACTGCGGCTCGACCGGCTTCGGCCCGAAGCAGTTTTTAATGTCGCCGCTGAAGGACTGCACGTCGAAATCCGCAGCCGGCACGCCGGCAAACTCGAATTGGATTTTGCCGCTGACCGACTCGCTCTCGAGCTGGCCATCGGGGGCCAGGGCGAACGAGGCGGACAAGTTGCCGGACACGCTCTTAAACCGGCCGCGTGTAAGCGTGGCGAGCTCGATCTGCGCCTCGCCGCTGACGGTCGTGATCTCCACATCGCCCGCGTCGCCGCTTAGCCGTATGTCGCCGCTGATCGTTCTGATCTCGATCGACTTCGCCTGCTGCGCCGTCAGACGCACCCCGCCGCTGACAGTGCTGATTCGGGCGTTGCTACCCACATCTCCGCTGACATCACCGCTCACCGTCTGCGCCTTAATATCGCCCAGCACGCCATGCACTACGAAATCTGCGCTGATCAGCGTGGCCGATAGCATGCTTTTCGCCGGCACCCGGATGATGAGTTTCGTATCGCGGTCATGGCCCCAACCCCCGCCCGCGCGCGACTCGACATGGATGGAGGTCAGGGTGCCCGTGCTCGTCACTTCCACCCGCTCCACCTGGTCGCCGGCCGTCCCGGTCACTTCGACTTCCGATCGGTCCCAGCCGTCGACCTCGACCGAACCGGCCATGTTGACGATCTCAATCGATCCTTGCGGATCAGCCGGCCGCCGCTCCTCGATGACCTTGCTGGCCAGAACCAGCGACCATGGAACGATAAGCAACGATAGCGCGCTTACGGCAAGCCACGCGCCGGTTGGAGCTCTAGAGTGTATCTGCGGCATGGTCAGGTCCTCGTCATATTGGGTTGAGTGGACTGCACGACGCGCTCGTACAGGTCGAGTTCATCGTGCCAGGTGCTTTCCCAAAGCTGCTCGAGCACGGGACTTGCGGGCGCGCCAGCCAACGCTTTTCGGATGTCCTCATGCGCCTTGCGGATGACCGCCAGGCTTGACTCGATTTGGGCACGCGTGCCCGGGTCGAGCAGCGCGAGCCGTTCGTGGAAGGTATGTTCAAGCGAATCGCGCGCAGTGACGTAACTTGCATCATGCAGGTCGCCGTAGCCCGATGCGCGCGCCGCCATGACCGGCGCCGGAGCCGGATTAGGTAGTCCATGCAGCACCGCCCAGGTAAGCGCGCTTGCGACACAGGCGGCGGCAACGGCGGCGGCGGCCGCGAACGCCAGAGGCCGAGACCGATGCGGACCGCGAACGATCCCGCGATCGATGCCGCGGACAATGCCGGGCCATAAATTCCTGGCCGGCGTGATGTCGCGCGGTAGGTTCGCGAGCTGCTCATCGAGTGAGCTTGGCAAATGGTCTTTCATCTGTCCTCCATTCCGAGCGCCGTGGCCAACAGGCCGCGGGCGCGATGCAACTGCGCCTTGCAGGTGCCCTCCGCTACTCCCAATGTGCCGGCGGCCTCCGCGTGGCTATAGCCATAGAGTCCGACGAGCACCAGAACGTGGCGTGCGCCGTCGGGTAGAGCCGCAATCGCACGTTCGAGATCGAGCGGCGGCGCTCCTGCGCCGGGGTCCGCCACGTCGGGCAGGCCGGTTGCGGGCTCGGCGACTTCGTTTGCGAACCGTAAGCCGCGCCGTCGCGCGAGCACTGTATTGACCGCAATCCGGTGCAACCAGGTCGAGAATCGGCTGCGCAGCTCGAAGCGTGGCAATGCCTTCCACGCGGCGATGAAGGACTCCTGCGTACAGTCCTCCGCAGCCTCGCGCTGTCCGGTGAGACGCAAGCACAGAGCGTATATTCGCGGTGAAAATTGCCGATACAGCTGCTCGAAAGCGCCCACGTCGCCGGCGGCGGCCTCGGTGATGATTTCGATAGGCTCGGTCGACTCCATGGCGCCCACTGGCTGCAATAATTGGACCGTGCCCACTGTGCTCCCTGATTACATCGTGTCTGTCGGATTAGACACAGGCGGGACCCGAAAGGTTTAAAGCGCCGGATTCGCTCAGATTGACGCCGGCACCTTCACCGGAGCATATAAAATAATGGTTATGTCGTCGATCGCTGTATTATCGTTGCTGATCTGGCTATATCTGTTTTTCGGTCATGGAAAATTTTGGAAGTCCGCGCCGGAATTGCCGCCTGCTGCCCCGCCGGAGTTTCCGGATGTGGACATCCTTGTTCCGGCGCGCGATGAAGCGGAAACGATCCGCCCCGCGATTGCTTCGCTGCTCGCGCAAGACTATGCCGGGAAGTATCGCGTCATTCTCATAGATGATAATTCCGCCGACGGCACGGCAGCCTTGGCCGGGTCCGCCCCGAATCTTCTGGTGGTCCGCGGTCAGCCGAAACCCGCGGAATGGTCCGGCAAATTATGGGCATTGAGCCAGGGCGTCGCGGCGAGCCGCGCGCCGGTTCTGTTCATGACGGATGCCGATATCGTGCACGATCCACGGCACCTATCGGCATTGGTCGCCCGCCTACTGCAACCCCGCGTGGACCTGGTGAGCGAGATGGTGCGGCTGCACTGTGCGAGCCTTGCCGAACGCGCGTTGGTGCCCGCCTTCGTCTATTTCTTCCAAATGCTGTATCCCTTTGCCAGAGTGAACGACCCGCTGTCGCGGGTTGCGGCCGCCGCGGGCGGCACGGTGCTGATCCGCCGCGAGGCACTGGAGCGCATCGGCGGTATTGGCACGATCAAGCACGCCCTCATCGACGACGTGGCATTGGCGAAGGCGGTGAAGAGTTCCGGGTGCATCTATCTTGGGCATTCAGGACTCGCCGCCTCCATTCGCTCCTATCCGGATTTTGCGGACATCTGGCGCATGATTTCCCGAACCGCATTCACGCAGTTGCGCCATTCGGCGCTCATTGTCGCACTGACCTTGGCGGGGCTCGCCTTGGTGTGGTTGGCGCCGGTAATAGAAATCCTCGTCGGCCGTGACTGGCGCTTTGCCTTCGCCCTGACGGCCTTCGCGCTGGCGGCGATGAGTTACATGCCGACCCTTGCCCGTTATGGGCGCAGCAAGTTCTGGGCACTGGCATTGCCGCTAATCGCGCTCTTCTATATGTCAGCGACGCTTGGCTCGGCACTCAACCACTGGTTCGGGAGGGGCGCTAGCTGGAAGAGCCGCGCTTATGGGCCCTGAGCGCTGGCAGTCCGCTGAGCTTCGGTCACCGTCACCGCGGTCATGTTGACGATTCGCCGCACGGTCGCCGACGCCGTGAGGATATGCGCCGGGGCGGCGCAGCCGAGCAGAATCGGGCCGATGGCAACGTTGTGGCCGGCTGCCGATTTCAGCAGATTGTAGGCAATGTTCGCGCTGTCGAGACTTGGGCAGATCAGCAAGTTGGCGCTGCCGTGCAGGGTACTGTCAGGCAGCGTTGCCTGGCGCGCCGCCTCGTCCAGGGCGCAATCTCCGTGCATTTCGCCATCTACTTCGAGATCCGGCAGCCGCTCGTGCAGCAGCGCCAATACGGCGCGCATTTTGAGCGCCGAAGGCGCTTTGCTGCTGCCGAAATTGGAGTGCGACAGCAATGCCGCCTTAGGTGTCAGGCCGAATGCGCACAGTTGCTCGGCGGCCAGCTGGGTTATTTCCGCCAGCTGCTCGGCGCTGGGATCGAGATTGACGTGCGTGTCCACGATGAATACTTGACGGCCGGGTAGGATTAGACCGCTCATCGCGCCGTATACGTTCACTCCGGTGCGACGCCCGATGACCTGATCTATATAGTGCAGGTGCCGAGCGGTGGTGCTGATGGTGCCGCAGATCAGGCCATCAGCGTCGCCCTTCTTCAATAACATCGCGGCAATCAATGTGGTGCGGCGGCGCATTTCCAACTTTGCGTACTGGGCCGTGACCCCCATGCGCCGCGCGAGCATGTGATAATCCTGCCAGTATTCGCGGTACCGCGCATCGTGATCGGGATTGATCACCGTCAGATTGTCTCCGATGCGGATGCGCAAGCCGTAACGTTTGATGCCGCGCTCGATCACCGCCGGGCGCCCCACCAAGATCGGCGTCGCCAGTTTTTCGTCCACGGCGATTTGCACTGCGCGAAGCACGCGTTCGTCCTCGCCCTCGGCGTAAACGATGCGGCTGCGCTCAGCCGACACCTTACGCGCGGCGGCGAAGATCGGCTGCATCAAGGTACCGCTGTGATAGACGAACTGCAGCAGACGCTGGCCGTAGGCCTCGAGATCGGCGATCGGCCGCGTGGCGGCACCGGACTCCATCGCTGCTTTGGCGACCGCCGGCGCGATCTTGACGATCAAGCGCGGGTCGAATGGCTTGGGAATCAGGTATTCCGGGCCGAAGGCCAGATCATCGACGCCGCCGTAGGCCGCGGCGACAATGTCGCTCTGCTCCTGACGCGCGAGTTCGGCGATGGCATGCACGGTGGCGATTTCCATTTGCCGGGTGATGGTGGTGGCGCCCACATCCAGCGCGCCGCGAAATATAAAGGGAAAGCACAGAACATTGTTGACCTGGTTGGGATAATCGCTGCGCCCGGTAGCGATGACGGCGTCGCCGCGCACGGCCCTGACCTCCTCCGGGAGGATTTCCGGCGTCGGATTGGCCAGCGCCAGGATTAGCGGCCTTGGCGCCATTTTCCTGACCATGTCCTGCGTGAGTACGCCGCCGGCCGATAGCCCGAGGAACACGTCCGCCGCGCCGATGACCTCATGCAATGCGCGGGCGCTGGTAGCTTGAGCGAAGCGAGACTTCTCGGGATCCATCAACTCATGTCGGCCTTCGTAGACGACCCCCGCCAGATCGGTCAACCACACATTTGCGCGTGCCAATCCTAAGTCAAGCAGCAAGTCGACGCAGGCCAGCGCCGCGGCGCCGGCACCGCTGACGACCAATTTCACTTCCTTGATATTTTTGCCGACCACTTGTAGCCCGTTCAGAACGGCGGCGGTCACGATGATCGCGGTTCCGTGTTGGTCATCGTGGAACACCGGAATTTTCATTCGCCGGCGCAATTCGCGCTCGACGAAGAAGCATTCCGGGGCCTTGATGTCCTCCAGGTTGATGGCGCCAAAGGTCGGCTCCAGCGCGGCGATTATGTCCACCAGTTTCCGAGGATCGCGCTCGTCGATTTCGATATCGAACACGTCGATGCCGGCGAATTTCTTGAACAGNNGATCACGCCGACCAGGTTGCCGCGGGCGGTGTACCGGTAGACATTGCGCGGATCATCGACGATGGCTTCGCACGCGGCGGCAACTCCCGGGGTATACGCCAGAGCCAAGTCGCTCTGGGTGACCAGCTGCTTAGTGGGCGCTATCGATAGCTTTCCGGGCGTCGGAAATTCATGGTAGTCAAGCGCGGCCTTCCTGCGCGCTTCATTGAGGTCTTCAGTCTTCATTTTGATAGGCGCACCGCGTTTTCAATATCTTGGGAGGCTTTGTCGATTCCGGCGGCCGCATTGTCGATCACCTGCGCAACCTGCGGCACCTGTGCGTCGGCCTCTCTCCACTTCTTTTGGTCCATGTACTCGCGAACCGCGGCAATGGGCTTTGCTCCGTAACCCGTGTAAGCGCCGGGCGCGTAAATCTGATTCTTGAACCAGGGCCGCTCGGGGAGGCCCTTCTGGTTGAGGAACAAGCGCGATATGCGCAGCAGGTCCGCGTTGATCGCCGCCAGAGACGGCCCGGAGATTACCGGCGACCCCGCGGCCTGCAGGCTCTCGAGAGCCTGAGAATAGCGGTCTGCGCTATTCTTGAGCACGTCGATCGCGTTTTTCATGGGCGCAAAATTCATGAAGGGTGGAACGATCTCAGCCGGCGGCGGCAAAGTGGGATTGCGCGGGTCCTCGGTTGCTTTGAAGATGCCTTCCTTCAGCTCAAGATTGCGCTCGGTGAAATCATCCTGTTTGTCTTTGAGCAGTTTTTCGAGCTCCGCCTCGTAATTCGCGATGGCTTGCGCCTGCGGAGCGTAGTCGACCGGAATCCAATCGGCATCCGCCAATCGCATCATGGCGGTGCCGGCTGTTTGCGACAGTGCGCGTCCGTAGACAAAGTCCTTGTCGACGAAATGAGTGTAGTAATAAAAATCGTCGTACACCGAGTGATACTGGGTGCCGTCGTCCTCGCCCTCGAACCCAAGATCCAGCGTCGAAATTCCCGCGAAGTCCTGAAAGGCGGTGAAGTCCGACCCGTCTCCGAGCGCGGTCACCACCAGATCGCTGCGCTTGCGAAGATCGCTGCGCTCGTCGGCATTCTTCGCGTTGGCGATGCTGAACAGGTGGGAGCGTTGGTACACCGACAGATGAGTTTCAGGGTCTTGCACGTCGCGCGCAACGCCGCTGATGAAATTTTGCAAATCCTGCGTGCCGCCCGGGAACAGGTAGCCGCGCTCGTTGGTGTCGGAATTAATGTAGGTCACAGCGTGCTTCTGCAACTCCTCAAGATGGGTCTCCACCCATTCGACCGACCCTAGCAGGCCCGGCTCTTCTCCGTCCCAGGCGCAATAAATGATGGTGCGCTTTGGAGTCCACCCCTCGCGATGCAACTCGCCCAACACTCGCGCCTCCTCGAGCAATGCCGACTGGCCGGCAATCGGATCATCGGCTCCGTTCACCCAGGCGTCGTGGTGATTGCCGCGAATCACCCACTGGTCCGCATCTTGCGAGCCATGCAGAGTGGCGATGACGTCATAGATGGGTTTGATATCCCAGTTGGACGCGACTTGCAGATGCACCCTGGTGGTCCCTGGACCGATGTGGTACGTGATGCCAAGCGCCCCCCTCCAGGCCTCCGGCGCTACCGGGCCCTTGAGGGCCGACAGCAGCGGCAGCGCATCGGCGTACGAGATCGGCAGCACCGGAATCTTGGTGATGGTCTTGGCGTCCTTCAGAGCAAGTCGCTTGGCATGCTCGGTCGCCCCAACCCCCGGCGTCAGAGGATCGCCCGGATACTCCGTGCCCATGACGCTGCCGCGCTGCACTCCGTCCCTTGGCCGCCACGCGCCGGCGGGATACTGATCGCCTTCGAAATAGCCATCCTCCTTCGGATCGGAGTAAATGATGCAGCCGATGGCGCCATGCTCCGCGGCAATCTTGGGCTTGATGCCGCGCCAATCGTCTCCATACCGGGCGATCACGATGGCGCCCTTCACCGAGATTCCCAGACGGTCGAGTTGCTCGTAATCCTCGCGATTGCCGTAGTTCACGTACACCAGCGGCGCCGTGACATCGCCGTCGGCGGAATAGGCATTATAGGTGGGGAGCTGCTCGGCGGTTTGATTCGTCGTCGGATCACCCGGAATGACAGGCTCCTGCAGCCCGGCCCGAAACGGCGTCGGATTCAGCATCTCGAGCAGGCGAACCTTCGGGGTTGGGAAAAGAACATAGAAGGTCTCGATCTTGGCATCGAATCCCCATTCCTTGAACTTGGAGAGAATCCATTCGGCGTTATCCTTGTCGTAGGGGGATCCGACGTGGTGCGGCCGCGCGCTCAAGCGCCGCATGTTCTCGCGGATCCTGTCGGTGGAAACCCCGGCTCGAAACTTCCCTTCCCAGTTCCTTTGATCCGCAGCACTTTGCCGGCCGTATCCCAGCAGTTCGGATAGGTCGGGAACCGGAGCCTGGGGTTCCGATCGAACCAAAGTCAGCGGCAACATCAAGAGCAGTGAGCAGTACATCCAGCGTAGTGTCATGAGGTTTCCCTAGATCAAGTCGCCTGCGGCGCATTGTGCAACGGTTGGCGGTCAAACTGCGATAATTCCACATCCCGGTCGTCGTCCGGTCAACCCTGCTGCATGGCGTTCGTTATACTGGCTGCGGCGACATCATCGCCTCAATTGTGTCGGAGGAGCTCCCATGAAGACACCCTGCAAATTAACCTTTGCCGCCGGCGTGGCCATGGTCGCCGCCGCCTTAAGCGCGAGCACGGCCTTCGCCGACGATGCGACGGCAACGGCACGCGAACCCGGGGTATGGCAGAAACACCAGTACTCCTTCGCGTTCATGGGATTTACGACGACTTACTCCTGCGACGGCCTCGCCGACAAGCTCAAGCAGCTGCTGATCGTCGCCGGTGCCCGCAAGGACGCGAAGGCATCCGCCGGCGCCTGCGCCTCGGGCTTCGGACGCCCCGACAAGTTTGCGCGGGCCAACCTGACCTTCTACACCCTGGCGCCCGCCGCTACCGTCGAGGATGGCGGTGATCCGCGCGCCGACGGCATCTGGCGCCGCGTGGCTCTTGTCGCCCGCTCGCCGCGGGAACTCGGAATCGGGGACTGTGAACTCATCGAGCAATTCCGGACCAATGTGCTGCCCATGTTTGCCACGCGCAACGTCGAGAATCGCACGACCTGCATCCCGCACCAGGAATCTGGATCGGTGATCAATCTTAAGTTTGAATCGTTCGCGGCGGCGCCTAAGGCGACTTAGTTCGCCGAGTCCTGTGACCGGCGGCCTCCGGTTTACCGTGAATACGCTTGATCCGGGCGCCCGCCTGCGTCGGCGCAGCTTGCGCCTCGAACTCGTGCAAGTAGCACGGCGGGGAGCTGTACGCGCCCTGCTCGCTGTCCGTGTGCGCAGCGACTGGAACCTTGCGTTTACGCCGAGTCATTGGATCCGATCCGAATGAGTGTTTCGCGCTCACGCTCATGTTGAATCACGTTTGCGCGGACGCGCAGCAAATCGCGCCGCGCGACCAGACCGACGAGCGAACCGTCGGCGCGGCGCAGAATGGGAACGCGACCCCTATTGGCATCGGCCATTCGATCGGCGAGTTGACCCACCATTTCATCCTCGTAACCAACGACGAGCTCCTGGACCTCAAGCTGCTCCATGACCGCTTGTTCGCGTACGTTCTCGTGCATCATCCACTGCAGAGCGTCCGCGCGCGACACTAGGCCCACCACAGATCCGTGCTGATCTGTCAGCGGGTAGCTCTTGTGCCGTCGCGGCGCGTCCGGCGCCGTAAAGAAATCGACAATCTCGCCCACCGTCAAGCTCGCGGACAAGGTCTCGACCGGCTGCGCCATGACCGCGCTGACCCGAATCGACTCAAACGGATCGACGCTGTACTCACGGACGATGTGGTGGCCGCGCCGCGCTATTCGTTCGGTGAGAATCGATCGCTTGAGAATCAACACCGTGGTTGCGTGGGCGGCCACGCAGCCTGCGGTCAGGGGCAATAGGGCATGGACGTCGTGCGTGAGCTCGACTCCGAACAGTAGTGCGGTGAGCGGAGCGCGCATGGTACCGCCCATCATGGCCGACATCCCGACCAGGGCCCAGAGCCCGGTATCGCCCGGTGAAACCCAGCCGCCGAACACCGTGCCCACGACGCCGCCCATGATCAGCAGCGGGGCGAGCACACCTCCCGATGTTCCCGATCCCAGCGCGATCGACCAAATGACGGATTTCACGAGGAGCATTCGCAACGCGGCGCTGGATGTCAGATCTCCGTGCAGCAGTTCGGCAATGTAGTCATATCCGACTCCCAGCGCATGCGGCTCTATGAGACCGCCCAGACCGACGACCAATCCGCCGATTGCCGGCCACCACATCCAGTGTATGGGCAGGCGCTCGAACAGATCTTCGCTGCCGTACACCATGGCGGTGAGTATGCCGGAGGCAAGACCGGCTAGGACGCCGAGTCCGGCACACAGAAATAAATCGACCGGCGGCAACGCGGCGTTGGTTGCGAGAGGAAATAAGGGGCCGGATCCTAAGTCCCAGACCCGCCAAGCCGCGGCGACTATAGAGGCCACTGCAACCGGCACGAAGCTGCGTGGCTTCCATTCGAACAGCAATAGCTCCACGGCCAACAGCATTGCGGCGACCGGCGTCCCGAAGGTTGCGCTCATGCCGGCGGCCGCGCCCGCGACCAGCAGCGTTTTGCGCTCGGCATTGGAGAGGTGAAATAGCTGCGCGAACAGCGAGCCGATCGCGCCGCCCGTCATGATGATCGGTCCCTCCGCTCCGAAGGGGCCGCCGGTGCCGATCGACACTGCGGAAGACAGAGGCTTTAGCACAGCTACCCGCGCCTGTATCCGGCTGCGTCCGATCAGAATGGCCTCGATCGCCTCGGGTATGCCATGACCGCGAATCTTCTCGGTGCCGTAGCGCGCCAGGAGTCCAATGATCAGGCATCCGCCGACGGGTACCAGCACCGACGCCACACCCAAGGTGTTGTCGGCGATCGAGACGGCGGCGACGGAAAATTTGCCGAAGTACGCAAGGTTCGTCACCAGGTTGATCAGTCGCAGCAGCACCCATGCCGCGCCGGCACCGCCCGTGCCTACGATGAGAGCCAATCCGGCCAGCGCCAACAGACGCCGGTCCGCGCTGAAGTCGCGCAGCCCGTCGTAACTGCGTTCGTCCGGTTCGAAAGAGGATGTGTCGGGCGATGTGTTGATCGGCATGAGCTTCGATGGATACTGCCCCAAAGCGGCCGCACAATATATCGTACTACGATATATTCCGCGAAGCCCCATGAAGCAACGAGCCTATCGTTCGCTGGGGGCGCTCTCGCTGTACGCTGACTCGAACAGCAGCTTATCGCGGATTGGTCCGATGCTGCGCCCGGCGGCCATGAGCTCCGCGTACCATTGACCGTCCGAGGTGTCGCCGTAGAACACCGCACCGCGCACCTTGTCATCCTCGAGTATGAGACGCTTGTAAATGCCGCGCTTCGAATCGTTGAACACCTCGAGATGATCGAGCCAGGTCGCGGTGCGTTGCAAGCGATCGGCGGTTCGAATGTAAAACATCAAGAACCGGTCGATGTAGCGAATCAGCGTTTCTTGATCCAGATCGGAGGCCAGCAGGCTTGCATGACGCGGCTTCATTCCGCCATTGCCGCAGACGTACAGGCGCCACCCTCCGTCCGTTGCGATCGCGCCCACGTCCTTGCTCTGCGCTTCCGCGCATTCGCGAGTACATCCTGAGACTGCCAATTTTATCTTATGGGGCGCGCGCAGCCCCCATGAAATACGCGCATCGGGGTCTTCGACGTATTAGCGAGCTCGATTCGGGCCGCGCGGTCGTGCATGACTGAAGCCTCTAGCAACCAGCGTGCCAGCGGGGCCGACGATAGGAGATACGAGTCTATTCAGGAGGTTACGTGAACTGCGATTTGCACCTTAAGGTCCAGGCGCCGGTTCGCGCTGCACGGGAGTGCGCGATGCGCGGGTCATGCACGAAATGCGGGCGGCAGCGGTGCCGCGCCCTCCTGGTTGTGAATATGCCGCGGCTGGCCTATCTTCGGGCAATTTGAGATTGCGGGCGGCGGTTGGCGGTTTTCAGCCAGGAGAAATCGGTGGACGAGGTGTTCGTTCGGCGTGAGGTGATCGATGCCGCGAAGCTGCGCAGCCTGTACGTCGCCTCTGACGGCAAGGGCGCCATTCAGGTCCTGTCGCATCTCGGCGCGGTTGCTCTCACCGGCGCGCTGCTGTGGTTCGCGCTCGGCACGTGGTGGGCGGTGCCGCTATTTATGGCGCATGGCGTGCTGCTGAATTTTCTTTACGCCGGGCAGCACGAACTTAGCCACTGGACGGTGTTTCGAACCCGCTGGTTGAACGAGTGGCTGGGCCGCATCTTCGGGTTCGTGTTGTTCTACCCGCGCACCTTTGATCAAGTGCAGCACATGGCGCATCACCGTTACACTCAAGACTGGGCGCATGACGGCGAACTATTGCGCCAGCGATACTCATTGACCTCGTACTTGCTGTGGATGTCGGGCGTGAGCTACTGGTACTCGCGCTGGCGCCGAATCGTGCGGTTTTCCTTAGGCGTGGTCACCGAGCCATACTTGCCCGTCAAGCGGCATGGCGAGCTGATCCGCGAGGCACGCTATCACGCTGCCGGCTATGCCTTGATTGCGGTAGTGTCGCTGGCGGCACATAGCTGGGCGGCGGTCACCCTATGGCTGGCGCCTATGCTGACGATGAAGTTCGCGCACCAGATGCAGAACACGATGGAGCACCTGGGCCTGCCCCACGATGAAAATGTGCTTATCAACACGCGAAGCACGCGGACCAATGCCGTCATGCGCTGGTTGGCTTGGCAGATGCAGTACCACACGGCGCACCACGCCTTTCCCGGCGTGCCGTTCCATCGGCTTCACGAACTTCATGCAGCCATGTTCACGGCGCGCAGCGCGTCGCCTCCGACGATGACGTACCTGGGTTTTCAGGCCGCCGTGCTGCGCGCCTTCGCGCAAGGGAAAACCGAGGCCGATTATCCAGATAATTGCGCGTGGATAACCGACCGGACGCATGGGTAGCCGCTTGCTGGTGCATCAGGCGCTGTGGGCGATGGATCGCCTGGCGTCGCCCGAGGCATCGATCGCGGACAAGTTCGAACGCGTGCGCATGGCGGGTTTCGACGGCATGTCGATCGATCTTGGCGCTCTGACCATGGAGCAAGCCGAAGCGACGGTGCCGCACTTCGCTCGCACGCGCCTGGCCGGCGGCTTGACCGCGTTCCCGACATCGGTCGAGGCGCTGCGCCCGGCACTGGCGCTGGCGCACCGCATTGCCGCCCCGTTCGTGGTTGTCATCGGCCAGGAGATGCCGCTCCGAGTCGCCGATATGGTGCCGCTGATCGAGGGCTGGCTACGCGCCGCGGAGCAGGAGCGGATGCCCATCCAATTCGAAACCCACCGCAACTGCATCACCAACGACTTGTTCACGACCGTGCAGCTGCTCGATGCGGTGCCGGAGATGCGCCTCGCCGCCGACCTGTCGCACTACGTGGTCGACCGTGAGATGCCCTGCCCCCCGCCGCCGGCGTTACAGGCGCTGATGGCGCGGGTGCTGCAGCGCTCCGACTCGTTCCAAGGCAGGGTGGCCGCGCGCGGGCAAATCCAGGTTGCGTTGGACTTTCCGCAAAACGCAAAATGGGTGGCGCTGTTTCGCGACTGGTGGCGGCAGGGCTTTGCCGCTTGGCGTGCGCGCCATTTGAGCGACGATTCGGCCCTGGTGTTCTTGTGCGAGCTTGGGCCGCCGGACTATGCAATTACCGATGCTGACGGGCGCGAGCTGTCGGATCGTTGGGCGGAGGCGCTTGCAATGGCGCGCTGGGCACGGGAGATCTGGAGCGAGATTAAATGACAGCCGAATCCGCGCCGATTCGCCTCGATCTGCCCGCGTTGAATGGCTCGCTGGTCAAGCTTAGGGCCGTCGTCCCGGAGGATGCATTTACTGCCGGCATCTTGGGCGCGGAGCGAACAGGCAGCGGTATTGTCATCAATTCCGATGGCTTGATATTGACCATCGGCTATTTAATTACGGAAGCCACCGATGTTTGGTTGACTGCGAATTTCGGGCATGAAGTCGCCGGCCACGCCTTGGCGTACGACCAAGTCACCGGATTTGGGCTGGTGCTGCCCTTACAGAAGCTCGATGCGCCGCCGCTCGGCTTCGGATCTTCCGCGAATCTTGCTGCGGGCGACGAGGCCTACATTTTAAGTCATCGGGAATTCGCCGAGCCCGCCGCGGCGCAAGTATTGGCGCGACGCGAGTTCGCCGGCGCATGGGAGTACCTGCTGGAGGATGCCATATTCACGGTTCCCGCTCATCCGCGTTGGTCTGGATCGGCTTTGATAGACAGCCAAGGCGGCTTGGTTGGCCTAGGATCCCTGCTGGTGCGAGAAATCGTGGCCGGCGAGGAAATCAACGCCAACATGTTCGTTCCCGTGGATCTGCTCAAACCGATACTCAGCGACTTGATCACCCGCGGCCGCGCGGCGCGGGTGCCGCGTCCCTGGCTCGGTATCTATGCCGCGGAAATGAGCGGCAAGGTCTACGTAACAGGCGTGGTCGACGGGGGTCCGGCGCAACGCTCGGATATCCGCGAGGGAGATCTAATCAGCCATGTGGCGGAGCATGACGTCAGTACTCTGCCCGACTTCTACCGCAGAATTTGGGCGGTGGGACCCGCTGGCACCGGCATCCCGTTGACGAGGGTTCGCGACGGCACGCATTTGAATTTAAATGTTCGCTCCGTCGACCGAACGGAACTGCTCAAACGTCCGCAAGCCCATTGATCGCGCCGTCGATCAGAGCATTGCAAACGTATCCACTCCGTATGGCACCGCACAGACCTCCCGCTGATGGGGCCTATCATGGCCATTAATGCAAGATGATGACATTAACGAGATAGGTCGTCTCCCTCCAGCGCATGATCCCATCGCGAAGTACCTTATCGCTGCCGATGATCGCCTACTGCTGAGCCACTGGCTGCCGCCGCAAGCCGGGATCGTTCCCAGAATTCGCCTTGGCCGGCGATGGATCAACGTGCTGTGGGTGCTGCCGGTCGGCTTTGTACTACTAATCGCGGGCGTAGCCGTGGCGCAAGCTCTGCGACAGCTGCCGGGCGTGCAGGCGTTTCTGGTGCGCTACCCGGGTGCGCCGGCATCGGTGGCTGCGGTGACCTCGGGCTTCCCGCTGTGGCTTCGGGTGCAGCACTTTCTGAATTTGTTGTTCATGGCGTTCATCATCCGCTCAGGCATTCAAATCCTCGCCGATCACCCACGACTCTATTGGAAACGCGATTGCACGCCAGGAACGGAGTGGTTTCGTTTCCAAAAACCGGTGCCCGCCGATCGGGTCTGGACCGCCAAGGACGACTCGGTGACGATCCCCGGCTGGCTGGGCCTCCCGGGCATCCGGCACTCCATCGGCCTCGCTCGCTGGTGGCATTTTTCAGTCAACCTGCTGTGGACGATCAATGGCGTGGCCTTCTACGCCCTGCTTTTTTCAACCGACCAGTGGCGGCGGCTGGTGCCGACGACGTGGGCGGTGATTCCGAACGCGGCCTCGACGACGCTGCAGTATCTGTCGTTTACCTTTCCGCCCGATCACAGCTGGACGCAGTACAACAGCCTGCAGCAACTGGTCTATTTCGCGACCGTGTTCATCGCGGCACCCACTTCCATCGTAACCGGGTTGATGCAAAGCCCGGCCATCTCGAATCATCTGGGCTGGGTCGGGCGCGCGCTGAACCGGCAAAGGGCGCGCTCGGTCCACTTTCTCGCGCTGTGGTGGTTTCTGCTCTTTTTCCTGGTGCACGTGACGCTGGTGTTCATAACGGGTCCGGCGAGGGTCAGCCTCAATATGATGTGGGCCGGGGTTCACGACAGCTCTTGGAGCGGCTTTGCGGTCTTCGTGCCGCTGATCATGCTGGTGGCGCTGGCGTGGTGGCGCGCTTCCCCCTTCACCATCCGCCACGCTCGGCTGGTGCAGAAGACCGGCGAGCTCATGGTCGGCTGGATCAAGGGACTCGCCGAATGGTGGTCCCCTCACAGCCAACTGACTGAGAAGGACATCTCGCCGTACTTCTGGCCCAACGGCACGATGCCCGCGTCGGCCGAGTTCGATGCATTGGTCAACGCCGGCTTTGCGGGCTACCGGCTGCGGATCGATGGACTGGTCGAACAGCCGCGCGAGTTCTCGCTGGCCGAGCTATGCGCGATGCCGAAGCAGGAGCAGATTACGACGCATTTTTGCATTCAAGGTTGGTCCGGCGTCGCCAAATGGGGCGGCGTTCCGGTTCGCCACATTATCGACCTCGTGCGTCCCACGGCCGATGCGCGCTACGTGGTCTTCTACTCCTTCGCGGACGGCGGGGACGGCGGCCGTTATTACGACGTGCACAAGATGAGCAACATGCGTCATGAGCTGACAATTCTGGCGTACGAAATGAACGGCATGCCGGTCACGGTTCTGCATGGCGCACCGCTGCGCCTGCGTTGCGAGAACGAGCTTGGGTTCAAGATGGTTAAGTGGATCGCAGCCATCGAGTTCGTGAATGACTTCGCCGATCTGGGATCCGGCCAGGGTGGCTACAACGAGGACCACGAGTTCTACGGCTATCGCATGCCCATCTGAGAGCCGCGCTCGCGTGCTCGCAGCGAAGTTCGTTCACCGTTCCCTCGGCCGCGGCAGCGATTGAGCGCGCAGCAGCTCGCCTTCAACAGGATTTTCCGCCGCGAGCGCATCAACGCCGTGTTGGTCGAAGGCGATTCCTTCCATCGCTTCGACCGCGCGGAGATGAAACTCAAGATGGCCGATGCATCCGCGAGGGGCGATCATGATCCCAAGGGGATCGACTTTCCGTACTTGCTGTCGATGATCCATGATTCATTCATGTCGCGGCCGAACATCATCGTCGCTCCGGGCGGCAAAATGGAATTGGCAATGCAACTGATCCTTACGCCGATGATATTGAAGATGATGGACGTCCGGCGGCGCGCGATAGGCGCGCAAACTATACGCGGCGTTAGCGCGTAACGCGGCTGGTACAATGCGTCGATGGAACTTGCGAATCGATGAATTTGTCGGAAGCGGCGCCACGGGAACGCTTGCGCGGCATCGCGTCAATGGTGTCGGCGGTATTCGTGTTTTCGATCATGGATGCCCTGATGAAACGTCTGTCGGCGCATTACGGGCCGATGCAAGTTTCCTTTTTGCGCTGCCTGTCGTCTTTCGTGTTTTTACTGATTCCGATTGCGTGGCAACACTCATGGGCGACAGTGAGCGGGACGAACCCGCTGTTGCACCTGTGGCGCGGCGCGCTTGGAGTCGCCATGCTGGGAAGTTTCGTGTTTGCCGTTCATCGACTGACCCTGGCGCAGACATATTCCCTGTTTCTGGCGGCGCCGCTGCTGATGACCGCTTTGTCGGTACCGATATACGGCGATCGGGTGTCGGTCAAGCGCTGGCTTGCGATTGTCTTGGGCTTGGGCGGCGTGCTGCTGATCTTGCAGCCCTGGGGTCGGAGCGTCGTGTCGCTGGCGGCGGCCGGCGCCGCGGCCATTGCGACGATCTGCTATGCACTGAGCGCCTTGACGGTGCGAACACTCGGTCGCACCAATTCGAGCATTTCCATGGTGTTTTGGTACTTGGCGTTGGTCAGCATCGGCTCGGGCGTCTTGGGCTTCGCCAGCTGGCGCCCGGTCAAACCTGATGATTGGGGTTGGCTCGCCGGAATCGGCATCTCCGGTGCACTTGGTCAGCTGTGGCTGACGGACGCATTTCGCCGGGCGCCACCATCGGTGGTCGGTCCATTCGAATACACGGCCATCATATGGGCATTTGCGATTGACTGGATTTTCTGGTCGGCTTCGCCATCGCTCACGCTGCTAATCGGCGCGGGCATCGTCATTGCGAGCGGCATCTTCGTGATTTGGGATGAGCGCCGCCTGGCAGGACTGGCATTGAATCCAGCGAGCCCTCCGCCGTAGCTGCGCGTAACCGTTTCGCGCGCCTCGTTACGCGCGCGGCCACAATACGAACATCGCGATGACGCTTGCGGTCATGAATGCCGCCGTCAGCCATCCCACTACTTTTAATCGGACGGAAATGACAAATTGCCCCATCACTCGCAGCTGTGAGGACATCAGCATGATGACGACGATTAATGGCGCTGCGACCACGCCGTTGACGACGGCGGTCCAGAACAATGCTTGGATCGGATCGACGCCGGCGAAATTCATTGCCAGTCCGATCATCATTGCCGCGGCGATGATGGCGTAGAATTTCGTGGCCTGAGCGAGCTTTCGATTCAGGCCGAACGTCCAATGCATGGCCTCTGCGACCCCATAGGCCGCACTACCGGCGAGCACCGGCACGGCAAGCAAGCCGGTACCAATGATGCCGATGGAAAATATGATGAACGCGAACCTGCCGGCTATCGGACGAAGCGCTTCGGCGGCTTGCGCGGCGGTAGCGATATTTTGAATCCCGTGCGAATGCAACGTGATTGCTGTGGTCAGGATGATGCAGAAAGCAACGAGATTAGATACTCCCATGCCGACGTACGTATCAAGCTCGATGCGTTCTAATTGCGCCGCCGCCTGCTTCGGTGCCCGTATCAAGGGCTGTTCGCCCGCGGCGGCCTCCTGATCTTCGACTTCTTGCGACGCCTGCCAAAAGAACAGATACGGACTGATGGTCGTGCCGAATATCGCGACAACCGCCGTAACGTACTTGGATCTTAGGGATAATGTGGGAAGCAGAGCGTTGACGGCCACTTCTTTCCATGGAATCGCCAGCGAGAAAACCGTTGCCACGTAAGCAAAGAGCACGATGCTTAGCCACTTCAATATCCGCGCGTAACGGCGGTACGGAAGATAAACTTGCGCCAGAAGCGATAGGATCCCGAAGGATATCGTGTACGCAGCGGCAGGACCCCCCACCATTAGCTGCAGTGCTGCTCCCATCGCGCCCAAATCGGCCGCGATATTGATGGTATTCGCAATCAATAGCAGGGTCACGATCGGAAATAGCACCTTAACCGGGTACCAGCGGCGCAGATTGCCTGCGATCCCCTCGCCGGTGACCCTGCCGATTCGCGCGCATATCAATTGAACTGAAACCATCATGGGAAATGAAAACAGCGTCGTCCACAACATCGCGAAGCCGAACTGCGCACCGACCTGAGAGTACGTGCCGATTCCGCTGGGATCATCATCGGCGGCGCCAGTCACCAGGCCAGGGCCCAGCCTTTGCCAGAGCCCTTTGCGATGCGGCGCGGTCTCGCGGGAAACTAAGGCAACTTTTGGACTAGGCACAACCCGGGTCGCCCTTTAGATGGTTGAGCCCGAACGATACGATACCAAAGGAGGCCGCGCAGGACGCACGGCCTCCTGCTTCGCGATTAATCACCTCGTCAGGCGGTACGCCTTAGGAAGTGATACACGATGAGGAATATGGCGGCACCGACCACCGCAACCAGCAAGCTGTACAAATTCAAGCCTGATACTCCGGGCATACCAAACGTGTTGAACAGCCAGCCACCGACTACGGCTCCCACGATCCCCAATACGATATCCAACAATAGACCTTCACCGCTCTTGTTGACTAGTTTGCTTGCGATAAATCCGGCGATTAATCCAAGCACGATCCACGCTATGAACGACATTGTGAGTTCCTTTCTATTTTTACATTTTCAAGATCGCCAATGGATGGCTCGCTTTTCGCTTTGGCCGAATTGTAGCCAGACATTCCCAATAAATAAGGCGAGTCCGCGATGCTTGCAAGTACGGCGTAATCGAATTGGGACGGACCGGTCAACGAGGGACACGAACGCTGAGTTTCGGATGACTTGACCGACGCTGCCGACAGGCAACTCGCGAGTATCAGCAACTGTACTCCTGTCAGAAATTGCTTGACGCGAGGTTCCATGAGCAACGAGGGGCGAGCGATCTTACAGCCGTCCCGAGACGACCAATACCAGCAGCACGATGAGCACGACACCTAGGCCGCCACTAGGGTAATAGCCCCAGCTTCCGCTATATGGCCATGCCGGCAGCGCTCCGATCAGCAGAAGCACCAGCAGGATCAAGAGAATCGTGCTTATGGACATTAAATCACCCTGGCAATCAATCGACCGGGGCTAAGGTTAGGGCGCTCATTGCATGGAGTCAGTCAGGCAGCCGCGTGAGCCAATGTAGGGCATGTCCTACTTCGCCAGCTGCAAGCGCCGGCCGAGTGCGCGGCTCGTCGCAGGACGATTATTTCCAAAACCCTGGCAGCAATCTCCGCGTGAGCGGGCGGTCGAGGTGGTGAGCGCCGTGCCGGCAAGGTCCTACCTCGGCATGGGGCTCGCATTGCAGCGATTGACCGCGGTCGATCGGCTCGACCGGATTCGCAGCAAGACATTGATCATTGCGGCCGAGAACGACTACACGCCTCTCGCGGAAAAACGCGCGCTGGCCGCGCGGCTGCGTGCCGCTCTGGTAATAGTACGCGGTTCGCGGCATGGCACGCCGTTTGATTCGGTCGCGGTGACCAATGCCAGCCTGTCGGCGCTGCTGTCGGATCAGGCGCTACCGCCAGTCGACCGATGGGTCTGCGATGGTCCCCGCTACTTGAGCGAATTTCCCAAAGCATCGAGGAGGAAATTCGAACCCCGCTCGCGCGAGCCGGCATCGTCATAGCCGTCGAGGTAGGCACCCTGTTCGGTCATGATGAGGCGCGTTCCGGCGCCCGCGGATTTAAGTTCGAACGTGGCCAGAGAAACGGAAATCTTCCGTTCATCCAGGTGCATCTCATAGGCGTAGACAATGCGCTCGTCCGGCACCACATCGTGGTAGAGCGCGTCAAAGGTCGAGACGACGCCGCTGTCCCAACGTCCCTGAACGCGCTCTCGCCCGCCGGGCCGTACGTCCATTTCGCGAGCCAGAATAGTGTAGCCACTGCCTCCGGCAAACCACTTCGCCTTGGCCGCAGGATCGGTAAGCGCCGTGAACACCTTCGCGCGCGGAGCATTGTAAGTGCGTTCGATGCAGAATGTAGCGTGTACGACGGAGCGGCCGGCCGGCGCTGACTTTCGGATACGCGCCACTTCCTGTTCGAGACGGTCAAGGGTTTGACCCCACCCCTGCGGAGCGCCTTGCATCATGGTCGCCGCCAATGGCTCGAACAGCGTGTAGCTCTGCTTTACCTCCAGTTTGGTCGCACCGCCCGGCTGCTCCATGAAAGTGACGACCGTATAGGCGCGAAATAGCGGCTCGTTCTGATCCCCGATCGCGTTCATGTCGATGACAAGACGGCTGTTGGGCACGATCTCGACGTACCTTCCCTTGGCCCAGTGATTGCGCCCTTCGGCTGAGCGCATGCATACATTGAAGGCGCCGCCGACGCGAAATTCGATTTCGGCCTCGGGCACTGTGTAGCCCGCCGGGCAGAACCAGCGCTTTATGTGATCTGCCGAGCTCCACGCTCGAAACACCAGATCGGGCGATGCCGGAAATATTCGCGACACCATCAGCGGCTGCGGTTGGGTGCTCAAACGGGTCTTATTTGCCGTGGCCATGGGCATTTCCTTCACTTTTCAGGGTTTCCAGGTACTCGCCGAGCCGGTCCAGGTGTCGCTCCCACTCGGTGCGCCGNNCACTGCTCGGCGAGACTCAACGCGTGCCGCTCGATTCGGCAGGTGCGCACGCGCCCTACCTTCTTCGAGCGCACGATACCCGAGCTCTCGAGCACCGCCAGGTGCTGCATCACGGCCGACAGCGACATGGCCAACGGCCGCGCCAACTCGCTGACCGAGATGGGTCCGCGGGACAGCTGCGCCAACATTGACCGGCGTGTTGGATCGGCGAGCGCCTGAAACGTTAGATCAAGCGATGATTGTTTGTTAAGCATTGACTTAAGTATAGCGCCAATTAATACTTAAGCAAGTGCTTAATTGTTAGTAGAATCCAGCGAGTGCGTGACGCGACCTCAGCGGTAGGCGCTGGTAACCGTATGGAGTGAGTGCTCTAAGGACGCGCAGACGTTAAATCCCGAGCGGCGCGGCACTCCCGCACCGCCCGGGTCAGCATCAGATGCCTACTTATTTGCTTTAGCCGCTTCGACCGCCTCATGCAGTTCTTTTTCGGCATGACGCAGCAGGTCCTCGGCCTTTGCGCCGTGACCCGACATATCGTAGTGGTTCGCCGCACGTGCGCGTTCCATTTCATGAATCGATTCGACGACGTGATTGTGCACCTTGTCGAGGTCATGCCAATCATGCACGGCGCCGGCTAGGGTCATGCCGGAGGCGAATGTCACAGCGGCGGCGATGGCGAGTACTGCTTTATTCATGGATTCTCCTTAAGCGAAAATGTAATTGCTTGTCAATCATTCAAGGAAAAACTCTAGCACGCGCCTGAATTGCCGCCATGAAGAGTCCTTCATCGTGTCGCAATCGGGAGACCGTAATGGCCGGTCCGAATAACGATGCCTTAATGTGAGGCGGGCGGCGCAGATCCTGCCAGGATCGCCTGCCAATTGATGATCGCATTCCAGAGCATGCGTTGATCGCCGCGATTCAAGTCGCGGTACAGCGGATTGAAATTGAACGCGACGACATGACCTAGGCCTACGGGCATGTCGAGTATTGCGGGACGCCCTATCAGATTATCTTCGCCCCACACTTGCCCACTGACCAAGAAGGGAGCCGAATTCGCAGGATCGCCCCATTGCAACACCACGCCCCGCGGATCGACCGGCCCGTCGAGACAGGTGGTGCAGTACGCCATGCGCAACCAACGCCGCGGGACCGAGTACAGCGCAAAGTTCGAGCGAAATACGTAACTGGACTTCGGATAGCCGTAGGCGATGGGATGATCCGGGCGTGCGAAGCTGACTCGAACCTCCACTCCGGGAGTACGCGTGACAGCCTCGCGCGACGCCTCGGAAGAGGAAGCGCCCCCGCCCTGCGTGCTGCGCGGCACACCGCCTGAATCGCGGCGCACGCCGCGTACTATGCCGCCTTCGAGGGCGAGCATGGTGCCGTTGCCCAGCGTGACCATCAGACCGCCGCGTTCGATGAATTGCTGAATCTGAGCCNNTTCCCAGCCGACCCCGCCGGTAATGTCATCGGACGCGGCCGGCGTGCCGTGACTGGGGGTTTTCGCAGTTTTCTTGAAGGGCATAGGGCCCCATGCCTTCGGGATGCCGTGGATTTGCTCGGCAAGCTCCAGATCTACGTGTCCGTACAGCAGGATGTCGATCTTTTTTTGCAGATTTCCCGCCCGGATGTCCTCGTCGCGCAAATAAATGTACGGGATCTTCCGTTGATCCAAGGTATATCGCACCCAGCCGATGGAGTCCGTATCGGCCCAGGGCACCCACAATCCGAGGCGCGGGACCTTGGCGGAATGAGTCGCGACCGGCGGCAGCGCATCAGTGCTGGCGAAATCCAAGCTCTGCCGGTCCGCGACGTCGCGCAGGGCATCGCGGAGGCCGGCTTGGGCGGGAAATATCCACGACCCAGCAGGATAGGTGAGGTTGCCGAGCACGAACGCTTGTTCCGCGATCCGGACTTTGAATGCGGCGAGACGATACCGGGCCTCGAGAATCCCTTCCTGTCCCGTGTCCTTCAACACATACACCGGGCCCTCGCCCACCACATGCCTTTGCGGATGCGGTGCCTCCGTCAGCGGTGTGAGCTTGGCGTCGTGGATTGCGGCGTCTGCGGTGGGCGTGACTTGCAGGTGGTAGAACGCCGGGAATTCCCACGACACATCGTCATAGGGTTCGCCGCCGTCTTTCGGGTAGTTCTGCGGCATCAGCAAATCCACCGCATAGTTGCGGTACGGTTGATCCAATCGCACGACATAGGTGCCGGCGGGAAAGCTACCCTCTTTAACGGTCAATGGTGCATCACTGCGGCTGACTTCGATGTGCTGCGCTTGGAGTCTCGCAACCATTTCCGCGACGCGTGCCGGGTCGCCTTGATTGTCGGGAATGATGAATGCGTAAGGCGGCTCATCCAGTCCCTTACGCCAGCTGTGCAAGCTTTTGGTGTAGAAATTCCGCAGCAACATCCGGGAGTTCTTCGCGGCGTAGTCGAGCGCCGCGAGTGCGGCTGTCTCGTTGTAATTCACGTTGTCGCGCGCCGACCAGGAGAATTTGCCCGAGGGCGGCGGCAGCACGCGATACCATTCGGCGGACGTTTCCTCGGGGGACAGCGATTGAACCAGAGTTTCCGCAGTACCGTTGCCGAAGGTTTCGTAACCCCGGCCGATGGCATTGTGATTCATGGCCACGGAATCCATGAACATGTGCCCAAAGGCTTCGCCGAAATTCCACGTCCAAACACCGGGCATGCCAAGGCCGGTCATCGTCTCCACCTCTTGAAAACTCAGTGTGAGAAATTCACTGAAAGTGATGGGGTCGATATTGGGATTGTAGGGTCCGGTCCCGTTCCAGGTCAGCAGCAGCGCTTCACTTTCGTGCAGGTCGTGCACGATGACCGGATGATATTCAAAAAACATGCGGCTGACCGCCTTGGTCGTCTCGTGAGTGAGCTGATGTGCATCACGATTGATATCCACCATCGTGTACTTTGACCAATACGGCGAGGACTGGCGAGGCAGGGTGTCACGGTCGGTTTTCCCCTTGAGAAAGCGGTAGAACCATTCCACTTGCTTGTCCCTACCATCGGGATTGGAGACGGGGTTGATGAGCACCACCATATTTTCTCGGATCCGGCGAATCATGGGCTGCTCCGAGACGGCCAGCCGGTAGGCGAGTTCGAGAACCGACTCGGTGGACCCAGTTTCATCCGAATGCAGCGCCGCGTTGAAGTAATAGAACGGGCGCGATTTACCGATTAGCTGCTCCGCCGTTGTCGCATCTATCGTGCGCGGATCGGCGAGCGCGGCATTCTCGGCTTTCAAAGTATCCAAACTCTGGATGCCCTTTTCATCCGCGATAGCCAGAAGAATAATATCGCGGCCTTCCTCCGAGCGACCGATGGTGAATACTCGCACCCGCGGCGATGCCCCCGCCAGGGCGCGGCTATAGGCGTAGGCCTGCGCCGAATTCACCAATTCTCCGGGTGCGCCAGGGATACGCCCGAAGAAAGCGCGCGGCGAAGGCACCGAGGAGGACGCCGGAAGATACGAAACCCACGGCGACAGGAAGCGCGCTTCCGTTGTCGCCTTGGCGATCTCCTCTACGGACCCGGGTTCCGCGGCGTCGGGAGCTATGGTCCACTGTGCGGAAACATTCGTCGAAATACCGATGGCGGCGCATATGAGCGCCAATATCTTATAATTGAACATGAGCCCCCGTCCCTCGCGCAGCAAACGCGGGATGCGTCGGATTGCACGAACCAGTATTCTAAGACTTGGTCAGTCACTTTATAGCTGATACGGGCAATGCATTCAGACTATTCGCAAATCGGACCCTATTTAATCGCCATGCTCGCGGTCTTTGTTCTCTATCGGCGTTTCCGCCGAAACTTCGGCCGTCAAGTGTTGCGCCCGAAACGCATGGTCATTCGGACGGTGCTTTTCGCGGTCATCGGCGGCTCGCTTCTGCCGCTCGCTCTAAGGTCGACTGATTTCTTGGCGGCAATTATTGCCGGCGGCGCGGTGGGCGCGATCCTAGGAATTTGGGGCGCCAAACGCACGCGTTTCGAGACATTTGGCGGCGCGCTCCATTATGTGCCGCACACTTATACCGGTATCGCCGTGTCTCTCTTGTTTCTCGGTCGTTTGGTCTATCGGATCGTTCAGCTTTACGCGAACGGACACGTACCCGCCGATGTCGTTTCGGCGGGTCCCTCACCGGGTTTTGCGTCCTCATCGATGGTTCGCAGTCCACTCACACTGGGATTGTTCTTCATCCTCATCGGCTACTATGCGTGCTATTACGGCCTGGTGCTGTGGAAATCCAAGCACCTAACGGCAAAAGACACTGAATTGCCGTCCACGGCAGCGTCGGAGTGACCCCGAGGTGCGCGGGCGCACTCCGGGATCGAATTCCTCGCCGGTTTATAGGGCTAGTACAATCAATGCGATGGTCATCAGCGCCATGGCGGCGAGTAATGTGTTGTGGCCCCACCGGGCAACCGTTCCAAGCATCATATAATCTCCTTTACGAAATTAGCTGCAGATTGCGAGGTGTCTCACCGCGCTTTCGGTCGCTAAATGGGGGCGCAAATTAGCATTTTCAAGCTGTTTCAAAGCATGCTCGAAGTCTCAGAAATCGTACTTGATGCGGCCGCGAGAGCGCTGCACGCCTGAGGATCAAGTTTATGGCTCGAATCAAGCGGCGTCATTTCATCCTCGGCTCGGCCGGCGCGGTTGGAGCGTNNTCAGCGCTGCCGTCGAGCCGGCGGTTGTATGCCGGCAAGCCACTTGCGTAGTGCCGGGCCAGGTAGCGCTGAACGGTTGGGTCAAGGTATCGGCCGACAACTCAGTGACCGTCATGATGTCGCAGGCCGAAATGGGTCAGGGCGCGCACACGGGGCTCGCGATGCTGGTGGCCGACGAAATGGATGCCGCCTGGGAACAGGTCAGGCTGGAACAGTCCGGCTTCGACCCGATCTACAACAATCAGGAGGCCTTATCGTGCGCCTTCCCGCGCGAGCTTGAGCGCATCATCGCAGCGTACCTGTCATTCGCACTCTGCCTTCCGTGCGGTAGAGACTCACGGCTCATTGGCTAAGCCCCTTACTTATCGACAGCAGTTCACGTCGGCGCTTAGGGCTGGACTTGGGTAAGTCATCTGACTACCTCGAACGTGTCGAGCACGGCTCTCGATACGATCAGTCGCGCGCTTTCCAGGCGCCCTGGGCCGCCAAGGTT
>PKXS01000012.1 GCA_003132425.1 Gammaproteobacteria bacterium | reverse complement strand
CGGCACCAGTCCGCTCTATGCCATGTCGGCCTGCTTCGCAGGGCCAAAAATGCCGGTGACGCCCGATCATGTTCTCGGCGTGCTGTCATTGGTCTTTTGGTCGCTGGTGCTGGTGATATTGCTCAAGTACGTCAGCGTCGTGCTGAACGCCGATAACAAGGGCGAAGGCGGTGTGCTGGCGCTGACCGCTTTGGTCATCAACACCGAGCGCGAAAGTCCGCGCCGCAAGCTGTATGGGACGCTGGGCATATTGGGCGCGTCCCTATTCTTCGCCGACGGCGCCATCACGCCGGCGATATCGGTGTTGAGCGCCGTGGAGGGTCTGAAGATCGCTGCGCCGGCCGCGCAGATCCCCATCTTGCCGATCACGGTGTTCGTATTAATTGGATTATTTCTGATTCAACGTCATGGCACCGGCTCGGTGGGAAAGGTTTTCGGTCCCGTCATGCTCGGCTGGTTCGCGATATTGGCAGTGATGGGTATCGGCTGGATCCTGCGCGAGCCGCGGGTGATGCTGGCGCTCGATCCGACCCGCGCATTGAGCATGTTGACCCAACATCAGTTCAGCGCGCTGGCGATTCTTGCCGGGGTGTTCTTGAGCGTCACCGGCGGGGAGGCGCTGTACGCCGACATGGGCCATTTCGGCAAAGCGCCGATTCGCTTGGGGTGGATTTGCGTCGTGATGCCGGCGCTGGTTCTCAACTATTTCGGCCAGGGCGCGCTGCTGATCGAGAATCCGGCCGCAATCAGCAATCCATTTTACTTGATGGCGCCCGCGTGGTCGCTGTTGCCGCTGGTCGTCATCGCGACCGCGGCGACGGTCATTGCATCGCAAGCGGTGATCTCCGGCGTCTTTTCCGTGACCACGCAAGCCGTCAGCTTGGGGCTGCTGCCGCGCGCGCGGGTGGAGCACTCGTCGGCGGACTATGCCGGTCAGATCTATGTGCCGACCATGAATTGGATCCTCATGGCCGCCTCGCTCGCATTGGTGGTGGGATTCGGAAGCTCCGCGGCGTTGGCGGGAGCCTATGGCTTGGCCGTCTCCGGCGCCATGACCATCGTGACGCCACTGACCTTAAGCCTGATCAAATCTCGGACCGGCAACGAGAGCCGCGCGCTGCGGGCGGGCCTGTCGTTGCTGTTCTTCGTCGATATCGCGTTCCTGCTGGCCAATATGACCAAACTCGAAGACGGCGGCTGGCTGCCCTTGACGTCGGGGTTGATCATCTATTGGCTGATGCAAACCTGGCAGCGTGGGCGCGCCTCGGTCATGTCGCGGCTGTTGCGCGATCAGAAGCCGGTGCGGGATTTTCTCGACGATTTGGATAAGGATCCGCCGGTGCGGGTGAGCGGTACGGCGATATTCCTCGACGCGAAGGCTTCCGGCATACCGCGCGCGTTGCTCAGCAACATCAAGTTCAACCGCGTCATCCATGAACGAGTCGTGCTGCTGACGGTTGTGACCCGCGAACAGCCGCGGATCGCGGCGGCCAAACGTTTGACCGTGACCCCGGTCTGCGACGGCATTGTCAGGGTGGTGGCTCAGGTAGGCTTCATGGAGAAACCCAATATCCTGGCGATACTTCGCGAGGCGGAACAGTACGGCGTGCCTTGCGATCCCGAGCGCACCACCTTCTTCCTGAGCCGCGAGGAGCTGCTTGCGGGTCAGCGCTCGGATTTGCCTCCCCTGCGGCGCAAGGCATTCATGCAAATGGCGCGCGGCGCACAGGTTATTGCCGACTATTACGGTCTGCCGCCCAATCGCGTGATTGAAATCGGTACCCGGCTGGAAATCTAGGGAGTCAGGGTTTTGACGCCGTCATTGCCCGCTACGATCAGCACATCGGCGCCGCGGCGCGCGAATAAACCGACCGTCACCACCCCGGCGATCTGATTGACGGCGGTTTCGAACCCCACCGGGTCCGAGAGCGTCAAGTTGTGGACGTCCAAGATCACGTTGCCGTTGTCGGTCACCACTCCGTCGCGCCAGACAGGCTGGCCGCCGAGCGCTAGGAGCCGGCGCGCGACGTAGGAGCGCGCCATCGGTATCACCTCGACGGGCAGCGGGAACGCGCCGAGGACATCGACCAGCTTGCTGTCGTCGATGATGCAGACAAATCTGGTTGACGCGGCGGCGAGGACTTTTTCCCGGGTGAGCGCCGCGCCGCCGCCCTTGATCAGCGCTCCCTGTGCGGTCGCTTGGTCGGCGCCGTCGATGTACAGCGGCAGCTCGCCGGCGAAGTTCAGATCCAGTTCCGGAATCCTCGCGGCCCGCAGCGCCTCGGAGGTCTGGCGTGAGCTTGATACCGCGCCTTCGAGGTGAATTTTACAATTCTTGAGCGCTTCGATGAGCTCATGCACCGTGGAGCCGGTGCCGATCCCCAGTACCATGCCTTCTTCCACGTATTGAAGCGCGGCCTGTGCGGCGCGGCGCTTTTTTCCCGTCGTATCGAACACTTCCCTCCCCCCAGAAACAACTGTGCCCGCTTACGCGGGCACAGTTGATTACTTTCGAAGGCTTACTTCTTCTTCGCGGCCTTTTTCGGCGACCAGCAGCATGCGCTCCTGCGATTCGCTGAGCANNGCCTTTTTCTTCGCTACCTTCTTCTTCGCCTTTTTCGCTGCCATGATAGAAACTCCGTTGTCGGGTTAGTCCGGGGACCGAGTATATACACGAATAATTAATTTACAAGCAATACGTCGCGCTTCTTACACGCCGATGTGGTAGCGATGTGAACGCGTTCACTCAAGAGCGAGAACGAAATCCCAATCCTTCTTCGATACCGGCGTCACCGAAAGACGATTTCCTCGACGCAATAACAGCAGGTCGCGCAGCGCTTTGGACTGGTGAACCCGCAGCTCATCGAGAGTGATGATGCGCTTGAGCTTGCGTATCAACTTCACGTCGACCACGAACCAACGCGGTTCCCGCGGCGCGCCCTTGCCGTCGTTCCGGGCATCGTAGTGATGATGCGCCGGGTCGAGGGCCGTCTTATCGGGGTACGCTTCCTTCACGATGCCGACGATTCCGGCGATGCCCGGAAGGTCGCAGCTGGAATGATAAAAGAACGCCTGATCGCCCTTTTTCATAGAGTCTCGAAGCATGTTGCGAGCCTGGAAATTACGCACTCCGTCCCAAGCGGTGGTCTGCCTGGGGGAGCCGGCAAGATCATCGATGCCGAAGGAGCCCGGTTCCGATTTGAGCAGCCAATGGTTCATGGAGCACCCCCACCCCGCGAGAAGTGTTGAAGTCCCGACTCCGTCGCCAGCGAATCGAGGCGCAGGTCCCAACTTTCCGCGAACTCTAAGTCCGTCCGCTGGCAGTCGAAGCCGAATCCTACCAAGCGCGGACCATGCCAGTGCCGGCGGCGGANNAACGCCAGCGCGCGATCGTAGAATCCGCCGCCCATCCCGAGGCGCAGTCCTGCCGTGTCGATTCCCACGAGCGGAATAACGACGACGTCGAACCATCGGGGCGCGACCGGACCGGTGGTTCGTTCCGGCACAGCGATGCCGAACACGCCGCGCCGCGTCTTTCGGCCAAGCGGGTAGAAGCGCAAGCGAGCATGACGCCGGTCGCTGACCACCGGCACGAATAGGCGAACGCCGCGGCGGCGCGCGGCGGCGATGAGCGGAGCGGTGTTTGTTTCCCGGTCGAAGGGCAAATAAATCGCCACACGGGCGCCGTTCTTGAACATCGGCAATCGCGAGACCGCCTTGGCGGCCTGGCTCGAACGCCGCCGGTGGTCGGAGGCGCTCAAGGAGCGCCGTTTGGCGCGCAGGATTTTACGTAACGCCGCTTTCTGCCCGCTCATTGACTCTCTTACGGTATGGACACTCTTGCGGTATGAGCCCGCGGTTCTTAAGGAGATGGCGCCACCCGCAATTGCCGTTTTGGACCGTTGCTCC
>PKXS01000041.1 GCA_003132425.1 Gammaproteobacteria bacterium | reverse complement strand
GGCGTCCATACCATTTCTCCTGGGATATGACGATACCTATTCGATTAGACGATCTTGCATGGAATCATGGAATTCTCATCGAATGTATAAACCGCGCAGAGACGGTGATAGCCGTCAGCGATTATCAGTTTGCCATGGCCATTGTCTCGACACAGCAACAAGGGAGATAGCGCTTCGTTAAGGATGATCCGAGTTCTATCTTTTTCCACATGGCTATTACTGACACCGAGCGGCGATAGGCCGCACGCTCTAAAAATATCCTTCGCCGCATATTCCGTCATTTCGGCCCTTTCCAGTTTGTCCGCCAGATTCTTTGCCACCCGTGGGTCGAAAGTCAGACTCAGGTACGACTGAGCCGCCGGATAGTCGTGCTTCTGCGGTTTGCCGAGCCACTTGACTTTCACTTTCTTCATGATGAACCCTTCAACAGCGAGCGCTTTCATGCATTCTCATCGCGACTAATCGGGCATTCGCAGGTCTTGCAGCGTCCTGCAGGAGTTACGGTACCCCGAAAAAGAGCACACACTGGCTCTCCTAAGAAAATACCGCTTCTGTCGCGTGGCTGATCAGCAGATGGCGCAACTTACTGAGTGAAATAGCGGCGATTCAATAGCGCCCCCACTTTCGCGTACTGTTCTTCCAACTGAGCCTTTGTCGTCTCCAAGAACTTCTTGAGGCCCGGGTCGGTTTCGAGCCCCACGATCACCCCGGTCAGATGACGTTGCTCGTTCAGCGTGTTGTAAAACATGAGTAGCGCCTCACGCTCGAATTTGACGCCGGTCTTACCGACGAGCGGGGCAAAATCCTTGGCGAGATCCTCGCCGATGGCTTTACGCTCCTCACTCTCGATCTGGGACATTGCCGCGACGTCGATGCGCATGGCGGGATATTGCTTGGATAGCCTCTGCATGGTGTCGGCCAACTGCTGGTAGTAGCTGACCAGATCATGGGTGAGCCGCCCCATTTCTTCAGGTTTGTCCTTAAACAAGAAGATCCACTTTAGTTTAGGAATCCCATCGGCCTCTTGGTAAAGCAGGCTGTACCCTATGGACAGCTGCGCGCGTGGCGCGTTCTTGTCCGGGTTGGCCTTTCTGGTATCACCCAAATGGCTACAAGCCGCGAGCGTCAGCAACAGTGCTGTGGCGACGCAGCAAATAAAGGTTGACCGTCGGTGCGCATACTTTAACTCAATGTGCATTCGTCTGCTCTTGGTCGCAAAGGCTGTGGAGACTACCTTCGGCCCGCACTCCGCTCCGAAAGATGGCTTCCGGAGAAGTACTTCGGCCGGAAATGCGTAGACATCACGACAGGCCAAAAAAAGCCCCGCATCTATGTTATCAAGATTAATTAAGAGAGGACCTTCAATCTGGGCGCGACTCGGAGGGTACAAGGGAAGGTTGCTTCATGCTCTATCTGCAAGAATGTCCATGCACAAAGTCGAAGGGTTTGCGCATGTAGACTGCCCAGTGACTTGCGCATTACCGTCCAAGGCGCGGCCGATAGTCACGCCTTGACGTTTTTCTGTGATATTGATGGGTGGCGAGTTGAAAATCGGCTCCCGATCAGAACTGGTTGCCATTGCCCATCGCTGGTCATGGTCGTATCTCTTTATATCCATCGAACCCTTCGAAGCTTGCGCGCATCTTCGGCTCTGGTGCATCCAGGGACATCTCGGTCATGCTTAGGCCTTTCGTGCTTCGAGGCCCTCGTCTATGCAAGCGCTAGCGCCCATTCCACGTTCCGCGACCACCCGCAGCGGCGACGGCCGCGGCCAAACGAGAACTGTCCCTTACGAATCCGGTGAGCGAGCTCGATGCCAGCGATGGTGATCGCAGCGTTCGCGAACGACTTGAATCCGGACATCGATGCGCAGCGTCTCTTGATCGCCCGGTGGTCTTGCTCGATGAGGTTATTGAGGTCCCGGTTCGTCCGCACCTTCACATTTCGCCAGCAAGGATGCTCGCGTCGCAGCAGCCACAGCGCGCGACGACTCGACGCGTGTCCGTCGAGCGTTACTTTGCGTGGCACGCGTGGGAGTGTCGAGCCGAGTGCCTTGCGAAAGAAGGCTTGCGCCGCCGCGATACCGCGGTCGCGGCGAAGCAAAAAGTCGACTGTCTTGCCGTGCTTGTCGACGGCGCGGTAAAGATAGTGCCATCTCGCCTTGATCGAAATGTACGTCTCATCGACTCTCCACGAGGTGCCGACCGCTTTGGCAAACCGGCTCCAGCGCTTTTCAAACTCCGGAACATACCGCGTTACCCAGCGAAGCACGGTCGTGTGGGCAACCTGAATGCCACGCTCGGCCATCATCTCCACGAGATCCCGGTACGACACCCAATAGGTGATGTGCCACCGCACGCACAGCTCGATGATGTCGGCGTCGAACGCCCGTTTCCGGTACATCGGGTCACGGGCAATCGGCTTCGTCATTCGACACCTCGGGCAGCATGCTCGGAAGTCTACCCGATGCCCCTGGATGCACCAGAACCGTAGGGATCGAGCCTACGACAATTGATTAAGAGAAGCTCTTTCCACTACTCATTTTACCCTTACAGAACAATTACTTACGCCTCTCCAACTGTGCCACAATTTGCCGATTTACCTTGAGATAAGGCTTTGAATTCATAGATCCCAGAATCTTGCAGTGGCACAACTCGAGAGCGATTGCTTCCGACCTCGCCCATTTGTGTTATCGCAGCGGCATTGATATTCCCTGCTCAATCAACTCCCGTAAGAATCGCGTATAGGGAATACCTCGCTCTTTCGCGCGCCGTTTTACCGCATCCAATAATGGCTTCGGCAGCCGCATGTTCAACTGAGCGGATTTCTTCTCGAATTCAAATCGGACTGGCTTGAGACCCGATAAGTCGTAACGCGTCAAATCCGCGCGACTGACGAAACGCTCCGCAGCGGCATCGGATTTAAAGCTCGGGATTTTCTTTTTCATAAGTAGCGACCTCTTTCCCATGCATATAACGCGCGCTGATCGGCCGTACCACTCGCCGACCGCCCTTGAGCCGTGTCGTAAACACCAAAAATATCATTCGGCCCGCGCCGGTCCTGCCGAGCGCCCGAATCCGAGTCTCTGATTTCGAATGCGTCGCATCCGGAACAATCAACAGCGGTTCGGAAAACAAAGCCTCGATTTCCGGGATTGTGACGCCATGTTTTTGACACTTCGCGCGATTTCCCGCGTCCCAGTCAAATCCAGCGTATGTCTCTGGCATTCATGTATACTATACAAATGTATATACAAACGCCAGCGGCGATTAGCCATTGGTTGTTGGCGCTCCGACGTTGTGCCCGACCGGTTGGGGTCATGATTTGCCGGAAGCCGACGGTCCTGATTCGTCTCGCTGAATGGCGGGTTTCGAGAAGCAAATCGGTCGCTGATCGGCCGAGACTGTGTAAAAACCCTCGGCAGTTTTTTAGATCGAGCGAAACGAGCGAAAAATCCCCGGCGTGCTTCAAATCTGCGAGATTTCTAACAATGAATTTTGCAGAATTGATTTATAGCGAGGTCGGTTTTTGTTTTTACACAGCCTCGGCCATCAGCCGTCATTTGCGACCTCGGAATCACCGCCAGTTAGCCGTCGTTCGTGGCGCGCGGTAAACTTCAAAATATGGATTCAATAGAACCGCAAGACATCATAGAAAGTGCCCGTCCGCAAGAGACTGCATTAGCACTTCATTCGCGCGACGAGCCATCTTGCATTGGAGGTATGCGCCCGTGATGCCGTTCCGCGTTCAAGGTATCGACCATATCGTTCTGCGGGTACAGGATTTGCAACGCAGCGTCGATTTCTATAACCGCGTGCTGCAATGCACGGTCGTAAAGACTCGCCCGGATTTGGGGCTGATCCATCTTCGCGCTGGAATGTCAATGATTGATCTCATTGCTGTTGACGGAGAACTCGGTCGACGCGGCGGAGTCGCTCCCGCCAAAGCCGGTAGGAATGTCGATCACCTTTGTCTTCAGATCGATCCGTTCAACGAAATAGAAATCGTGCGACACCTTCAAGAGCAGGGCGTGGCGACGCTAGGGAAGGCCGCAATCAATTTCGGAGCGGGCGGCGATGGACTCTCGCTCTACCTCGCGGACCCGGACGGAAACGTCATTGAACTGAAGGAATCCGCCAACGGCGCATGAACCTGCGTCGAGTTATTGTTCGAACCGCAATGTTCATATCTGCGTATATCTCCACGTCTAGCACAATCCCAATTTGTGAGGGACACCTCGGGCAACGTGAGTCTTGTGGTGCTCAGGCGTGATAGCACGGTGATAAAGCGGACGTGCACGGGCGGCCGCAACGGGTCGACTCGGACCATTGCGCGATTGGATTACCCTCCCTACGTGTGCTCGAATCTAGTGCAGTTCGATGTCTGAACGTTCCCGCTACCTGCGTTCCGAACGGCAATCCAGCGCCAGATCCCTCCGCACGCCTCGTATGATAAAGTCAGCATCGGCGAACCACCGCGGCAATCGCTCGCACTCTGGCGAAGGAATTCACATGAAATACGGACCTTTCTTGGTTATCGCGGTTCTATCTGCTTCGATCGGAATTGCCGGCGCGGATCAATTCAAGCCCCCACCAATGAAAGACGGTCTCTGGGAGACCCACAGTAAGCAGACCCAGCAAGGCAAGACTGTGTTTGATATGTCGGTCAAGATGTGTCAATCGAAAGAGCTCACGAAGTCGATGCAGTCGAGCGGAGAGGAGTTGAGGAAGAAGAATGCATGTACCTCCGCCGTCACCCAACCGTCACCTAACACGTATGTGGAGGAGAGCCGTTGTGCCAAAGGGCCGAACGCCGCCTCGGTCACCAAGATTATCTACACTTATCAAGGCGATACCGCGTCTCATACGGAGATGCACGCTAACGACGGCAAATCCGAAACAGTCATGATCATCGACGCCAAGTATCTGGGTAGCTGCCCGGCGGGCATGAAGCCTGGCGACGTAGTAACGGCCGACGGCAAAACAATCTCCGGCGGAAGTTAAAAGGAGCTTCGCAGCATCTGACGGCCCATCGCTGCCGAAGCCTGATACCACTTCGCCCGACAGCGGCCAGTCACGACAGTCAACTTCGGGTCGATCTCGGCCGGTGATACGAGAGGCGCGTGAGAGTTTCACTTGAAAAAACCGCGAAACTCTCCCCCAATTCCCTGACCCTGCGCTCGAAAATTGAAGGGGAAACCTGGGCATTCTGATCGTGATAGGTGAGGTGCACGGGGTGAACCGCCTCGCACAACGTGCAAATTGCTTGGCCTTGCGCGTCACATCATCCGAATGCCCAGAATTGGCCCCCGTCAGATCCGTTCGCGGCCTGTGTTGTCGGCTATCGGCGTTTCAGGGACCCGAAGCGGGACGTTTCCGAAGGCAGCTTGCCGGTTTCCAGGCGCCGGCCTGTAAGTTCACTAGATATCGGCTAGTGCCGTTGAGTTGGATGCACCCTGTCGATTGCGAATTGGCGTCCCGGAAATCTCTTGAAAAGCCCTCGCCGGTAGGCGAGCCAGCCCACGATCCCGGACGTCATCAGGCAAACCAAGACGGAGAGGACCGACGCTTCTAGTCCAAAGGCTCCGCCGGTCAGCAGGATTGGCCCCTGCAGCGTCATTGGAAACACACCGCGGGACACGCCCCCGGAAACTGCGCCTCCGAAGATGCTGCCTTCAGTGAAGTTCCAACCCAAATGAATGCCAATCGGCAGCCATAGTGATCGGGCGAGCACATAGGCCAAGCCGAGCAGCACTCCGGCTTCGAGCGCTACGCCTACGACACCGGCAACTGTGGCGCCAGAATTGAGTGCGTGTATTAGGCCGAAGATGACTGCCGATGCAATTAGCGCGGCGACCGTTCCGAAGGCTTCATCAAGCAGCCGGAAGATCACACCGCGGAACACGATCTCCTCACCGACCGCCGCAAGCATCGCACCACTGAATTGGGGGATCACGTGCGCTAAGCCATGGTAGCCGAGTGGGCGGCTGATCCCTGCCCAAAGGCTGAGCAATTCGACGCAGCAGAACAGAGACATGCCCACGGCCAACCCTATGGGCAAGCCTGTCAGTTCTCGGCGCCCCGCCTCGTCGGCGCGCCGCCGCTCGAACACTCGCACCGCTAGGTGGTAGCAAGCGAGCAGTAGCGCCACAGCGACAAAGTCGATAATAACGGACAGATCGGCGCGCATCGGTGCCGGAACCCGCTTGCCGAGAACGCCCTTTCCCAGCTGCGCGCCCACGTAGATTGTAAACAGCACAGTGCCGACAACGACGAGGCGAATGAGCGGATGCCAGACTGAACTTTCGTTTGCAATTGTTGACTTCGAGCGCTCGCTCATGCGGCATCGAGTATATCTGCGCGCCGCTCCTTAGCCTAGCGTACCGCCAAAGCAATCCCAAGGTCTTCTGCTCTGGGAAACGAGTTCTGAAGCGACCAACTTCCCGCTGCTGGCCGGGAACGAACCGTGGTGAGCAACACGATTTGGTGACCAGTCAATTTCTTAGGATACGTCATCCGTCAGTCGGTCGAGGGCGGGTCAAGTTTTTGGATCAGTCGGTGGAAGGTGTCCTCGAAGCCCGGCTCGTATTGATCGGGGCGTGTACGGACGAAGTCGATGACCTGCCTGTAACACTGTGCAGCTTGCTTATTGTCGCCGCGCGCCTCGTAGACCATCCCCAATCGATCGTAGCCGTCGTGGAGTTCGGGGAAGCGCACGAGAAGCTCACGCGCGGCCTGCTCGGCTTCATCGAGTTGGCCGGCACGAACCATCGTGATGACGGCGTTAGAGGCCGTGGTGAGCTGCTCGAGGTCGTCATCGAAATCCTCCGCGAGCAGATCGGTGAGCGAGGGGCGGCGTGGTGGTGCTTTCGGCTTCGCGGCGTCGGCCGCGGCCCGTGCGGTGCGCTCGGCGGTCTCGTCCTTTTCCTGGCAGCAGCGCTTGTATTTTTGTCCGCTGCCGTAGTGGCACGGATCATTGCGTCCGATCGTGATCTTGGTCATCGTGGTTCAGGATTTTACCAAGATGGAGCGAGGACGTGGACCAGACGATAGAAGAGATCCTGCGGGATACCCGGTTCTACGAGTTGCTGCTGGGATTTGACCGGCAGATTGCCGATGCGGCGCACGCTGGCCCCTGTCGAGAGTGCGGTGCGGCGCTGCACTGAGGATCCTTCGGTCGCAAACCGCGGGGGGTGCCGACCGGCTTGGGTCCTGAGCATCTGCGCCGCTTTAGTCTGTGCTGTGCGGCGGATGGCTGCCGAACTCGCGAGACGCCTTCGTCGCTGCGCTTTCTCGGCCGCAAGGTGTTCTTGGGCGCGATGGTGGTGCTGATCTCGGTGATGCAGAGCGGGCTGACGAAGGCGCGGATGCGGCGTCTGCGTGAACTGGTTGGCGTGAGCCGACGTACGGTGTCGCGCATGGCCTCTTGCAGGCGCTGCTGCGCCGGGGGTTACCGCGCGCGGGGCTCTCCGACAACGGCACGGCGATGTGCGCGGAGGAAATCACCGAGGGGCTCGCTCGTCTGAGCAACTTGCATGAGACGACGTTGGCGTTTTCTCCGTATCAGAATGCGAAAATCGAAACGCTGTGGTCCACAGTTGAAGGGCAGCTGATGGCCATGCTCGAGAGCGTTGCGGATCTCACGCTCGAGTTCTTGAACGAGGCGACCCAAGCCTGGGCCGAGCTCGGCTATAACCGGGTAATCCACAGCGAAATCGGCGAGACGCCGCTCGCCCGATGGGCGGCGGGTCCGGATGTACTGCGGCCAAGTCCCGACAGCGCGGCGCTGCGGCTGACCTTCGCGCGAACCGAGCGGCGCGCCCAGCGGCGCAGCGACGGCACCGTGGTCATCGATGCGTGCCGCTTCGAAGTACCGAACGCCTTCCGGCACTTGGACCGTATGTTGGTGCGCTACGCACGCTGGGACCTCTCCCAGGTGCATCTGGTCGATGAGCACAGCGGGCTGCCCTGTGCGCGGTTGTATCCGCTCGACAAGACTGCCAATGCCAATGGCATCCGCCGCCCGCTCGAGCCGGTGGCGACGCGCAGCGGGGAGCGGATGGGTGTCCCGGTCACGCCCGCGACCGGCATCGCACCGCTCCTTGAGAACTTGATGACGCAGCAGCGAGCCACCGGGCTGCCACCACCGTATCTGCCCAAAGATGAACTATCCGATGAGGAAGGAGAAACCCCTTGAACAAGAAACTGCTCGCTCTGTACGGACTTAAATTTAATCCCTTCGCTCCCGACGTGCCGGTCGAGGCCCTGCAGATGACCCCGCGCATCGAGTCGTTCTGCTGGCGCGTTGAGCAACTCGCCGGCGAGGGCGGTTTTGCGGTCGTCACCGGTGCGCCTGGGCTGGGCAAATCCGTGACGCTGCGTGTACTCGCCGAGCGGCTCGCGGGGCTACGGGATGTGCAGGTCGGTGTGTTATCGCGGCCGCAGGCGGGGATGGCAGACTTTTACCGTGAGATGGGTGAGCTGTTCGGCGTCGAGCTGCATCCGCACAACCGCCATGGCGGCGCCAAAGTGCTGCGGGCGCGCTGGCAGGGGCATATCGATGCATCGCAGTGCCGCCCGGTGCTGATCGCCGATGAAGGTCAGGAAATGCAGCTCAGCGTGTTGAACGAGCTGCGCCTGTTGTCCTCGGCGCGCTTGGACTCGCACCTGCTGTTGACCGTCGTGCTCGCCGGCGACCAGCGCCTCATCGAACGCTTCCGCGCCGAGGACCTCTTGCCCTTAGGCTCGCGCATGCGGGTGCGCCTGGCACTCGAGCGCAACACGCCCGAGGAGCTGCAGGACTGTCTGCGGCATACGCTGCAGAAAGCGGGCGCCACCAAACTGATGACTGCGGAGCTCATTGCCACCTTGTGCGATCACGCGCAGGGGAACCTGCGAGCACTGATGAACATGGCTGGAGAACTGCTCGCCCTCGCGGCGCAGCGCGAAGCCCCGCAAATCGACGAGAAGTTGTTCTTCGAACTCTTTGCCACGCCCTCACCGACGCAGCTCAAAGTCGCAGGTCGGCGTCGATGAGCGGGCTGCCCGTCGAGCAAGCCTATCGTCTCGCCGATCGCCCCGAGGAGCAACGTTGGCTCGTCACCGGCCTGTGGTCCGAACAGGCCGTCGGCATCGTCGGTGGGGAACCCAAATGCTGCAAGTCCTTCCTCGCCTTGGATCTGGCCGTCGCGGTCGCCTCCGGCACGGCGTGCCTACGCCGCTTCCCCGTCTTACGGCCGGGCCGGGTCCTACTGTACGCGGCCGAGGACGCCCTGCATGTCGTGCGCCGCCGGCTCGAGGGCATCTGTGCCGCCGCGGCCTGCGAACTCAAAGACTTTGACGTGCACGTCATCACCGCCGCCACCNNACGAAAACGCCAGCGGCGAAGTCGCGCCGTTGCTCGCGTACCTGCGCACGCTGCAACGACAACACCATCTCGCCGTGCTCGTCGTGCATCACGCCCGCAAATCCGCCGGACGCATGCGCGCCGGCCAAGCGCTGCGCGGTTCATCCGAGTTCCATGCCTGGGGCGACTCCAACTTGTATCTGCGTCGCTCGGGCGGCGAGCTCACGCTCACCGTCGAACACCGCGCCGCGCCGTCACCGCCGCGATCACTGGAGCGAACCGCCCGCTGCCGATCGGGGAGCTGCGCGCGCTGTGCCGCATCCGCAACGGAACCTTGTACGAGCGCCTCACCGCACTGACCAACACGGGTCAGATCGTGCGCGGTCCCGAGGGCTACCGGCTCGCTACCCGCCGTTGATCTCGCGGTCGTCGGCGTACCGCCCCACGACCCGTCACTAATAGCTCAGATCCCACTTCCGCTTCCCGCTCTCTCCTACAGCGCGCTGGAAGCGGAACAGGAAGTTAGCCTCAAATGCCGTGAAAATCAGCCCATCAAATATCGTGAGCACTCTCACCGCAGCGCCTACCGCATGATAGCGACATGAACAACATCGCCAGACATGCAACCAATGAGATAGCCGTGAGCAGTTAGCTATCGTGCTTTCAACGCGCCTATGGCAGCGGGGAATCGATCCGTTACGCGGATTTCGATTCGCCATGGCACAAATGGCGCTCAATGGCACAACATCGAATTTGACCGATGCAAGGGTGCCGCGCAAGTTCTTGACTATGCTGGCGTAAATGATGGGCCGTGTAGGGATCGAACCTACGACCAATTGATTAAGAGTCAACTGCTCTACCAGCTGAGCTAACGGCCCTTGCAAACCTTTCCAAAAAAATCAAGCGTCGCGGCTTCACCGCAGATGCCTGAGGTGGGGTGGACGACGGGACTCGAACCCGCGACGGCCGGAATCACAATCCGGGGCTCTACCAGCTGAGCTACGTCCACCATTATCGTACGTCCGACTCGTTGGTGGCGCGCCCGGCAGGAATCGAACCTGCAACCGCCGGCTTAGAAGGCCGGTGCTCTATCCGATTGAGCTACGGGCGCTTTGGTCGGGGCAGAGGGATTCGAACCCCCGACCCTCTGCTCCCAAAGCAGATGCGCTACCAGACTGCGCCATGCCCCGTGCCTGCCCGCCGCCATCACGATGGGCCGGGGATCGTACCAGTTCGGCGGCAACATGCAACTCCCAGTGGTATTTGCCCATCACAATCATCATTTTGCCGGATCATTCTCCCACATTGACGCCGTCCATCGGCAATCGTCGAATGGATATACTACTGACGATTATGGTTCCTGCGAAAGACTGTCGATGAACTCTGGAAAGGCGCGGCCCAGCGGATTTGGAATCAGCGAATTGCGCCGGATCGTCCGCGGCCGCGGCAGCTATCTGTTCGACTCGGCCGGAACGCGCTATATCGATGGTTCGGGAGGACCAGCCGTTTTCAGCGTCGGGCATGCGCATCCCGAGGTCAACGCGGCGATCGCGAAGCAAATGGACGAGATCGCCTACGCCTATCGATATTTATTCACCAGTACCGCGCTCGAGGCGCTGACCGATATTGTTCTGCGAGCCTGCGGCGGCGAATTCAGCGACATCGTCTACACCTGCGATGGATCGGAAGCCGTCGAATCCGCCCTCAAAATCGCTCTGCAGCACTTTGCCGCTCGCGGCCTGATGAAGAAACGACGCTTCATCGCGCGCCAGAGATCCTGGCACGGTAATACTTTGGGAGCACTCTCGATCTCAGGCTTTGCCGCGCGGCGCCGTGCCTTTGAAGGCAGTCTGCTCGAGGTCGCGTTCGTTTCCGCGGCAAACGAGTACCGATTGCCGGACGGCGTTTCGCGGGACAATTTGGTTGATTTCCTCGCTACTGAACTCGAACGCACAATTATTTCCCTGGGCCCCGAAACGGTCGCGGCATTCGTATTTGAACCCATCGTCGGCGCGGCAGGCGGCGTGGTACCCGCGCCGGAGGGTTACGCAAAGGCGATCCAATCCGTATGCCGCAAATACGATGTGCTGCTGATTGCCGATGAAGTGATGTGCGGCTCGGGCCGCAGCGGCACCTGGAGAGCCCTGGAATACGATGACGTGACGCCCGATATCATGAGCTTTGCAAAGGGGCTGGCGGGAGGATACATACCGCTCGGCGCCACCGTCTGTACCGGGGAGGTAGCGGGGCCGATTCTCAACACACATGGCGCCTTCATGACCGGCCATACCTTCACGGGTCACACCGCCGCGTGTGCGGCAGGACTGGCCGTGCAACGAATCATCGAACGCGATCGCTTGCTCGACCGCGTTCGCATCGCCGGGGCGGCGTTCCAGGCTGCCATTCGAGACGCCCTGTCCGGATTCGACGAAGTTGGCGACATTCGCGGTCGCGGATTCTTCGTCGGCGTAGAAATTGTCCGCGATCGCAAAACCCGGGATCCGTTTGCTCCCGAGCGGGCGATGAGCTTCGATATCGGACGGCGTGCCTTCCAAGCCGGCCTAATTTGCTATCCTTGCTCCGGCAACGTCGACGGAACTGCCGGCGATACCATCATTCTCGCGCCCCCATACAATGCCAGCGATGTTGAACTGGAGGAAATTGTCACTAAGCTGGCGCTTGCGGTGGAATCGGCATTGGCCGCAGGTCCCTCCGGCTGACCGCCGCCCTGCGCATGGCCTCATGTCGCCCGCGCAAATCCAAGCCGTTCGCGGGTTTCAGGCGCGCTTAGCACGCGCACTCCCAACAGTTCGATGATCGCCTTCGCTCGCTCCACCAATTGAGCATTCGTCGCCGGAACACCCCTGTCCAGGTAGAGGTTGTCCTCGAGCCCCACACGCACATTGCCGCCGAGGAGGACTGCCTGGGCAACCATCGGCATCTGCATTCGGCCGAGTCCAAACGCCGACCAGTGCGAGCCCGGCGGCAGCGCGTCGCGCATTGCCATCATTGCCCGGGGAGTGGCCGGCGCACCGTACTTGATGCCGAGGCAGAGCTGAAACAGGGCAGGCTGATCGACAAGGCCCTCGGCGAGGAGCTGCTTGGCGAGCTCGATGTGGCCCAGTTCGAACACTTCCAGCTCGGGCCGAACTTTCTTCTGTTGATAAGCGCGCGCCATGCTGCGCAAAAACCCCGGCGTCGTGCCGTAAAGTGCTTCGTCGAAATTCAACGAACCGCAGTCGAGACTGCCAATCTCGGGTAGTAGCGCGATCACATGGGCGATCCGCTCGTGAGGACCGACAAAATCGGTGCCCTTCCTGAAATCGAGCGGCGCATGCTCCGGTCCAACCAGTAGATCGCCGCCCATGCCTCCGGTCAGGTTCACAATGACTTCGCTGCTCCGTTTCCTCACCCGATCGACGACCTCGCGAAAAAGCGCCGGGTCTCGGCTCGCCGCGCCGGTGTGCGGATCGCGCACGTGAAGATGGACAATAGCGGCGCCGGCCGCATGCGCCTCGAGCGCCGACGCGGCGATCTGCGCCGGGGTCACCGGCACGTTGCGGTTCTTGCCGACTGAATCCGCAGAGCCCGTCACGGCGCAGGTAATGAAGACCTCGGAAGCTATCATGACGACCTTGTCAAAACCGCGAGCATATCGCCGAATCTTTCACGAAGTCGCCCGACACTTCAAGAGCGATGTGATGCCGCGCCCATATAGCGGTGAATCGCAACTAACCGCAGCCGACGTAGTATGATTCTGCGAACAGGGAGCCAGAGTGAGGCGATCGTTGTGGCGGGACTTTATTTCGAGGAATTTAACGTCGGCCAACAGTTCGTTCATTCCATCAGGCGAACCGTCACCGAGGCCGACAACGTCTTTTTCACGGCGCTGACTCACAATCCGGCGGCCCTTCACCTGGATGAGGAATATTGCCGCACCCAGACCGAATTCGGCCGGCGGATCGTCAATAGCGCCTTTACGCTCGGGCTGCTGGTCGGCATTTCGGTGCATGACACCACTCTCGGCACGACCGTGGGCAACTTGGGTTGGGACGAGGTGCGCTTCCCCAATCCCGTGTTTCACGGCGACACCATTCACGCGGAGAGCGAGGTACATGAGCTTCGGGCCAGCAAAAGCCGCCCCGAGAACGGCATAGTGATCTTCATCCATCGCGCCTTCAATCAGCACAATACATTGGTGGCCAGCTGTAAACGCTCGGCGCTGATGCTGCGCAAGCCGAAATAAATGATGCGCTCAATGCTTTTCGTCCCCGCGGACAGCGAGCGAAAACTTGCGAAAGCGACGGACGCCGCGGCGGATGCTCTGATTCTCGATCTGGAGGATTCGGTGCAGCCGGAGCGCAAGGCGCTGGCGCGCGGCCTGGCGAGAGACTACCTGCAGAATCATGCGCGCGGAACCTCGCTTTGGATTCGCGTCAATGACCTTCGAAGCGGCGAGCTGCTCAAGGACTTGGCCGCGGTCGTGTCCGCGCGGCCGGCGGGAATCGTACTGCCCAAGATCCTCGGACCTGAGGACGTACAAACGGTCGCGAATTACCTTGATGCGCTCGAAGAGTCGGGCGGCATTGCTGCTGCAAGCATCGCGATTCTGGCCCTGGTCACGGAAACGCCGGCGGCGGTGCTTCGATTGGGCGAGTTCGTGCGCGCGCCCGCTGCGCGGCTGGCGGCTATCAGTTGGGGAGCCGAAGACCTAAGCTCCGCCCTTGGCGCAGGCAATCCGCGATTGCCGAACGGCGCTTGGCGGCCGACCTATGAATACGCGCGATCGCAATGCATTCTCGCCGCTCATGCATTGGCGATCGAGGCCATCGACACGGTTTACGTTGATTTCCGCGACACCGCGGGCCTGCGGCTTGCCTGCGAGGCGTCCCGCCACGACGGGTTCACGGGCCGCTTCGCAATTCATCCGGACCAAGTGCCGGTGATCAACCGGGCCTTCACGCCGACGGCTGCCGACCTCAGCCTCGCGCGCCGCATTGTCCAGGCGTTCGACTCCGGCGCGGGCGTCGTGTCGATAGACGGCAAAATGTACGATATCCCGCACCTTAAGGCCGCACGGCGTCTGCTGATCTCGCCGCAGAATCGCTAGAAAATTCCCGCTGCCATTCCGGCGGCCAATGTCGCGCCGAGTTCCTCGCATCGTTCCAGGTCTTTTGCAGGTATGTATTTTTGCCTGAGAATTTCCTCGGGAGTTTGCGCATGCGTGCAGACGATCAGCGAGTCCGCGATCTGCTTGAGGCGCCACCCGGTTGCGATGCGCTCGATCTGCTGCACGGCATTGCGGCCGTCGCTGCCGGCGCAGATGAGCGCCGCGTACGGCTTACCGTTGATCCGATCGAGCGCGCCGTAATAAGTGCGGTCGAAAAAGTCCTTCATCTGTCCGGACATGGCGGCGAGATTTTCCGGACTCGCAAAGATATAGCCATCGGCGCCCAGCACGTCCGCCGTGTCCGCATCCGCGGCGCGCAGCAACAATACGCGAAACGCACTCTCCGTGCGTGCGCCCGAAGCTGCGGCCTGCGCCATTTGCAAAGTGCCTCCGGTCATGCTGTGGTACACGATCAATAAGGTCTTCACGAAGCCGTCTCGGCCGAATTCACGCCCGCCGCCACTGCGTGCCGCCGCCCGACGTGTCTTCCAACAGAATTCCCGCCGCCGAAAGCTGTGCGCGAATTCGATCGGATTCTGCGAAATCCTTCGCAGCGCGAGCGGCTCGCCGCGCCGCCAGCAACTCTTCGATATCGGCATCCACCAGCGTCGTCACGCCCGCGCCGCGCTTTAGGTATTCGTCGGGATCTCGCCGCAGCACGCCGAGTACTTCCCCCATGGCGCGCAGCGCCGCCGCCGCAGCGGCGGCGGTCTGCGCATCTCCCGCCGCTTTCGCCTGATNNCCCTGCATTGCCGCGAGTGCCTCAGGTGTATTGAAGTCATCGTCCAGCGCCGCCCGGAACTCTGCAAGACGGGCCGGATCGACCGCGGCCTGCGCCCCGCCATCCTTGAGCGCTCGATACAGCCCGAGCAGCGTCTCGTCCGCCTGAACGAGCTGCGCCGCTGAATAGTTGATCGGCCCGCGGTAATGACTGCTCAGTAGAAACAGGCGCAGTACTTCCGGATCGCGCACGGTTTTCAGCACATCGCGCACGGTAAAGAAATTATCCAGCGACTTCGACATCTTTTCNNATCTCGTTTTCATGGTGCGGAAACTTCAAATCCATGCCCCCGCCGTGCAGATCGAAATAGCTGCCGAGCAGTTGCGTGGACATCGCGGAGCATTCGATATGCCAGCCCGGGCGTCCGTCGCCCCACGGCGAACTCCACGACGGCTCCCCCGGCTTCGCATGTTTCCACAGAACGAAGTCCAAAGGATCGAGCTTGGCTTCGTCCACTTGCACGCGCGAGCCCGCGCGCAGATCGTCGATCTTCTTGCCCGAGAGCCGGCCGTAACCCGCAAATTTGCGCACCGAATACATGACATCGCCATCAGCGGCCAGATAGGCGTAGCCCTTGTCGATCAAGGTCTGCGTCATGGCAATGATGGCGGCGATATAGTCGGTGGCGCGCGGCTCGAGATCCGGCGCCTGCAGTCCCAGCTTCGCGCAATCCTCATGCATCGCCGCGGTGAAGCGCTGCGCGAGATCGGCCCAGTGTTCGCCGTTTGCCTTGGCGCGCTCGATGATCTTGTCGTCGATATCGGTGATGTTGCGCACAAAGGTGAGTTTGAACCCGAGAGAGCGCAGGTACCGCTGCACCAAGTCGAACACCGTCAGCATGCGGGCGTGCCCGACGTGAATATAGTCGTAGACGGTGATGCCGCAGACGTACATGCGCACCTCGTTCGGGCGCAGCGGTTTGAATTCCTCTTTCTCCCCCGTCAGGGAGTTATGGATTCTGAGCATGAGACTTGAGGCGGCGAAGCGCCGTTTCCGCGGGCATGAGCCGAAGCAGCGGCGCAAGTTCCGGGCCATGCGCCTGGCCGGTCAGAGCCACCCTGAGCGGCATGAACAGATCTGCACCCTTGCGCCCCGTGCGCTCCTTGAGAATGTTGGCAAGGAGCTTCAAGTCGGAGCCCGATTGGCCGAACGCGGCAGCGGCGGCGGCGAAGAATTCCGGACCGGCCGCGGCAATCAACTTCTGCTCGTCCAACCCTAAGGGCGGCAGCTCGCCGCGCACGACCGCCACCCAGGGCGCGGCATCTTCGGGCAGCACGACATTGTGACGCACCAGATCGACGAAGTCGGCGCTATCGTCAACGCCCAGCCAGGTCCGAATCTGCTCGGCGGACATCCGCTGCAAACACTCCTTTTGCCAGTGTATGAGCTGCGCCTCGTCGAAGCGCGCGGGGGCGCGTCCGAGGTGCTCCGGGCGGAAATGCGCGGGCATGTCGGCCGGCGACAGCCAGCCGTCGACATCGCTTGCGTGGCCCAAATGGAACAAGTGATTGAGCATGGCTGCGCTCAAGAAGCCGCGTTGCCGAAACTCGTGCACGCTGGTGCTGCCGTGGCGCTTCGACAGCGGCGCGCCGTCCGCCCCCACCAACAGGCCGACATGGCCGTAGCCGGGGCGCCTCAGGCGCAGCGCGTCAAGCACCATCAATTGCCGCGGAGTATTGGTCAGATGATCGTCGCCGCGCAAAACCTGCGTGACGCCCATCACCGAGTCATCGACGGCATTGCAGAAAAAAAACGCCGCCGTGCCGTTGTCGCGGCGAATGATAAAGTCCCCGATGACGCCGGAGGCAAATCTCTGCGGTCCGTGCACCACGTCGGTAAATTCAATCACCTCGTTGTCCGCAACGGCGAAACGCAGCGTTGGCCTCAAGCCTCGACTGCCCCGCTCGGAGCGCTGGGCACTTGTCAGATTCCGGCAGGTACCCGCGTAGCGGGGCGGTTTGCCCGACATGCGTTGCAATTTACGCGACAGTTCCAATTCTTCCGCCGCGCAGTAGCAGGGATAGGCTCGCCCGTTCGCCTCCAGCTGCGCAAACAGCCCGCGATACAGCTCGCCACGACCCGCTTGGGAATACGGCGCGGACGGGCCCCCGATGTCGGGCCCCTCATCCCAGTCCATGCCCAGCCAGCGCAGCTGAGCCATCAATTCATCGCGGTAGCGGTCTTCGCTACGGTCGACGTCCGTGTCTTCGATGCGTAAAATGAACCGCCCGGCGCTCTTTCGGGCCCACAGGTGGCTGAAAAACGCCGTACGCGCGTTGCCCAAGTGCAGCGAACCGGTGGGGCTGGGCGCAAATCGCGTGATGACGGGAAAGGACATATCTCAAGATTGTACCCATTCGAGTAGAATCTCGGAGCATGAAACAATTATTCCTCGTGGTCGGACTGCTGGCGTCGGGGGTCTTTCAGGCCAGTCAAGCGGCCGATAAGCCATCCGATCCCTCCAAGACTCCCGCCCCCGCTCCCGTCGCGGCGGTAGTCTCGCCGCAAGTGCAGGTCGTCACGTCGCTCGGTAATTTCACCATCGAATTGAACGCGGAACGCGCGCCGCTGAGCGTCGCCCACTTCTTGAAATATGTCGACCAGGGTCAGTACACCAACACGATTTTCCACCGGGTGATCGCCAGTTTCGTCATTCAAGGCGGCGGCTACGATACGAATTACAAACTGAAGCCCGCACCCACCAAGGTCGTCAACGAGTCAGGCAACGGCCTGACCAACGTGCGCGGCACGGTGGGCATGGCGCGCACCTCGGATCCTCACGGCAGCGACTGCCAGTTCTATGTGAACCTGTTCGACAATGCGTCGCTCGACCCGAATCAAACGCGCTGGGGCTACGCGGTGTTCGGCAAGATCGTGCAAGGCATGGACGTCGTCGACAAGATCGGCAACGTGTCAACCGGCGCGAGGGGGCCGTTCAAGGAGGATGCACCGCTGCAACAAGTCGTGATCGAGCGAGTAGAGCGCGTCGCGAATCCAAGCTCTTGAGCGCGTGACCACGCTATTCATCTCGGATCTGCACATCGACGCAAGCCGTCCGGCTATTACCCGGCAATTCTTGAGTTTCCTGCGGACCGAGGCGAAGGGCGCCGAAGCCTTGTACATCTTGGGAGATCTGTTCGAATCCTGGGTGGGCGACGATGCTCCCGACCCGGCGCAAAGTGCGGCGATTACGGGACTGCATGCGCTCACCTCGAGTGGAGTGCCTTGCTTCGTGATGCACGGCAACCGGGACTTCTTGCTGGGCGCGCAATTCTGCGCGATGTCCGGGGCGCAGCTGCTCGCCGATCCGCTCATCATCACGCTCTACGGAGAGCCGGCGCTGGTCATGCACGGCGATGCGCTGTGCACGGACGACCGCGCCTACCAACGCTTGCGCTCGACCGTGCGAGATGCCGAATGGCAGCGGCAATTCCTGGCCCTTTCGGTAACCGCGCGCCGCGCGCTCGCAGGCGCCGCCCGCGTCGGCAGCCGGGCGCACACCGCGGCCATGGAATACGCCATCACCGATGTCAACGCCGACAGCGTCGCCAGCGTGCTTCGCGCCGCCGGCACCGCGATGCTGCTGCATGGTCACACGCATCGCCCCGCCGTTCATCCGCTGCAGATCGACGGCCGCTCCTGCACTCGCATCGTGCTCGGCGATTGGTACACGCAAGGCAGCCTACTGCGCTGGGACCGCGACGGCCCTAGACTGTTCGCCTTGGAGCGCTAGGGCACCCCGGAGTGAAAGCGGAACACCTCGTCGGGGCCGTTGATCAATTCCGCTTCCAGCGCGGCAAACTCCTCGATTCTCTTTCCCAAGGGAAGCGCGCAACGATTCGCGGCGCGGCGCGCCAGATCGAGGTATATCTTGTAATGGCGCGCTTCCGTATTGTGCAATCCCCGGAATAGCTCGCTCAGGGGCCCCCCGATGACCGGACTCAAGGCGGCGAACCGCTCGCAAGAGCGCGCCTCGATAAATGCGCCGCAAATCATTAAATCCACCTCGCGGCGCGGCTCGTCCTTGGCCACCAGGCGCCGCAACCGCTCGGCATACCGGCCGGGCGCCAAACGCTGCGGCACTATTTTCAGCGCCTTGAGCAGCTTGGCCACCTGTTCATAGTGGCGCAGCTCCTCGCGCGCGAGCCGCGACATCTTATCGGTGAGCTCAAGATCCTCGGCGTATGCGAACATCAGCGCCAACGCCGTCGAAGCCGCTTTTTTTTCGCAATTGGCATGATCGATCAGCAAGATCTCCGGCGAGCCGCAGGCCCGTGCGACCCAGCTCGCCGGGGTTGGCGCGCGCAGCAAGGGATGCGCGAACAGCGCGCTCACGCCGGGGTTTTCAACTTGCCGATGGTATCGAGCAGTTCGCGCGCCGATTGGAACCGATCGTCCGGCGATTTTGCGAGCAGGCGGCGCAAGGTGCCCTCGTAGCTCGCAAACCGAGGCTCGATCGGCGGCAAATCTGCGCGCTTGTGCTTGTAGATCACCTCCATCGCAGTCGCGCCCGTGTAGGGTTTGGAGCCGGTCAGCATTTCGAAGAACATGACTCCGAGGCTGTATAAATCGCTGCGCGCGTCGATCAGCTCCGCATGCCCCTGCTCCGGGCTCATATAATAGGGCGTGCCGAAGATCTCGCGGGTGCCCGTCAACGAGACGTCCAGGTCATCCGCCTTGGCCAGCCCGAAATCGATCAAACACAGCGAATCGTCGGTGCGCAGCATCACGTTGGCGGGCTTTAAGTCCCGATGCAGCACTCCCACCGCGTGAATGGCTTCGAGCGCGCTCGCAATCTGTTCCAGAAACTTGAGCGCCGTGGGAGGCGAGAGCGTGGCTTTCATGCGCTGTCGCAGATCGCCGGCCGGAAAATGCTCCATGGCGATGTAGGCATGATCGTCGGCGATGCCTAAATCGTAAATGCGCACGATGTTCTTGTGCTTCAGGCCGGCGATGATTTCATATTCCTGCAGGAATCGGTCGAAGCTCACCATGCGCTCCGAGACGTCGGGCACTTGATTGAAAACCTTCAGCACGACCAGGCCGCCGGCGCGCTCGCTCTCGGCAAGGTAGATCGTGCACATGCCGCCGCTGCCGACCTGTCTGATGCAACGATGCCCGCGGATCATCACCGTCCCGAACCGGTAGCGTTGCTCGAAATCCGGCTTCGCGCGCAGCATGGCAAGAGACTGCCGGTGCTCGCGGGAAGCATCCATGATGGTCTTGATGAGCTGGCCGCGGTCGATCTTGCGGCCGTAGAGGCGATACAGGCCGCGCGCCCGTGCCGGTTGCGGCGCCGGCGCGTCCTGCAGCAAGAGCAACACAATGGGCGCGAATTCCGCCTTCGCCAGCAGTTCGGCCGCCAGCGACTGCACCGCCTCCGCCGGCGGGGCACCGACGATGATCGCGACGTCGAAACCGGCAGCGGTGAATTGCGCTTCCAACGGGGCATCCTCGCCCAGGCGATGCTCGACGATGATCGCATCCGGCCATTCGATTTCGACGTGTTTTCTGACCAGCAGCCCATGGTCCGCGCGCGCCGCAATCAGCAGCAAGCGCAAGCTCATGCCCGGCACACCGTGCCGGCCTCGGCATCCTCGATCGCGAGTCTAAAGAACTCGAACGGACTTGAGTCCACGACCGGAGCCTTCGCGACGCTGCTGTTTGGCTTCGTCGGATCGCTCTCCCTGAAGACGCTTCAAATATTCAGGAGTCACGTCACCGGTCACATATTCGCCGGAGAAGCACGAAGTGTCGAAATCCTTGATCTTCGCGTTGTCGTGGCGCACGGCGTGCACGAGGTCCTCCAGATCCTGGTAGATGAGCCAGTCCGCGCCGATGATATCGCGCACTTCCTCGTCCGTATGCCCTGCGGCAACCAGCTCCGACGTGTCGGGCATGTCGATGCCGTAGACGTTGGGATAGCGCACCGGCGGCGCGGCGGAAGCGAAATAAACTTTCTTGGCGCCGGCCTCGCGGGCCATGTCGATGATTTGCGCGGACGTCGTGCCGCGCACGATGGAGTCATCCACCAATAGCACCGTTTTGCCGCGAAATTCAAGGTCGATCGCATTGAGTTTGCTGCGCACCGATTTCGAGCGTTGCTCCTGCCCAGGCATGATGAAGGTGCGGCCGATATAGCGATTCTTGATGAAGCCCTCGCGATACTTGATCCCGAGCAACTGGGCGACTTGTACGGCGCTCGTGCGGCTGGTGTCGGGAATCGGGATGACCACGTCGATGTCATGCTCCGGACGTTCGCGCTTGATCTTTTCGGCGAGACGCTCGCCCATGCGCAGACGCGCCTTGTACACGGAGATGTTGTCGATGATTGAATCCGGGCGGGCAAAATAGACGTATTCGAAAATACACGGGGTATGACGCGCCATCGCCACGCATTGCTGAGCGTAAAACCGCCCTTGCTCGTCGATGAACACCGCTTCTCCCGGCGCCACGTCGCGCACCATGTCGAACCCAAGCATGTCGAGGGCCACGCTCTCCGATGCCAGCATCCACTCGGTTCCTTTCTTGGTGTCGCGCTTGCCCACGACCAATGGCCGGATGCCGTTCGGGTCGCGGAAACCTAAAATTCCATGGCCGATCACCATGGCAACCACCGCATAGCCCCCGCGGCACCGGCGGTACACCGCATTGGCGGAGGCAAAAATATCCGCCGGCGTGACCCGCGGCGTGCCGACCCGCTGCATCTCGGAAGCCAGCACGTTGAGCAGGACCTCGGAATCGGAGGCGGTATTCAGATGGCGGCGGTCTTCGCGCACCAATACTTCGGTGAGCTCGCGCGCGTTGGTCAAATTGCCGTTGTGGGCCAAGCAGATGCCGTACGGCGAGTTCACGTAAAAGGGCTGCGCGTCGTGCGCGCTGTCGCAGCCGGCCGTCGGATATCGAACATGGCCGATACCTAAATTGCCCTTCAGCTTCACCATGTGCTTTTGCTGAAATACATCGCGCACCAACCCCGAGTCCTTGCGCATGAAAAGCTCGCCGGCTTCGCACGTCATGATGCCGGCGGCATCTTGGCCGCGGTGCTGCAGCACTGTCAGCGCATCGTAAATCCGCTGATTCACGGCGCTCACACCCACCATTCCGACGATGCCGCACATGAAGGACCTCCGGTCTACTTAACTTTGACTCCGGTCAGGCGCTCGAGCTTGGCCCAAGGGTCGCCTCTCTCGCCGACCATGGCCCGCAGCCAGTCGCCGACTGTCTCGCCGTAGGGAACCAGCTTAGACTGACTCCACCACGCTTCGTGATTCAAATGCAGAAGCTCGCCGCCGATGATCAACAGCCCCACCAGCACCGTGCCGCGCACCAAACCGAATATCAGGCCGATGATCCGATCCAGCGGGCCAAGACCGACGCTGCTTGTAAAGTAGCTCAGCAGCATTCCGACAACCAGACCGATGGCTAGGACGATCACCAACACCACGAGACGTCCTATCCATGGCGCCACGCTAGGATCGGCCAACAGGCCGCCGAGATGCGGCTCGACCAGGGGCCCGAATTTCCAGGCCGCCCAAATGGCGAGCAGCCAAAACACCAGCGAAACGGCCTCACGAACGAAGCCGCGCAGTAGCCCGACGATGGTTGAGGCCAGCAGGACCAACAGAATTAAGACATCGGCTCCGGTCAATGTTTCACCCTTGTCAATCCCTACGCGCCCATTCTACCGGAGCGCCGCAATCGCTGCCGTGAAACCCATCCGTGCAAACGCGAAAATCATGGCGCCGGCGGTACGATACTCGCCGTATGGCCCAGCGCCTTGAGCTTGGAGACCGTGCGTTCGGCGGCGCCACGGTCCGCAATCGGCCCGACTCGAACTCTGTGGCGTAAGGAGGCTCCCGCGCCGCTCGATACCACGTAAACCGAGAACCCTCGTGCCTTCAGTTGGCGCACCACTTTGTCGGCGTTGTCGCGGCTTGCAAAGCTGCCGATCTGCACCGCCCAGTTCCGATGCGGCGCTTCAGTCGCAGTAGATGTGGGGGATGAACTCGGCGTTTCAAGCGCCGCGGGCGGCGGCTCGCTCATCGGCGTGGCCGCACCGGAAGGCGCCGTCTCCGGCTTCGCGGCCCCGCCGGTCTCGGCCGCCGACGCCGGCGGCGGCACCGCGGAAACCGAGCGACGCGTTGCCAAATCCACCGTCACGTTGCGCACGGGCTCGGTCGGATTGAGCGTGGGCGCCGCAGTGGGTTTGGGTCCCGAGAGCATCTCCGGAACCAGCAGCACGATGAGCACCCCCAATATCGTTGCACCGACCAGGCGCTCTTTGACGCGACGATCCATGTTATTACCAACCTTAAGTGCCGCAGGGCGCAGCAGTATATTCGGGAAGCGGCGGCGATTGCAGGAAGCGGTTCGCCTCGAGCCATTCGAGCGCGGGTCCGACCGTGTGGAAGGAACCAAATATCACGATGCGATCGGTCGGACCTGCCGCCGCGCAAGCCGCCCTACAAGCCTCCGGGATGCCGGCGGCCACGTTGCCGGGACCTTTGAGCTGTGCCGCGACCCCTTGCGCCAGCGCCGCGCCGCTAAAGCCTCGCGCACCGTCGGTGGGGGCGAACCACCATACATCGATGCAGTCGCGCAGTTGCTCGACGATCCCGACCGAATCTTTATCCGCGAGAATCCCGCACACCCCCAGCGTTCGCCCTGCTGCCGGCAGCGCGCGCAAATTGCGCGCCAGCACGCGCGCCGCATCGGGATTATGAGCCACATCCAAAATCCAGGTCGGCCGGCGCGCCGCGCTCGGCGCGATCACCTGGAACCGGCCTACCAGCCGCGCGGATCGCAGGCCCCGCGCCACGGCCGCAGCGGACACGCCGAGCCGGGTATCGATCTCCTCGACGGCGGCGATCGCGGTCGCGGCGTTGTCGTATTGCGTCTCGCCCCACAGCGCCGGCGGCGGCAGTTGCGGTAAATCCCAGCGCGGGCCGTGGTAGTGCCAAACGGCGTCCTGCCGCGTGGAACGGTACTCGATGCCGGGGCGCTTGAGCCTCGCACCGATGGAATCGGCGATCGTTTCAATGATCTGCGGCACAGAGGTGCTGCCGAGCACCGCGGGTCGAGCGCGGCGAAAGATGCCGGCTTTCTCGCGCGCGATGGCCTCAAGACTTGTCCCAAGGAACTCCTGATGATCCAGACCGATGCTCGTAACCACCGCAACATCTGGATCGACGACATTAACGGCATCCAGTCGTCCTCCCATGCCGACTTCGAGCACCCACGCGTCAAGCTTCGCCGCCTCGAACAGCAGCAAAGCCGCCATGGTGTTGTACTCGAAGAACGTTAGGGACACCTCACCGCGCGCGGCTTCGATTTTCTCGAACACTGACACCAGTTCTTGGCTGCTGACGTATCGATTGTTGATTTGGATGCGTTCGCGATAATCGAGCAGGTGCGGCGATGTGAAGGTACCGACCCGATGACCGGCCGCCGTCAAGATCGCAGTGCAATACGCGGCGACCGAACCCTTGCCGTTGGTTCCGGCAATGGTCACGATCGGCACCTGCGGCACCCGCCATTGGAGCCGCTCGAGCACCAGCGACAACCGCTCCAATCCAAGATCTATGGCCTGCGGATGCGCCTGCGTTTGGTAGGCCAACCACTGATCAAGGCTCCACATGGCGCCCCCGGCCCCTATGCCGCGGCAGGTTCTTTGCCCATCAGCAATCGCAGCATCGCACCGATGCGATCACGCATCTCCCGGCGATCCACGATCATATCGAGCGCACCGTGTTCCAGCAGAAACTCGCTGCGCTGAAANNATCACGCGCGGACCGGCGAAGCCTATCAGCGCCTTCGGTTCGCCGATGTTGATATCGCCCAGCATGGCAAGGCTGGCGGACACGCCGCCGGTGGTAGGATCGGTCAGCACAGAGATGAACGGTAGGCGCGCCTCGGACAGGCGTTTCAACGCTGCGCTGGTCTTCGCCATTTGCAACAATGAATAAAGCGCCTCTTGCATGCGCGCGCCGCCGCT